>DATNHQ010000067.1:0-27790 GCA_035604915.1 Solirubrobacteraceae bacterium
CGAGCCGGTAACGCCAACCCCGGCGCAGCACCTGCGACTGGGCGATGTTCTCGTCCTGGTGAACCTGGTACCAGTCGCTGTAGGCGGCGAAGGACTGCGCGGCGGGTTGAGCGCTGAACTGCAGGTAGAGGTGGCCGGGCAGTTCGAAGTCACTGCGCGCGCCGATCGACATGCCCTGCCACGCCGCCAAGCGGAGGCCATCGGGACGCGTTGAGCGTGCCCCCGCGCCGCCGCCATTCGCCAGCGCTTCCAGTGCAGCCTCGGCGTCATTGCCGGCGCGGTCGAGCTCGCACATCACAAGCTCCGGATAGAACGCGGGCGTCCTGTCGCCCAGAACGACCGTGACGGTGAACGCACGCGCAGCGAGCACGCCAGGCACGCGCAGTAGCTCGGTCACGCATCGCTCGAGCGACGGCGTTGCCGCTCCTGCAGAGCCAGCTTCGCCGTGCGCTCTGAAGACTAGGCAGATGTCGGCTGGCATCGCGGGTGGCAGACTAGAGGCGCGGGCTAGGCTGGCGCAAGGCGCAGCGGCTGCACCCGCGGCGAGGGGTAGCCGCGGCGAGGGGTAGCCGCCGCTACGGCGTCGAGATCTCGATCGCCCCGTAGGCGATCAACGCGGAGCGGTAAATGCAGTAGTACTCCGCGACTCCGCGGGCGAAGGACTGCGCCGTCTCGGTCGTGACGGCGGCGCACTGGGTGCGGCCGCGGCTCGCCCGCCAGGCGCTCTTGCGCCCCGCGTTCAACTCGAGCGCGGGCGCCCAGGTGGGCACCGTCAGCGCGATCACCTCGCCCGGCGTGACCGCGACCGAGCTTGGCAGCGCGAAGGTCGCGGTCTGGCCGAAGTAGGGCTCGAGCCGGACCAGCGGGCTCTGGTACTCGAGTTTGTAATCGAGACCCCTGACCTGGCGGATGATTGCGAGCGCGGCCTCCGCGGTGCCGCCTTCGTTGGCGTCGAAGAACTTGATCTGCGCACGGGACGGCGAACTCAGCGTGACCTGCCAGCCGACGATCCGCCCGGCCGTCGTGATCTTGAACGGCGTGGCGGTGTTTAGGACCTGCTCCTGAATCGCGGTGGTTCGCGAGACGACCGTGCACGCCACGGTGGCGGTGCCGGGGCAGCTCTCCGTCGCGGTCGGGTCGGGCGGATCTGTCACCGTCGCCAGCACCGCGCCGGCCACGGACGGGAGCGCGAGCGCGACGAGCGCGAGCGCAGGTGCGAGGCTGAGGAGTCGCCTAGTCATCGTGACCACTGCCCGCGCGCAGCCTAGCGCCGGCGTCGGATTGGTTCGGGCGCTCGCGCAAGCGTCGTCGGTGGGGCCGCGTGTGCGGCCCCACCGGGCGCGTTCAGATGGGGTAGTGGCGCTCGGTCTCCTGGATCGTGATCCAGCGCAACTCGGTGAACTCCTCAAGCGCGGCGCGGCCGCCGAAGCGACCCCAGCCGCTCGCCTTGACGCCGCCGAAAGGCATCTGCGGCTCGTCGTGGACGGTGGCGTCGTTGATGTGGCACATGCCGCTCTCGATCCGCTGTGCGATCTCGAGCGCCGCCGGGACGTTCTCGCTGAAGATCGCCGCGGCGAGGCCGTACTCGGTGTCGTTGGCGACCGCGATCGCCTCCTCGACGCCGTCGACGACGACAATTGATGCGAGCGGCCCGAACGACTCCTCGTTGTAGACGCGCATGCCGGAGTCGACACCGAGCAGCACCGTCGGCGGGTAGCAGGCGCCATCCGCCTCGCCGCCCGAGAGAACCTTCGCGCCATGCCCGCGGGCGTCCTCGACGAGCTCGCCGACGCGTGTCACCGCGGCCTCGTTGATCAGCGGCCCGATCTGCGTGGAAGGGTCGCGCGGGTCGCCTACGGTGAGCGCGCTCGCACGCGCCGCGAGCAGGTCCGCGAACGGCTCGGCAACCGATCGCTCGACGACGATCCGCTCAGTCGACATGCAGATCTGGCCCTGGTGGAAGAACGCACCGAAGCTCGTTGCCGCGGCGGCGCGCTCGAGGTTCGCGTCGGCCAGCACTATCAGTGGCGCCTTGCCGCCGAGCTCGAGCAGGACGCGCTTGAGATGGCGCCCCGCGATCTCGGCGATGATCCGCCCGACGCGCGTCGAGCCCGTGAAGTTGACGCGGCGCGTGAGCGGGTGCGCGATCAGCTCCTCGACGACGCCGGCGGCGTCCGCCGGCGAGTTGGTGAGGAAGTTGATCACGCCGGGAGGGACGCCGGCGTCCGCGATTGCGCGCGCCACGTGGGCGTGCGTGCGCGGGGACAGCTCCGAGGCCTTCAGCACGACCGTGTTGCCGAACGCGAGCGGCGTCGCGACGGCGCGGGTCGAGAGGATCACCGGTGCGTTCCACGGCGCGATACCGACGACAACGCCGACCGGCGCGCGGACCGCCATCGCGAGCTTGCCGGGAATGTCGGAGGGGATCACCTCGCCGATCGTCCCGTAGGTCTGCGCCGCGGCCTCGCGCAGCATGCCGGAGGCCAGCATGCAGTTGAACATGCCCCAGCCGAACGTGGCGCCGGTCTCCTCGATCATCGTCTCGGCGATCTCGTTCTGGCGTTCGATGATCAACTCGGCCGCGCGCGAGAGGACCGCACGGCGGGCTCCCGGTCCCGTCGCCGACCACTCCGCGAGGGCGGCATGCGCCGCCTCGACTGCCGCGCGCGCGTCCTCACGCCCGGCCGCGCTCGCGGTCGTCGCGATGTCACCCGTGTAGGGGTTGCTCCGCTCGAACGAGTTGCCGGCCGCGGCGCCGCGCCACTCGCCGCCGATCAGCAACTGCTGCTCGGCGATGTCTGTCGTGGCCATCTGTTCTCCTCCCTCGTGGTGGTGGTCAACGCTCCTGCCAGCTCACGGGAGAGCGTTGCACATGGGCCGAAGACTCGCCGCGCGCGGCCGCTAGATGCTGAGGCCTCCGTCGACGGCGACGGTGGCGCCAGTCATGAACGAGCTCTCGTCGCTGGCGAGGAACACCACGACGTTCGCGACCTCCTCCGGCGTGGCGTGGCGCGCGAGCGGGATCATCTGGTCGAAGACCGCGCCCGCCTCCTGCGCCGGCGCACCGATCGCCTCGACCTCGATCGCTGTCTGGAAGGCGTTGTCGACGGGCCCCGGGTGGATCGAATTGACGCGGACGCCAGCGGCCGCCATCTCCTTCGCAGCGGTCCGCATCAGCCCGACGACCGCGTGCTTGGACGTGGCGTAGCCGGCGATGCCGCGATCGGAGGTCAGCCCGACGACGCTCGAATTGATGATCAGGCTGCCGCCGGGGCGCATCACGCGCAGCGCATGTTTGGCGACGAGAAAAGGCCCGAACACGTTGACGCGCAACACCCGCTCGAAGACGTCCTCGGGGTACTCGGTGATTGGCGCGACCATGCCGAATACGCCCGCGTTGGCGAAGGCGATGTCGAGACCGCCGAAGCGCTTGACGGTGGCGTCGACCGCGGCGGCGACGGCGGCGGTGTCGGTCGCGTCCGCCGCAGCGTGGGCGGCACGCTCGCTGCCGAGCTCGGCCACCGCGCGCTCGAGCGCCTCGGCGTCGAGATCGAGCAGGAACACGCTCGCGCCCTCGGCCACGAACGCTCTGGCCGTTGCCAGGCCGATGCTCCCGCAGCCGCCCGTGATCAGGGCGCTCTTGCCCGCGAGCCGGCTCACGGCGCCACCGTAACCTCGAGCAGGAGCGGCGCCTCACGCGAGGCAAGCGTGGGCACGACCTCGTCGAGCGCCCCGATCAGCTCGTCGTGGGTCGCGATCCGCCGGGCGGGACAGCCGAAGCCCTCCGCGATCGTCGCGATCGACACCTCCGCGAAGCCCGGCCACGCGCCGGTTCCGCCGACCTCGCGAGCGAGCGCGTCCATCACCGCGTAGCTGCCGTTTGCCAGCACGATCACGAGCAGGCCGCTACCGTAGCGGGCCGCGCTCCAAAGCGCCTGGATTGCGTAGATGGTCGAGCCGTCGCCGAGCACGGCGACGACCGGCCGCGCCGGCGCTCCCATGCGCAGCCCGATCGCGCTGGAGATCCCGAAACCGAGGCCGCCGTTGGCGTTGCTGACCAGGCCCATCGGGGCCCGCGCGTGGATCCGCTCGAGCAGCTCGGGGCGGCTCGACGGGCACTCCTCGACGACGATCGCCTCCGGCGGCAGCCGCTGCGCGAGCGCCGCGAGCACGTGCCCGGCTCGCAGTGGCTCACCGGCTGCGGGCGGCGCCGGCGGCGGCGGCGACGTGTGCAGCGGGGCGCCGGCCGGATCGAACGGCCGCACGTCGAGCAGGCCGGCGACCGCGGCGGCGAGCGGGCCCGGCGGGCCGAGCAGGGCCAGCGTCGCGGCGCTGCGATGCAGCTGCTCCGCGTCGGCGCTGACGACGGCGATCCGCGTCTCAGGCGCAAGGAACGGACCAGGCTCGTACATGTAGAGGCGCAACGCACCGGCGCCGAGGACGATCACGAGGTCGTGCGGCGCGAGCGTGGCGCGCATCTGCGAGCGTCGCCACGGCAGGTGACCGGCCCAGAGCGGGTGATCCTGCGGGAAGCCGGCGCGGTCGCTGAAGGCCTCCTGCCATACCGGGCAGCCGAGCCGCTCGGCGAGCGCGACGGTGCCGTCCCAGCCCTCGTCGCTGTCGCAACCCGCGCCCACGACGAGCGCAGGCGAGCGCGCGTCGGCGATCAGATCGGCGAGCTCGGCTGCCGCCGCCGGATCGGCGCTGGTGGGGAGCAGCAGCCGCTCGGGCGCGCCGACGGCGTCGGGGTCGGCGGGCTGCGCCCAGTCGCCCATCGGCGCGATCACGAGCGCCGGGCCGCGCGCCGTGCGCGCCTCGTGCCACGCACGCGCGATCGACCCGGGCAGATCCTGCGGGCGCACCGGCGTCGTCACCCAGACCGGGTAGCTGCCGGCGAGGCGCTCGAGATCGCGGCCGGTCAAGAACGGTGCCATCGCCAATTGCGCGCGATCCTGCTGGCCGACGACGATCACCAGCGGCGCCCGCGAGTCGCGCGCCCCGGCGATCGCGTTGCCGGCATGGCCGAGCCCGGGCGCCGTATGCAGGTTGACGAACACCGGCGCGCCGGTTGCCAGCGCGTAGCCGCTCGCGATCCCGACGACCGAGCCCTCGTGCAGGGCCAGGACGAACTCGAAGTCGCCGGGCAGGTCGGTCAGGAACGGGATCTCGGTCGAGCCGGGGTTGCCGAAGATCCGCGTCATGCCGTGGCGGCGCATGACGTCGAAGGTACGCTCGCGGACCGTCGCCGGGGCGCTCGCGCTCGGCGCGGTCGAGTCGCCGGCCGCGGCCGGCTGGGCGCGTGACGTCGTGGCGGCCTGCATCAGTTGGACCCTATCGTGACGATCACGCGTCGCAACGGCCCGCGCCCCGCCGCCGCCTGCACCAAGGCGGGCATCTCGGCGAGCGCGGGGTGGGGGCTCTTGAGCTGCTCGGACATCGCGGCGGGCGGCCCAGACACTACTATCGCGCCGTGAGCGCCAGCGCCCAGACCGCGACCGCCCCGCCGGCGTCCGAGCGGAGGCCCTGGTGAGCGAGGCGGCTCCCAGCACGCGCGCCCGCGAGCTCGTTCGCGGCGGCTATGACATGCACGTCCACATCGCTCCGGACGTCGTCGAGCGCAAGATCTCAGACGTCGCCCTGGCCGGACGCTGCCTCGAGCTGGGTCTCGCGGGCTTCCAGCTGAAGTCGCACTACACCTCGACCGCCGAGCGCGCCCGCTCGGTCACCGAGGCGGCCGGCGGAGGCGTGCGCGTGCTCGGCGCGATCACGCTCAACCGCGCCGTTGGGGGCCTCAACGCGCTGGCCGTAGAGCTGGCTGCGCGCGAAGGTGCTCGCACGGTCTGGTTTCCGACCGTCAACTCGGTCAACGAGCAGCACGAGGTGCACCCGGCGCCGCCCGGCGCGAAACAGCCGGTCTGGGTCAAGTTCGAGCTGGAGCTGCGCGAGGCCGGCCACGAGGTCGACCCGGTGGCGGTCGTCGACGCCGACGGCGCGCTGCTGCCGGCGGCCCTCGAGGTGCTGGCGGTGATCGCCCGCCACGACATG
The DNA here is from genome assembly GCA_035604915.1 of Solirubrobacteraceae bacterium. Taxonomy (GTDB): domain Bacteria; phylum Actinomycetota; class Thermoleophilia; order Solirubrobacterales; family Solirubrobacteraceae; genus Palsa-513. The sequence continues at coordinate 6,046 of DATNHQ010000067.1, forward strand.
GTGCTGGCGACCGGCCACCTGGCGCGCGATGAGATCTTCGCGCTCGTCGACGGCGCCGTCGCGGCCGGCGTGCGCCAGATCGTCGTGACGCACCCCGAGTTCCCCTCGCAGAGCCTCTCGATCGAGGACCAGCAGCAGCTGGCGGAGCGCGGCGCACTGCTAGAGCGCTGCTTCACGACGCCCCACACCGGCAAGGTCTCGTGGGAGCTGATCTGCCGCGCCTCGCGCGAGGTCGGCCCCGGGCACACGGTCTTCTCGAGCGACCTCGGCCAGGTCTTCAACCCGCCGGTCGAGGACGGCCTCGCGCTGATGGCCGACCAGTTCCTCGCCGCCGGCTTCAGCGACGAAGAGGTGATCACGATGGCTGTGACGAACACACGGCGACTCGCCGGCGAGCGCTTGTGAGCCGGCGGATCCAGGTCATCGGCGCGCACTCGGCGGACTTCGTCTGGCGTGCGGGCGGCGCGATCGCGGTCGCGACAGCCGCCGGCGGCGTCGCCGAGGTGATCGCCCTGAGCTACGGCGAGCGCGGCGAATCGGGCGAGCTGTGGAAGCAGGAGGGCCAGACGATCGAGAACGTCAAGCGCCTGCGCCACGCCGAGGCGGAGGCGGCCGCGGCGCACCTCGGCGCGAGCTTTCGCTGCCTCGACCTCGGCGACTACCCGCTCCAGATCGACGGCGACGCGCTGCTCTTGATCGCCGACGTGATCCGCGAATTCGCCCCCGACGTGCTCGTCACCCACACCGACACCGACCCCTTCAATCCGGACCACCCGGTCGCCTACGCCGCTGTCGACCGCGCTCGCGGGCTGGCAGCCGGCGCCGGCGTGCAGAGCGCCTTCGCGACGATCTCACCGCCGGCGCTGTTCCTGTTCGAGCCCCACCAGCCGGAGCTGTGCAACTTCACGCCGAACACCTTCGTTGACATCACCGCGGTGATCGACAAGAAGCGCGCGGCGATGGCCGAGATGAAGGCCCAGAGCTACCTGCAGACCTACTACGACCAGCGCGCCTCCCAGCGCGGCAACCACGCGCGCCGCGGCGCCGGCGCGGCGGGCGTGGAGTTCGCCGAGGCCTTCCAGCGGATGATCCCGCAGGTCGTCGACCAGCTCTAGGCGGCCGCCGTCGCCGCGGGCATCTCTCGGGCGGCGCCGGTCTGGTTGTGACCGGCTGCCCGCCGCCCGAGCGGCGGCGCCGGCCTCGCGCGGCGGCGGCGGCGTGCGCGCGGTCCGCTCGGCGAGCCCGACGATGGACAGCCGTCGTCGCGGCGAGCGCGACGGCCAGCGATTAGGATCGCGTGACGTGAGCGACGCACGCCTCAGCGAGCTGGCGCGGCTCGGCTCGGCCACGGTCTACGAGGCCGGCGGCCGCCGCGGCTACGTCGACGCCGATCTCCACCAGATCGTCGCCGGCTCGCGCGTCGCCGGACCGGCCCGCACGGTCCGCTGCGGCCAGGACGACAACCTCATGGTCCACGCCGTGATCGAGCGGATCGAGCCTGGCGAGGTGCTCGTGCTGACGATGCCCCAGCCGCGGCCGGTGGCGCTGGTCGGCGACCTGCTGGCCACGCAGGCCAAGGTGGCAGGCGCCGCAGCCGTGCTCGTCGACGCCTCGGTGCGCGACGTCGAAGAGCTCGCGCAGATGGGGCTTCCGATCTGGGCGCGCTGGCTACGCGTGCGCGGCGCCGACAAGAACGAAGTCGGCGAGATCGACGTTCCGGTGACGGTTGGCGGGGCGCTGATCAACCCGGGCGACATCGTCGTGCTCGACGCCGACGGCGTCGCCGTGGTCGAGGCGGCGCGCGTCGATGAGGTGCTCGCGGCCTCGCTGGAGCGCGAGGAGAAGGAGCGCGTCAAGCGCGCGAAGCTCCAGGCGGGCGAGCGCTCCTACGACCTCGACGGCCTGCGCGCCGTGGTCGAGGGCACATGAGCGACGTCGCGCATCTGGGCCCGGTCGAGCTCCTCACCCCGACCGCCGAGCGCAGCCTCTTCTTCTTCACCGAAGTCCTCGGTATGGAGATCGAGGGCAGGGAGGGCAGCTCGGTCTTCCTGCGCGGATGGGGTGACTACCAGCGCTACAGCCTGGTGCTGACCGAGGCGCCGGCGGCTGGGATGGCATGGCTCGGGCTGCGCGCGAGCAGCCCCGAGGCGCTCGAGCGACGCGTGGCGGCTGTGGCGGCCAGCGGCCTCGGCGAGGGCTGGATCGACGGCGGCCGCGGCCGCGGTCCCAGCTACCGCTTCCGCGACCCCGACGGCCACGCCTTCCAGCTCTACTACGAGGTCGAGCGCTACACCCCGCCCGAGCACCTGCGACCGTCGCTGAAGAACCAGCCGCAGAAGAACACCGGCCGGGGCGCCGCGGTCAAGCGGCTCGACCACGTCAACGTGCTCGCGGCCGACGTGCGCGCCAACCGCGAGTTCGCGGTCGACACGCTCGGCTACCGCCTCTACGAACGCGTGCAGCTCGACGACGGTAGCGAGGCCGGCGCCTGGATGAGCGTGTCGATCGCCGCGCACGAGCTGATCTACACGCGCGACGCCTACGGCGCCCACGCGCGTCTGCACCATCTCGCCTTCTGGGTTGACACGCGCGAGGAGTGCCTGCGCGCTGCCGACCTCTTCCTCGACAACGAGATCCACATCGAGGCGTCGCCCGCCAAGCACGCTGTCGCGCAGGGCTTCTTCCTCTACGGGATCGAGCCCGGCGGCAACCGTATCGAGGTCACCACCGGCGGCTACTTCGTCTACGACCCCGAGTACCCCACGATCGTGTGGACGGAGGCCGAGCGCAAGCTCGGCCAGGCCTGGCGCAACCACACCGTCGAGAGCTTCCACACCTACGGCACCCCTCCGGTCGAGGAGCCGCTGCCCGTTGAGCACTGACACCGACACGATCCGCGAGCTGGTCGACAACTGGGCGCTCTGGCGCGACGCCGGCATGTGGGAGCGCTTCCGCACCGTCTGGCACGACGACGGCCGCATGATGGCGACCTGGTTCCAGGGACCCGTCGACGATTTCATCCGCGTCAGCCGCGAGGGTTTCGAGCGCGGCGTGCGGATCCTTCACTTTCTCGGTGGCTGCTCGGTCGATGTCTCCGGCGATCGCGGGATCTCGCAGACCAAGATGACGATCTCCCAGCGGGGGCCGGTCGAGGGGGTCGAATGCGACGTCGTCTGCACGGGGCGCTTCTTCGACTTCTGGGAGCGACGCGAGGGTCGCTGGGGGCTGGTGCTGCGCCAGCCGATCTATGAGAAGGACCGCGCCGACCCAGTCGACCCGGCCGCGCGGCTCGAGCTCGACCCGCAGCTGCTCGCACGCTTTCCCGACGGCTACCGACACCTCGCCTATGTGCAGACGCAGATCGGCTACGCGGTCAAGGCTGACATGCCCGGCCTGAGCGGCCCGGAGGTCGAGGCGCTCTACGCGCGCGGTGCGGCGTGGCTTGAGGGTCGCCCGCTCGACGTCTGAGCCTCAGACGGTCGCGACGATGCCGCCGTCGACGCGGTGGCCGGCGCCGGTGATCTGGCGCGCACGGTGGAGCGCCAGGAACACGATCGCGGCGTCCTCGGCCTCGCCCAGACGGCAGGGCGGCATCCGGCGCTCGTCGCGCCCGGATCCCGCTCCGGTGACGAGTGCGGCGCGGCCGTGCAGCTCGAGATCGATAGCGAACGGACATTATGATTTGGCCCTGATGACCGTCGCTTCCATCGCGCCGCTGCCGCCGCGCGTCTCGCGAGCGGCCCGGCTCGCGCAGGAGCTCGAGGCGACGATCCGCGTCGACGCACGCGAGCCCGGCGAGCGGATCGCGACCAAGCAGGAGCTGCGCGAGCGCTTCGGCGTCGCCGCCGCGACGATCAACGAAGCGGTCCGACTGCTCGAGACGCGCGGCGTGGTCGAGGCGCGTCCCGGGCCAGGCGGCGGCATCTTCGTCGCGCGCGCGGCCGTGCGCTCGGCGATCCGCTTCGCCCACGTGCACACGGTGCTCGGCTTTCCGAACGAGCGCACCACGTTCCGCGACTGCCTGCTCGTGCGCGACGCGCTCGAGCCGCTGATCTGCCGCGACGCGGCGCGGGTGCGCAGCGGCCCCGACGTGGCCGCTCTGCAGGCCCTCGTCGCGCTGATGGAGCGCCACGTCGAGGACGCCGGCGCCTACTTCAAGTGCAACTGGCAGCTTCACCGGCGGATCGCGGCGCTGACGCAGAACATGCCGCTGCGCAGCATCTACCTGACGCTGACGGAGGGTCTCGAGTCGATGCTCGACGACTCGGTGATCGACGAGTTCGACGGCGCCGCGAATGTGGCGATCCACCGCGAGCTGGTCGAGGCGATCGCGTCGGGGCCGGGCGCGCGTCTGGAGGCGGCGATCGCCGCGCACACGCCGCTGGGGCCCGAGTTGTCCTGAGGCGTCCGAGCGGGTAGTTTTGTGCGCGTGACGGCCGCCTGTTCACTCTGCGCACACGCATGGCTCGCGTTCTCGGGCTGAGCGAGGCGGTCGCTGAGCTCGTGCACGACGGTGACTCCGTCGCGCTCGAGGGCTTCACGCACCTGATCCCATTCGCCGCCGGCCACGAGCTGCTGCGCCAGGGCCGTCGCGAGCTCGAGCTGATTCGGATGACGCCCGACCTGCTCTACGACCAGATGATCGGCATGGGCGCGGCGCGCCGGCTGGTCTTCTCCTACGGCGGCAACCCGGGAGTCGGGTCGCTTCACCGCTTCCGCGACGCGATCGAGAACGACTGGCCGCACGCGATCGAGCTCGAGGAGCACAGCCACGCCGGGATGGCCAACCGCTACGCGGCCGGCGCGTCGGACCTGCCCTTCGCGATCCTGCGCGGCTACAGTGGAACCGACCTCGTCGCCCACACGACGGTGCGCTTCATCGAGTGCCCGTTCACGGGCGAGCGCCTCGCCGCCGTCGCGGCGCTGAGGCCCGACGTCGCGATCGTCCACGCCCAGGAGGCCGACGCCGAGGGCAACGTCTCGCTCTGGGGGATCCCCGGCGTCCAGAAGGAGGCGGTGCTCGCCGGCAAGCGCTCGCTGGTCACCGTCGAGCGGATCGTCGAGCGGCTCGAGCCGCGGCCCGGCGCTGTCGTGATTCCGGGCTGGGCGATCGACGTCGTCGCGGCGGCCCCCGGCGGTTCGCAGCCCTCCTACAGCCAGGGCGTGACCGAGCGCGACAACGACTTCTACCGCCTCTGGGACGAGATCAGCCGCGACCGCGGGCGCTTTACGGCATGGATGGAGGAGCACGTGCTCGCCGGGGTGGGGGCGCGGTGAGCCAGGCGAACATGGACGAGATCCAGACCGTCGTCGCCGCGCGCACGCTCGCGCACGCGCGCACGGTGTTCATCGGCGTCGGGCGCCCGAGCACCGCCGCGATCCTGGCGCGGATGGTCCACAACCCCTCGCTGGTGCTGATCTACGAGTCGGGCACGATCGGCGCCAAGCCGTTTCACATCCCCCTCTCGATCGGCGACGGCGAGCTCGCGGAGACCGCCGACGCGGTCGTCAGCGTGCCGGAGATGTTCAACTACTGGATCGGCCCCGGTCGCGTCGACGTGGCGTTCCTGGGCGCGGCGCAGGTCGACCGCTTCGCCAACCTCAACTCGACGGTGATCGGCGACTACGACCACCCCCGCACGCGCCTGCCCGGCGCGGGCGGTGCCCCCGAGATCGCCTCCAGCTGCGGCGAGGTGATCGTCGTCGCGCCGCACAACCGGCGCACGCTCGTGGAGCGGCTGGACTTCGTCACGACAGTCGGGCACGGCGACGGCCCCGGCGCCCGCGAGCGCCTCGGGCTGCGCGGTCGCGGCCCGACCGCGGTGATCACCGACATGGGCGTGCTCGAGCCCCACCCCGACAGCCTCGAGCTCGTGCTGGCAGCGCTGCACGAGGGCGTCAGCGTCGAGCAGGCGCGCGAGGCGACCGGCTGGGAGCTCGCCGTCGCCGAGGACGTGCACGTCACCGAACCGCCGAGCGAGCGCGAGCTCGGGGCGCTGCGGGAGCTGCTCGCCCGGTGAGCGCCGCCTACATCTACGAGGCCGTGCGCACGCCCTTCGGCCGCCTCGGCGGCGCGCTCGCGGGCGTCCGCCCCGACGATCTCGCCGCGCACGCGCTGCGCGCGCTGCTCGAGCGCGTGCCGGACCTCGACCCCGCGGCAATCGACGACATCTTCCTCGGCGACGCCAACGCCGCCGGCGAGGACAACCGCGACGTCGCGCGCATGGCGGCGCTGCTCGCCGGCCTGCCGACGTCGGTCACCGGCGTCACCGTCAACCGCCTCTGCGGCTCGAGCCTGGAGGCCGCGATCGGGGCCACGCGGGCGATCCGCTGCGGCGAGGCGCGGCTCGCGATCGCCGGTGGCGTCGAGTCGATGAGCCGCGCGCCGTGGGTCCTGCTGAAGCCGTCGCGCCCCTACCCGGCCGGCCACGAGACGCTGCACTCGACCACGCTCGGCTGGCGCATAGTCAACCCGCGGATGCCGGAGCAGTGGACGATCTCGCTGGGGGCGAGCGCCGAGAAGCTCGCCGACGCCTACTCGATCTCGCGCGAGGCGCAAGACGCCTTCGCGCTGCGAAGCCACCAACTCGCGATCCGCGCCTACGACGAGGGCGTGCTCGCCGAGGTGGTGGCGGTCCCCGGCGTCGAGCTCGAACGCGACGAGGGCCTGCGCGCAGACACCACGCTCGAGAAGCTCGCCGAGCTGCCTGCCGCGTTCGTCGACGGCGGCACCGTTACGGCCGGCAACTCCTCGCCGCTCAACGACGGCGCCAGCATGACGCTGATCGGCGACGAGCAGGCCGGCGTGCTGCTCGGCCGCGAGCCGCTCGCACGCGTCGTCGCGACGGCCGCGCACGGAGTCGACCCCGACGTCTTCGGGATCGCGCCGGTCGAGGCCGTCAACAAGGCGCTCGCCCGAGCCGGGATCGGCTGGGGCGACGTCGTCTGCGTCGAGCTCAACGAGGCCTTCGCCTCGCAGTCGCTCGCCTGCCTCGCCGGCTGGCCCGATCTGGACCCCGAGCTCGTCAACGTCCGCGGCGGCGCGATCGCGATCGGGCATCCGCTTGGCGCCTCGGGCACGCGCGTGCTCGGCCGCCTCGCGCACGAGCTGCACGCGCGCGGCGGGGGCTACGGTGTAGCAGCAGTCTGCATAGGCGTGGGCCAGGGCCTCGCCGTGATCCTGGAGGGATGACAGTGACCGAAGCGCCGGCCGAACCTCGCCAGATATACGACCCGATCATCGACACTCCGGCGACCTATGTGAGAGAGGGCGCCGGCATCCACCCGCCGCTTGACTCGCCCGAGTACAAGTCGACGCAGCTGCGCCACCCGAAGCAGCCGCTCGTCTACCTGCCCCAGCAGATCACGGAGCTGACCGGGCCGGCGCTCGGGCCCGCCGTGATCCTGGGCGAGCTCGACCACGACCTCACCCGCCAGCACGAGGGCGAGCCGATCGGCGAGCGGATCTCGGTCTCCGGGCGCGTCTTCGACACCGAGGGCAAGCCGCTTCGCAACACGCTCGTGGAGGTCTGGCAGGCCAACGCCTGCGGGCGCTACCGCCACCGCTGGGACCGCTTCCCGGCGCCGCTTGACCCCAACTTCAGCGGCGCCGGTCGCGCCGTCACCGACGACGAGGGCCGTTACCGCTTCGTCACGGTCAAGCCGGGGCCTTACCCGTGGGGCAATCACTACAACGCCTGGCGCCCCGCCCACATCCACTTCTCGCTGCTCGGGCGCGCGTTCGCGCAACGGCTCGTGACGCAGATGTACTTCCCCGGCGACCCGCTGTTCCCCTACGACCCGATCTTCAACTCGATTCCCGACGAGGCCGCGCGGGGGCGGCTGGTCTCACGCTTCTCGATCCTCGACTCCCAGCCGGACTGGGCGCTCGCCTACGAGTGGGACATCTACCTGCGCGGCCCGGGCGCGACGCCGTTCGAGGAGGCGCTGTGATCCATCCGAGCACACCATCACAGACGGTCGGTCCCTACTTCGCGATCGGCATGCCTTGGCCGAAGGGCCCGCACGCCGTCGCGCCGGGGACGCCGGGCGCGATCACGATCGCCGGCATGATCTACGACGGCGCCGGCGCGCCGATCCCGGACTACCTGCTCGAGACCTGGCAGTGCGACCCGGCCGGCCGCTTCAACGACATGTGGGGCTTCGGCGGGCCGTCGGAGCTCGAGGGCTTCCGCGGCTTCGCCCGCGCCGGCGAGGAGGACGGCGACGGCAGCTTTGAGATCCTCACCGTCAAGCCAGGACGCCTGGCGATGCCCAGCGGCGCGATCGCGGCGCCCCACATCGACGTGTCGCTGTTCGCGCGCGGGATGCTCCACCGCGTCGTCACGCGCTGGTACTTCGCCGACGAGGAGGAGGCCAACGCCGCCGACCCGGTGCTCGCGAGGGTTCCTGCCGAGCGTCGCGAGACGCTGCTGGCGAAGCCCGTGGCGGCTGGCGGCTACGAGATCGACATCCACGTTCAGGGGCCCGGGGAGACCGTCTTCTTTGACCTCTGACGGGGTCCTCTGCGACGCCCTCTACGCGCGCGGCGCCCTCGCCGGCGCGAGCAGCGGGCGCACGTGGCTGCAGGCGATGCTCGACCTCGCCGCCTCGTTCGCGATCGCCGAAGAGGTCATCAGCGAGCCGGCGCAGTGACCGGGACCGTCGTCCCGGCGCGCACGTTCGTCCAATCGCTCGCGCGCGGCCTCGCCGTGATCCGCGCGCTGAGCGCCGCCGAGCCGCTGACGCTCAGCGAGGTCGCGCGCTCGAGCGAGCTCTCGCGCGCCGCCGCGCGCCGCTTCCTGCTGACGCTCGAGCAGCTCGGCTACGTCCAGCAGGCCGGCGGGCGCTTCGCGCTGACGCCGCGGGTGCTCGAGCTCGGATTCTCGTACCTCTCCGCGCTCGGCCTGCCGGAGGTGGCCCAGCCGCACCTCGAGCGGCTCGTCGAACGCGTGCACGAGTCCTCATCGATATCCGTGCTCGACGGCGAGTCGATCGTCTACGTCGCGCGCGTGCCGACGCAGCGGATCATGACGGTGACGATCAGCGTCGGCACCCGCTTCCCCGCCTACGCCACCTCGATGGGCCGGGTGCTGCTGGCCGGGCTCGAGCCGCAGGCGCGCGCTGCGCTGCTCGAGCGGATCGACCTCGAACCGCTCGTCGCCCACGAGGCGATCACGACGCGTACGCAGCTGGCCGACGAGCTCGACCGCGTCCGCACCCAGGGCTACGCGATCGTCGACCAGGAGCTCGAGTCAGGCCTGCGCGCGGTCGCCGCGCCGATCCGCGGCCGCGGCGGCGGCGTCATCGCCGCGATCAACCTCGCCGTCCAGGCCTCCCGCGTCAGCGTCGCGGAGATCAGGCAGTCGCTGCTCGAGCCCCTGCTGGGGACGGCCGCCGCGATCGAGCGCGACCTCGGCGCATCGGCGTCGCGCCCGCTTTGACGCGCCTGAGCGCCACCGCATCGGCGTCGCGCCCGCTTTGACGCGCCTGCGCGCCACCGCATCGGCGTCGCGCCCGCGCTGACGCGCCTGAGCGCCACCGCATCGGCCGCGCGCCCGCGCTGACGCGCCTGAGCGCGAGCCCACCGCTGCGGCGGTCCGCGATCGTGGTTGGAGACTACGGCCCGCCGCGAAACCGCCGGCCGGCTCGGCTCCCCCTCGCGCTCACGCGCGAATCTCGCAGAGCTCGGCCCCGGTCAGCGCCACGAGCTCGCTCCCGCGTAGCGGGAACACCGCGTGCGGGGTGCCCGCCGCCGCCCACAGCAGCGCGAAGGAGACGAGCGAGTCATCGGCAACCGTGCGCAGGTCGCCGCCGTGGCCGACCGGCGGCACGCCGCCGATCGCAAAGCCCGTCTGCTCGCGCACCCAGTCGGCGTCGGCGCGCGCCACCGGCTCGCCGACGTGCGCGGCGAGCAGGTCCTCCGCGACGCGGCTGCGGCCGCCGACGAGCGCGAGAATCGCCCGCCCGCTGCGGACGCCGCGGAAGACGAGCGACTTGACGATCTGCTCCTGGGCGACGCCGAGCGCCGCCGCAGCCTCGGCGGCGCTGCGGGTCGAGTCATCGAGCAGGCGGATCGCGCCGTCGTGCCCGTGGGCCTCGAGCGCCTGGGCGACGCGCCTCGCGGCGCGCGGCAGCGGCGGATCGAGCGCTGACATGAGCGCAATTCTCGCGCGTGAGACAGGCTATGTGCGTTGTCGGCGCTCGACGGCCGCGCGGCCGTCGCGGCCGTCGCTGCCGTCAACGATCGGCCCGGCGCCGTTGCCCTCGCCGACGCTCTGGCCAGCGGGCTGGCGGCGGTCCGCCATGCGCTTGCCGGCCTCGAGGCGGACCGGCGTGAGATGGGGGACGCGGTGGCGCTTGGGCACCCACTCGCGCAGGATCGTGCCAAGCACGCGCCAGCCGTCGCCGAAGGTGCGCAGGTTGCTGCGGCCGTGGATGCGAGCCAGCTCGAAGCTGGCCACCTCGGTCACGCGCAGCCCCGACTTGGCGGCACGAAGGTTCAGCAGCGTCTCCACCTCGAAGCCGTCGCTGTCGACGTTCAGCAGCGGCAGGCAGCTGCGCCAGAACGCGTTGTAGCCGTAGCAGAGGTCGCTGTAGTGGGTCCCGTGGAGGACGTTCGCCAAGGTCGTCAGGCCGCGATTGCCGAGCCGGCGCAGGAGCGTCAGGTCGTGGCTGCCGCCGCCCTGGATATAGCGCGTTCCCTTGGCGAAGTCGGCGCCTGAGAGCAGTGCGCCGACGAACGCCGGGATCTCGAGCGGGTTGGCGGAGCCGTCGGCGTCGAGCGTGACGACGATGTCGCCGCGCGCGGCGGCGAAGCCGCAGGCGAGCGCATTGCCCTTGCCGTGGGCGTTCTGGTGGATCACGCGCAGGTCGCCGCGCATCAGCTGCGCGACGTGCTCGGTGTCGTCGGTGGAGGAGCCCGGGACCAGGATCACCTCGAACACGTTGTCGGGCATGTTCGCGAGCACGTGCCTGAGGTTGAGGGCCTCGTTGAGCGCCGGGATCACGACGCTGACGCTGACCGAAGTGGGGTTGCCGCGGCGGCCGCCGCGGCTGGCGCGGCGCTCGAGGCTCGGCGACTGCGCGGTCTCCTCGACCGCGTCGACGACGACGGCGGCGAGCGCCCCGTTGCGGGCGCCGTTGACGCCGATACCGACGCTTGCGGGCGGATTCACACCATTTCCTTCGGTTCACGCGCGGGAGGATCTGACCGCGACACCTGCACCTGGACGAATTGGCAACAGCCTTAGCGTCCGCATCGAAGCGGCCGATACGGCTCATATGCAGGACACTCCCGTACGTGCCCCGGAGGCCCGCGAGGGCGAGGGCCAACACCATCACCCCCAGCGCCGGCGGCCGGTCCGGCTCGGCGACATCATCGTCGGCCTCGGCTTCGCCGATCGCGACACCGTCGAAGCCGCCGTGGTCTTTGCCCGCGAGACCGGCGAGCAGATCGGCCAGGTGCTGATCGAGCGCGGCACGATCACGACCGAGCAGCTCGCGGTCGCGATGGCCAAGCGCTTCGGGCTGGATCACGTGGGTGGCGAGGCGATCACGCTCGACCCCGCCGCCGCGGAGCTCGTCTCCTTCACCGCCGCCAAGCGGATGGGCGCCGTGCCGATCGCCTTCTCCGGCGACAACCGCCTGCGCGTCGCGGTCTCGAGCCCCGACAACTACGTCGCGCTCGAGGACATCTCGATGTTCACGGGCATGCAGATCGAGCCGGTCGTGGTCTCCCAGGAGGCGCTCGACGGACTGCTCAAGCGCCTCAGCTCGCTCGACGGCGCCGGCATGTTCGAGGACGAGGCCGCCTCGGCCAACTCCGCCGCCGAGGACGCGGCGCAGTTCGACAGCCCCGACGACGCGCCCACGATCAAGCTCGTCCGCTCGCTGATCTCCGAGGCGATCGAGCGCAACGTCTCCGACATCCACTTCGCGCCCGACGAAGGCATGCTCACCGTTCGCTACCGCATCGACGGCGTGATGGTCGACGCCGCGCGGATCCCGCGCAGCCAGGCGCCGGCGGTGATCTCGCGCGTCAAGATCCTCGCCGACCTCGACATCTCCGAGAAGCGGCTGCCACAGGACGGCCGCATCGGCATCGTGATCGACGGTCGCCGCGTCGACATCCGCGTCGCGGTGGTGCCGCTGGTCGACGGCGAGTCGGCGGTGCTGAGAATCCTCGATGCCGGCCGTGAACCGCTGTCGCTCGACGACCTCGGCATGACCGCCGAGGACCGTGGGCGGCTCGAGTCCTCGCTCCAGAGCACGCACGGCGGCATCCTCTCGACCGGGCCGACCGGCTCCGGCAAGACGACCTCGCTGTACGCGCTGATGGCGCTCGTGCGCTCGTCCGAGAAGACGCTGACCACGATCGAGGACCCGGTCGAGTACCGCCTCTCGGGTGTCAACCAGATCCAGGTCTCCGAGCGCTCCGGCCTGACCTTCGCCAGCGGCCTGCGCGCGATCGTCCGCGCCGACCCGGACGTGATCATGGTCGGCGAGATCCGCGACCGCGACAGCGCCCACATCGCGATCGACGCCGCGCTGACCGGCCACCTCGTGCTCTCGACGCTCCACACCAACGACGCCCCCGGCGCGCCGATGCGGCTCGTCGACATGGGCATCGAGCCCTATCTGGTCGCCGCCGCGATCAACTGCGTGATCGCCCAGCGCCTCACCCGCCGCGTCTGCCTGACCTGCCGCAAGGCGATCACGGTGCCCGGCCAGGCCGTCGGGTTGCCCGGCGGCGAGGTTGAGATCTTCGAGGGCGTCGGCTGCCCACGCTGCCGGCACACCGGCTACCGCGGCCGCATCGGCCTGTTCGAGGTGATGGCGGTGAGCGAGGAGATCCGCAGCGCGATCGTCGCGCGCGCCTCCTCGCACGAGATCGCCCGGATCGCGATCGCTCAGGGCATGCGCACGCTGCGAGAGGACGGCTACGCCAAGGTCCGCGCCGGCGCGACGACGCTCGTCGAGCTGACGCGCGTGCTCGGCTGACGCTCAGCCGACCGCGCTGGCCATTCGCGCGACCGCCTCGGCGAGGATCGCGGGCGAGGTCGCGAAGTTCAGGCGCGCGTGGCCGCCGCCGCCGCTGCCGAAGTCGGGCCCGGAGCTGAGCGCCACGCGCCCGCGCGCGAGGAACGCCGCGGCGGGATCGTCGCCGAGGCCGAGCGCGCGGCAGTCGAGCCAGGCCAGGTAGGTGCCCTGCGGCGGGCGGTAGCGGATGCCGGGCAGCCGCGCCGCCAGCAGCTCGCCCAGCGCCGTGCGGTTGGCGTCGAGCGCCGCGAGCAGCTGATCGAGCCAGGCGCCGCCGCCTCGCAGCGCCGCGACGTGTGCGATCACGCCGACGTGGCTGGCGCCGTGGCTGACCTCCACGGGCAGCCGCTCGAGCTCCGCGAGCGCGAGCTTCCCGGCGACCGCGACGGCGCCCTTCAGGCCCGCGAGGTTCCATCCCTTCGACGCCGACAGCAGCGCGAACGCGCTCGCGCCCACCGGCAGCGACAGGTAGGGGACGTGCTCGGCGGGCGCGTACACCAGCGGCGCGTGGATCTCATCGACGAGCACGCGCGCGCCGTAGCTGGCGGCCAGCTCGCCGGCGGCCTGTAGCTCGGCGCGCGTATGCACGGTGCCGGTCGGGTTGTGCGGGTTGCACAGCAGCAGCGCGCAGCGGCGGCCGCCGGCGGCGGCGTCGGCGAGCGCCGCGGCGAGCGATTCGAGGTCGATGCGGCCCTCAACGCCCAGCGGCGCCTCGACGACGCGCCGCTGCATGTGGGCGAGATAGCGGTAGAAGGGGTGGTAGACCGGCGAGTTGAGCACGACCGCGTCGCCCGGTCCGGTCAGCAGCCCGAGCACGGCGACGATCCCGCGCATCACGTCAGGCACGCTCGCGGCGGCGGCGACGTCGAAGCGCCAGCCCCAGCGCGCGGCGGCGAAGTCGGCGAGCGCCTCGGCGTAGGGGGTCCCGCAGGGATAGCCGGTGTCGCCGCTCCTCATCGCGTCGCTGACGGCGTCGACGATCGCCGGCGCCAGCGGCACGTCCATCTCCGCCACCCACAGCGGCAGCACCTCGGGCGGGTGCTGGCGCCACTTGACGCTCGTCCGCGCGCGCAGCTGCTCGAGCGTCAGCGCCTCCAGCGGGTTGCCCATGCCCTGGGACGCTACATCCCCCAAGCTTTTCGGGGCGGCGCATGCGCCGCCCCGCCGGAGGGTGCATGCACCCTCCGGGCCTACAGATCGCGCAGGCGACCGTGCCTCACGACAGCTCCGCTCCCAGCTCGTTGCGCCGGGCCACCTCGCCGTAGACCTCGGCGCTGCGCTTGGGGATCCGCCGCTGCGTCGCGAAGTCCACGAAGACGAGGCCGAAGCGCTTCTGGTAGCCCCACGCCCACTCGAAGTTGTCGAGCAGCGACCAGTGGAAGTAGCCGGCGAGGTTGACGCCGTCGCGGAGCGCGCGCCAGGCGGCGTCGAGATGGCCGCGCAGGTACTCGACGCGCTCGAAGTCGTCGACGACGCCATCGGGGTTGACGTAGTCCTCGGCGGCGCAGCCGTTCTCGGTGATGTACAGCGGGAACTGCGGCGAGGTCTCGGCGGTCAGCGCTTGCAGCGTGTCGTAGAGGCCGTCGGGCTCGATCAGCCAGCCCATCGATGTGCGCGGCAGCCGCTCCGGCTTGCACACGACGACGCCCGGGCGCCCCGGGATCTCCGCCTCCTCCGGCCCCAGGCCGTTGCCGTCGTCGAGCCGGACGTAGTGGGGCGAGTAGTAGTTGACGCCGAGGAAGTCGATCGGCGCGCCGATCACCTCCATGTCGCCGTCGCGGACCAGCTCGGCGGGCGGCAGCAGGTGCGCGCGCGCCTTCGCCGGGTAGGACCCGTGCAGCACCGGGTCCACGAAGATTCGGTTCTGCTCGGCGTCGGTCACGGCCGCCGCCTCGCTTGCCTCCTCGCTGAGCGCGCGGACCGGGTGGATGTCGAGCGTGACGCCGACGCGCGCGCCCGGCAGCGCGTCGCGCAGGCGTGCCAGCGCGAGGCCGTGGCCGAGCAGCAGGTGGTGCGTCGCCGCCGCCGCGAGCGCGTCGTCGTTCTTGCCGGGCGCGTGGATGCCGATCCGGTAGCCCTGGTTGGCGACGACCTGGGGCTCGTTGACGGTGATCCAGATCGCGTCCTCGTCATCGAGCGCGGCGGCGACGATCTGCGCGTACTCGGCGAAGCGCAGCGCCGTCTCGCGGCTCGCCCAGCCGCCCGCGTCCTCGAGCGGCTGCGGCAGGTCCCAGTGATACAGCGTGATTGCCGGCAAGATCTCGCGCGCGCGCAGGCCGTCGAGGAGCGCGCGGTAGAAGTCAAGCCCCGGCTGGTTGACGGCGCCGCGGCCGGTCGGCTGCACGCGCGGCCAGGCGACCGAGAAGCGGAACGCGTTCAGGCCGAGCGTCGCGAGCAGGTCGAGGTCGCTCTCGAAGCGGTGGTAGAAGTCGCAGGCAATGTCGCCGGTGTCGCCGCCACGGACGCGGCCCGGCGTGTGGCTGAAGGTGTCCCAGATGGAGGGGCCGCGGCCGTCCTCGCGCGCTGCGCCCTCGATCTGGTAGGAGGCGGTGGCGGCGCCCCAGAGAAACCCGGCCGGAAACGCCCGCGCTGGAGCAGCCGAGCGATCGGCTTCAGTGGCCGTCATCTCGCAATCCTTTCGTGTGAAGTGTCAGCGGGGCCGTGGCCCCGCCCCCCGGCGAGCGCCGGAGAGCGGGGCTGCGGCGTGTTTCGTCGGGTTACGAGGTCGGCTTGAGGTGCAGAACGACCACCTCGTTGTTCGGCTGTTGTGGCTGCCCCTCTTCGTAGGGGTTGCTGGCTGATGGCCAGCCGGTGAACGCCGCCGAGTTGTATTCGTCGAACGACGCGCCATACACGGTCGGGATGACCGGCAGGTTCGTCGCCACGTACGCCTCGATCGGAGCGATCGCCTTGAGCGTGGCCTTCGTCGTGGTCGCAGCCGAGAGCGCCCGCAACTCGCTATCGATCTTCGGGTTGTTGAGGCCCTCGAAGTTACCGCTCGCCGCGTTCTTCGTGCCCTTGGCCGAGAGCGAGCTGTCGAGCCAGCCCTGATAGACGCCGTACATCTGGATCGACGAGTTCGACCAGTGGCTGGTCGCGCTGCCGTAGCTCTGGTTGGCCAGCGAGGCATACCACGCAGTGTCCGAGACGCCATTGAAGCTCGCCTCGATGTGCGCAGCCTCGAGGTTCTGAACCATGATCTTGTCGTCCTCGGCGTAATCCGAGTAGTCGGACGGGTCGCTGATCGTGATGTTGACGACCTTGCCCTTCAACGCATACCACTTGCCCTTGAGCGTGTAGCCGGCCTTGGTCAGCACGGCGTCTGCCGCCTTCGCGTTTGCCGTCGGCGACAGCTTGGCGCCCTTCACCGCGGGCGCCAGATCGGCAGCGAAGTTCGGCAGCACGATGCCGCTCGCGTTGGTCGCCACCGGCTCGAGACCAGACTCGCCTGTCTTGCTGATGTCATTGCGGTCGATCGCGAGGCTCACCGCCTGGCGGACGGCCAGCTTGTTCATCGGCCACGTGCCGAGGTTCGGAATCAGGCTGTTCGTGTTGACGCCCGCGAACCACACCTTGTGCCCGGGGCCCGACGTGAACGCGCTGAGGCCGGTCAGGAAGTTGCCCGCCCAGTCCAGCTGGTTGTTCTGAAGTGCGGACAGAACCGCGGTGTTGTTCGCCAGCAGCGGGAACTCGACCTCGGAAACCGCCGGCGGGCCGCCACCGACGTTCCACGGGCCGCCCCAGTAGTGCGGGTTGGCGGTCAGCGTCACGCCAGCGGTGGCGCTGAACGACGACAGCACGTAGGGGCCGGTGCCAACCGGAGCCGTGATCGTCGCCTTGCCGGGATCCGACGTCATGTTGTAGATCGACGACGGCACGATGTACGTCGTCCCGATGTACTGCAGGTCGGTGTATGCAGGCGATGAGAAGCTCACCGTGACGTCCTGACCGTTCACCGTGGCGCCGGTGACCGGGATGCCGTTGGTGTTGGTGTCGGGGTACTTGGCCAGCATGTTGTAGGTGCCTGCCACATCGGCCGGGGTCAGCGGCGTCCCGTCGCTCCAGTTGATGCCGGCGCGGATCGTGAACGTGATCGACTTGCCGCCAGCGCCCCATGTGAAGCTCTTCGCGAGAAAGTCATAGGGGGGCTGCAGCGGCCTGACGAGGTCGAATTGCAGCGGCGTCTCGTAGATCATCGACGTCGCGCCGAGCGTCGCCGCCGCGCCCGTCGAGACGTAGGGGTTGAAGTTGTCGGTCAGGGTCGTTTCCTGGCTCGACTCCATGATCAGCGGCGTCGACGCCGCGGAGTGTGCGGAGCCGAGGGCGGCAGGTGCATCAAACACGCCCGCCGCGGCTGCCGCGACCGCCGAGACCGCGAACGTCGCGGAGGCAGCCGCGAGCCAGCGGTTCCTCATCCAGTGGGGTTTCATGGTCGTATACCTTTCGTGCGGCACAGAGATGTGCACGTTCCAAATGCGCGCATGCGATGCATGCGCCTTGTGGTGCGACCGTCCGGCGCGGTGACTTTTGCCAGTGCCGCGTCGGGCGGCTCGCAATCTCGGCAATCAGGTTTCGATTGTCTCCTCCCTCTGCTTGATGTCTTGCTGGAGCAAGTCTGGTGCGGCCACGTCGAGCCGCCAGCAGGCCGCCGCCCGCTGCGAGTTGATCCGCAGCTGGGGCGGTGACTCGGCGCGGCAGCGAGCGGTGGCGAGACGACAGCGCGGCGCAAAGCGGCAGCCCACCACGCTCGACAGCGCGCTTCCCGCGCGCCGCGGCGGACCCGAGGGCGCGGGCTCGAGCCCGTCGCCGAGCTTGTCGGGGTCGGGCGCGGAGGCGACCAGCAGCTGCGTGTACGGGTGAGCCGGTCGTTGCGTGACGTCCTCTGACGGTCCGCGTTCGACGATCTCGCCGGCGTACATCACGATCGTGTCGTCGGCGAAATAGCGTGCGGAGGCGATGTCGTGCGTGACGTAGAGGACCGCGAGCTCGAACTGGGAGCGCAGCTCGTCCAGCAGGTCGAGCACCCCGAGGCGGATCGAGACGTCGAGCATCGAGACGGGCTCGTCGGCCAGCAGCACTCGCGGCCGCGCTGCGAGCGCGCGTGCGAACGCGACACGCTGGCGCTGGCCGCCGGACAGCTCGTGCGGATACTTGCGCGCGAATTGGTCGGTGGGGGTCAGTCGCACCCGCTCGAGCAACCGCCCGACCTCGGCCGCGATCGCCTCCTTGCCCTTCAAGTGCTGGTGAAGGCGCACGGGCCGGCTCAGCGCGTAGCGCACCGTGTGCACGCTGTTCAGCGAAGCGAATGGATCCTGGAAGATCATCTGCACGTCGCTCTTGAAGGCGCGGAACGCCCCGCGCTTCCAGGGCTGCACGGCGACACCGTCGAGCAGGATCTCGCCCTGGGTGGGTCGCTCCTGACCGGCGAGCATCCGCGCCACGGTCGACTTACCCGAGCCGCTCTCGCCGACGAGCGCCACGACCGCGCTGCGATAGAGCCCGAAGGAGACCCCGCGGGCGGCGGAGAGAACCACACCACGCGGTCCATGCGAGAGGCGGTAGTTCTTCGTGAGCGCGTGCGCCTCGAGCACCAGCGGCCCGCGCTCAGCCGCCGCGGGCAGGACCTCTGCAGGGGTCGGTCGCGCCGTGATCATCGCGCCGGCCCAGCTTCCGCCGTCCGCGCCGTCGGCGACCAGTCGCCGGCCGTCCGTGGCCTGACGAACGGGCACGCGGTGAGGTGGCTCGCGTCGGCGTCGTTGACGCGTCCAAGGCTCATGTCGATCTCGCGGCACTGCTCGCGGGCGTGAGCGCAGCGCGGGACGAATGGGCAGCCCGGCGGCAACGCCCGCAGATCCGGCGGCGAGCCGGGGATGCCGGCAAGCTCCCTGCGTGCGCCGTGAACGCTCGGGAACGAGCCCAACAGCCCCTGGGTGTACGGATGCGACGCCTGGTTGTGGATCTTCTCGGCGGTGCCGATCTCGACGATCCTGCCGGCGTACATGACGGCGATGCGGTCGGCGATCTCGATCAGCAGCGAGAGGTCGTGCGTTATGAACAGCACGGCGAAGTTCAGCCGCTGCTGCAGCTCGACGACCTGCGCGAGGATCTCCTTCTGCACGACCACGTCGAGCGCCGTCGTCGGCTCGTCCATGATCACGACCTCGGGCTCTGCTGCGAGCGCCATCGCGATCACGACCCGCTGGCGCATGCCTCCCGATAGCTCGTGGGGGTAGCTACGCAGGCGCTCGCGCGGGATCCCGACGAGGTCGAGCAGCTCGCCGAGCCGATCCTGCTTCTCCCGGCGCCCGAGCTTGAGGTGCGCGTCGATCGCGTCGCCCAGCTGATCGCGCACGCGCAGCACCGGGTTCAGCGAGTTCATCGCGCTCTGGAAGACGACCGAGATCTCGCGCCAGCGCAGCTTGCGCAGCTCGCGCGAGCTCTGCTCCATCAGGTCGACACCGCCCGCCGCAAGACGGCTGCCGCGGTAGACGACGCTGCCGCTGGTTATGACCGCCGGAGGGCGCAGCAGGCGGCAGAGGCCGAGCGCCAGCGTCGACTTGCCACATCCGCTCTCGCCCGCGAGGCCAACGGTCTCGCCGCGCCCGAGCTCGAGGCTGACGTGGTCGACGGCCATCACGTCCTCGTCGTAGACGATCGAAAGGTCGCGGACCTCCAGCAGCGGCTCGGCCGTGGTGCCGCCGTCTGTCACCCTGCCGTTGCGCTCTGGCGTGCCGCTCACGGCGCGACCTCCAACCGCTGCACAGGCGTCGGGTCGGTCGGGCGCCAGGCCTTTGTTCCCCGCGCCCGCCGCCGCGACTTGGTCGAGCGCCGCAGACGCGGGTTGCCGAGCTCGTCGAGGCCGAAGTTGAGCAGCACGAGGCTCATCCCGAGAATCGCGACCGCCAGCCCGGGCGGCAGATACCACCACCAGGCGCCGATGTTGATCGCCGTCGCGTTCTGCGCCCAGTAGAGCATCACCCCGAGCGACCAGCTGCTGAGGTTGGCGACGCCGATGAACGCCAGCGCGACCGAGGTGAGGATCGCGTACAGGAACGTGCCGACGAAGTTGGCGGCGATCAGGCTGATCTCGTTCGGCAGCACCTCGAACACCACCAGTCGCCACGTCGGCTCACCCGTCTCGCGCGCCGCCGCGACGAAGTCGCGACCGCGCAGCGTGAGCGTCTGAGCCCGGATCACGCGCGCGCCCCACGCCCACCCGAGGATCGAGAGCACCAACGCGGTCGGCAGCTGACCGCTGTGCGGCAGGAAGCCGAGCACGATGATCAGCAGCGGGAGGGCCGGGAGGATCAGGAAGACGTTCATGACGAGCGACAACCCCTCGTCGGCGACACCGCCGAGGAATCCCGCCGTGACGCCGAAGGCGACCGACAGGAATGCGGCGAATGTCGCCGTGAGCACTCCGAGCACGACGGTCCCACGGATCGAGACGAGCAGTTGCGAGAGGATGTCGCCGCCGTCGACGGCGGTGCCGAGCAGATGATGCGCGTTCGGCGGCAGCGCGACACTCTGCGTCGCGTTGATCGCGCTCGGGTCGTACGGGGCTATCGCCGGCCCGATGATCGCGATCAGGACGAATACCGCGAGGATCCCCCCACCGACCTTGGCCTTCAGCGGCATCGAGCGCAGGAACTCCCCGCGCCGCGCTGTCGGCGCCGTCTGGACCGGGGCTTGAACCGCGATCGCCATCAGTAGGCGGCCCTGGTTCGGACGCGCGGATCGGCGAGGACGTAGACGACGTCGGCGAGCAGGCAGCACACGAGCACGGTGGCCGAGATCGCGAGGAAGATGCCCTGCATGACCGGGAAGTCGTCGTTGGTGACGGCCTGGAAGAGCTGGTAGCCGACGCCGGGATAGGAGAACACGATCTCCATCACGAGCGCGCCCGCGATGACGAAGCCGATCGCCAGCGCGAAGCCCGCGATGTTCGGCAGGATCGCGTTGCGAGCGGCGTAGGTGAACATGATCCGACGCGTGGAGAGGCCCTTCGCCTGGGCCGCCAGCACGAAGTCCTCGCCGATCGTCGTGATCATCACGTTGCGCATCTGGAGCATCCAGCCGGCCATCGACGTGACGATGATCGTCAGCGCCGGCAGGATCGAATGGGTCAGCGCGCTGGCGATGAAGGTCCCGTTGAAGCCGATCGTGTCGCCCAGCTGGTAGCCGCCGTAAGCCGGGAAGATGTGCAGGTCCGATGAGAACAGGACGAGCACGAGCTCGGCGAGGAAGAAGTAGGGGATCGCCTGGACGAAGGTGAAGGCCGGCAGCGCCTTGTCGAACCAGCCGCCGCGCCGCCAGCCGGCGAAGATCCCGAGCAGCGTTCCGATTACGAAGCTGATGATCGTTGCGCTGCCCACCAGCAGGAGGGTCCAGGGCACGGTGTTGTTGAGCACCTCGACGACGCTCGCCGGGTAGTTGAGGACCGAGATGCCGAGGTTGCCGTGGACGAGGTGGCCGAGATACACGACGTACTGGTGCAGCAGGCTGCCCTGGTGCCCGAGACCGAACTGGATCTCGAGCGCCCGTCGAGCGGATGGCGGAAACTCGGGGTGCCTGGCCATCATCACCTGGACCGGGTTGCTGGGCAGCAGATGCGGGATCACGAAGTTGATCGTGATCGCCGTCCAGGCGGCGACGACGTAGAACGCCAAGCGTCTGGTGATGAACCGCATGCCCTCTCCTCGCC
>DATNHQ010000068.1:0-7245 GCA_035604915.1 Solirubrobacteraceae bacterium
CGCTGCGCCCGGGCGCCGACACCGCACTCCACTGTGCGCTGCAGACCGAGGACGACAGCGCAGCGCATATATGAACAGAGACTGGAGAGAAGATGAAGATTGACGCGTTCTGCCACATTCTCCCGCGCGCCTATGCGGAGGCGATGGAGCAGCTTGACAGCGCGAGCGCCGCGAATATCCGTGCCCGCATCGCCGGCGTGCCGTCGCTGATCGACCTTCCTCTGCGGCTTCACCAGCTCGAGGAGTTCGGCGACGATTACCGCCAGATCATCAGCCTGCCGGCTCCCGCGCCCGAGGATTTTCGCTCGACCGAGGTGTCGCGGCGGCTGGCGCGTCTTGGCAACGAGGGCCTTGCCGAACTGGTCGCCGCCAACCCGGACCGCTTCGTCGGCTTCGTCGCGGCGGTGCCGCTCAACGACGTCGATGCCACCCTGGCCGAGGTCGACCACGCCTGCGGCCAGCTGGGAGCGCTCGGCGTGCAGACCTACACGCACGTGAACGGGCGGCCGTTCGACGACCCCGCCTTCGAGCCGTTCTTCGCGAAGATGGCCGAGATCGACCGGATGATCTGGGTGCATCCGAATCGCGATGCCAGCTGGCCCGATTACCCGACGGAGCAGCGCTCCCGCTACGAGGTGTGGTGGGTGTTCGGATGGCCGTACGAGACGGCTGTGTACATGGCGCGGCTCGTCTTCGGCGGCGTGCTCGAGCGCCATCCGGACCTGAAGGTCCTGATCCATCACGGTGGCAGCATGGTGCCCCACTTCGCCGGCCGCGTCGGGCCGGGCTGGGACCAGCTCGGCGCGCGCACGCCTGCGGACCGCCGCGAGGAGGTCGAGCACTACCCGCTGTCGGCGCGTCCGCTGGACTACTTCAAGCGCTTCTACGTGGACACCGCGCACTTCGGGGCGCAGAACGCGCTGCGCTGCTCGCTGGAGTTCTTCGGAGTGGAACGCGCGCTGTTCGCGTCAGACTCGCCGTTTGACCCAGAGAAGGGCCCCGGCTACATCCGCGCGACGATCGCTAACCTCGAGGGCCTCGGGCTCCCGGCTGCCGATCTTGCGGCGATCTACGAGGGAAACGCGCGACGGATCATCGGCCTCTGAGGGCGCCGCGCCGGCCCGCGTCGGGCCGGCCCGCGGTTCGTCGATCGGAGCCTGCGCGCGGCGCCCAGGGCCGCGGTCGCCATGGGAGTAGCCTGGTTGTATGGATGACGAGGCAATCCGCACATTGGTGACTCGCCTCGCACGCCCGCATCAGTCCGGCGGGAACGTCATCGAGCGTGCCGCGATCTTCGCCGACGGTGCGGACTTCGCGGAGGTGATGGCCTGGATCACGGCTCGCGGCGGCACCGCCGAGGCCGTCGCTTCCAGCACTCGCGGCGGTCTGCACAACCTGCACGAGCAGACGCGCCCGGATGCCCTGGTGCCGACGCCACGGCGATTCGTCCTGCCGCCTGGCGCGCTCAGCGCACCGCCGGCGTGAACCACCCCAGCTGAGCGGCCCGCGCGCTCAACGGCACGGTGGAGTCGGTGCCGCTGAGGCGGGCCGAGGACCTCTCGCAGCGTGCGCGCTGCCCAGGCGTCACGCTCGGCGTCTCGCCGCCGCCGACCGCTCGATCACGGGCGGGCTACCGCTATGGGATCCGGCACGCCGCGATCGTCACGTCCTGGTCGAACGGCACCGCCTGGGTGAGGGTCAGGCCGAGCTCGCGGTATGAGACCCGCACGGCCGAGACGGTGACCGCTCTCGCGGCGCAGCGGACGAGCGTCAGCCTCGCGCCGATCCAGAGCGCGTGCCCGGCGTCGACTCGGAGCGGCAGCGGTCTGAGGGGGATCCACAGCTCTGGCGGGCTATTGACGCTCAGCGTGACCCAGTCGACGCGCAGTACGCCGCCGGCGCCGAGGATCTGCGCGCCCGTCACGGTGATCCCGAGATGCCCGGGCTTCATCGCGGTGGCGATCTGGATGTGTCCACCGGGACGCAGGGAGTAGATCGGCTGCGCCTCCGGGTTGGCGCTCGAGCTGAACGCCCCCGTCTCGAGGCTGGCAAAGGAGAGCAGCGGGTGGAGCACCGCGAACGGAGCCACGAGCACGACGGCGACGACCGGCAGGATCACGGCGAGGCGGCGCCGCGACAACTCCACGGCCGCCGGCAGCGCTCGCGGCCGGCCTGAGCGCTCGAACGCCAGCGCCAGCACGAGCGCGGACGTCACGACGACGCTCAACAGAAGCCGAAGGCCGGAGGCCAGGTTGAAGAGGGCCGGACCGTACCCGCCGATCGCGACGGCCGCGAAGGTCAACCCGCGCGAGAGCGTCCCGCCCGTGCGCGTCTGGACCTGGGCCCGCACGACGCTGCCGATCAGCGCCACCACCAGCAGCCCCCAGCCGAGCGACGCCGCAAGCGACCAGGCGCCGTCGATCAGCCAGGGCGAATACATCGACATGTTGCTGACGTCGACGCTCGCCAGGGACAACCACGACAGCACCATCGCGATCGCCAGCAGGCACAGCGAGCCGATGACCTCTCCCAACAGCACGCGACGCAGCACCATCCAGTAGTCCGGGCGTCGCGCGCCGCTTGCGCCGAGGCGCACCGGTGCTGCCACTGCGGCGTTCATGCGAGCAAGCTAGCGCCGCCGTGGGGCTGCGACAACCGTTTCGGACACGGAGCGATGCGCGGCATTACCGCAACCCTCCTGGTGCCCGTTCGCCGACCGCTGCGGCGGCCTCGCGTAGCCTGTGCGTCGTGACGCGGGTCGGCGTTGTCGGGCACGTCGAGTGGGTGGAGTTCGTCACGCTCGATGCGCTCCCGAGTGGCGGGCAGGTCGCGCGCGGGCGCGACTCGTTCACGCGAGCCGCCGGCGGTGGCGCGGTCGCGGCCGTCGTGCTGGCCGAGCTCGGCGCGGAGGTCGACTTCTTCTGCGCGCTCGGCAGCGACGCGAACGGCCGGGCTGCCGCCGCGCAACTGGAGCAGCACGGCGTGAGGACACACGTCGCCTGGCGCGAGCAGGCGACCCGGCGCGCGGTCGGGCTGCTCGTCGACGGCGGCGAGCGCGCGGTCGTGACGATCGGCGAGCGCATGGAGCCCCGCGGCGACGACGACCTCCCCTGGCACACCCTCGGCCGCGCCGGCGGGGTCTACTTCACCGCCGGAGACAGCGAGGCGTTGGGGCACGCGCGGGCCGCCGAGGTGGTCGTGGCGACGCCGCGCGCGCACGGCGCCTTCCACAGCGGCGGGCCCTCGGTCGATGCGCTCGTCTTCAGCGCGCAGGACCGCGACGAGTCCGGCTGGGCGCAGGAGCTGGCCGGTTTGACGCGCCTGCTCCTCGCCACGGATGGCGCGTCGGGAGGGCGGTGGTGGGGCGAGACGGAGGGCAGCTGGCAGGCCGTCGGCGCCGATGGGCCGATCCGGGACGACTTCGGCTGCGGCGACTCGTTCGCCGCGGGTTTCACGCTCGGCCTCGCCCGGGGGCTGTCGGTCGCCGCCGCGGCGGAGTTGGGGGCGAGCTGCGGCGCTCGCGCGCTGACGCGCCTGGGCGCGCCGTGACGAAGCCGGCCGCGGCGAAAGATGCGAGCATCACCGCCTCGCGCGCGAGGTGAGCAAAGGCGGTCATGGACTTCGAACTCTCCGACGAGCAGGCCGCCTTCCGCGAGCTGATGCGCGACTTCGCGAGGCGCGCCATCAAGCCGGTTGCGCACGAATGGGAGCAGAGCGGCCGCTACCCGAGCGAGATCGTCGCGCAGATGCGCGAGCTCGGACTGTTCGGGTTGCTCGTGCCCGAGGAGCACGGCGGCGCCGGCGTCGACGCCGTCTCCTACGCGATCGTCTTCGAGGAGCTGTCGCGAGCGTGGATGGGGATCAGCGGCATCATCGGCTCGCACTCGATGGCGACGCTCCTGCTCGTGCGCTTCGGCACTCCGGCTCAGCGGCAACGCTGGCTGGCGGATCTCGCGAGCGGGGCGCGGCGCTCGGGCCTCGCGCTGACCGAGCCGGATGCCGGCAGCGACCTGCAGTCGATCTCGACCGTCGCGATCCGCGACGGCGACGAGTACGTGGTGCGGGGCACAAAGACATGGATCACCAACGCCCGCCACGCCGACCCGCTGCCGGTGCTCGTCAAGACCGATCCGGCCGCCGAGCCGCGGCACCGCGGCATGAGCATCCTCTTCATCGAGAGCTCCACACCCGGCTTCTCGGTCAGCAGGGACCTGCCGAAGCTCGGCTACAAGGGGACCGAGTCGGCCGAGGTCGTGTTCGAGGACTGCCGCGTGCCGGCGGCGAACCTGCTCGGAGGGGAGGAGGGCCTCGGCATGAAGCAGGCGCTGTCGGTGCTCGAATACGGCCGCATCAACGTCGCCGCCCGCGCCGTGGGGGTCGCGCAGGCGGCCTGCGACCTCGCGCTCGACTATGCGGTGGAGCGCCGCGCCTTCGGCCGCCCGATCGCGGAGTTCCAGGCGATCCAGATGAAGCTCGCCGATCTCGCGACCGAGGTCCAGGCGGCGCGGCTGCTGACGTGGTGGGCCGCGTCGCGCCTGGACACCGGCGCGCGAGCCGAGATGGAGACCGGGATGGCGAAGCTGTTCGCCTCCGAGGTGTCGCTCCGCAGCGCGCTGGAGTGCATGCGGATCCACGGCGCCTACGGCTACTCCACCGAATACGACGCCGAGCGCCTCTACCGCGACGCGCCGCTGATGGCGATCGGCGAGGGCACGAACGAGATCCTGCGCACGGTGATCGCACGCGGGCTCGTTCGCCAGAAGAGGGGAGAGGCACCGTGACGCAGATGACCACGCCGGAGCGCTACCGGCTCTACATCGACGGCGCCGAGGTCGAGTCCGCCGGGGGCGAGACCTTCGCCTCGACCAATCCCACGACGGGCGAGCCCTGGGCGCAGTTTGAGGAGGCCTCCGCCGAGGATGTCGATCGCGCGGTCATGGCGGCGGCAGCGGCCTTCGCGCAGGGAAGCCCGTGGCGCTCGCTCTCGGCCACCGGGCGCGGGCGGCTGATGTTCAGGCTCGCCGACCTGATCCGCGAGCACGCGGAGCGGATCGCGGCGATCGAGGTGCGCGAGAACGGCAAGCTGATGAAGGAGATGCACGCCCAGCTCTCGGTGGCGCCCGACTGGCTGACCTACTTCGGCGGGCTTGCCGACAAGATCGAGGGCCGCACGATCCCGCTCGACCGCACGAGCGTCTTCAACTACACCCAGCGCGAGCCGCTCGGGGTCATCGGCGTGATCACGCCGTGGAACTCGCCCACCCTGCTCACGATGATGGCGCTCGCGCCCGCGCTCGCAGCCGGCAACACCGTCGTGCTCAAGCCCTCCGAGGAGACCTCGGCGTCGATCCTCGAGATCGCACGGCTGCTCGAGCAGGCCGGCTTCCCGCCCGGCGTCATCAACGTCGTGACCGGCGGACGCGTCGCCGGCGAGGCGCTCGTGGCGCATCCGCGCGTCGCGAAGATCTCCTTCACCGGCGGCGACGCTGCCGGGCGCGCGATCGCGAGCGCCGTCGGCTCCCGCCTCGGCCACCTCACGCTCGAGCTCGGCGGCAAGAGCGCGAACATCGTCTTCGACGACGCGCAGCTGGAAGCGGCGGAGGCAGGGATCCTGGCTGGCATCTTCGCGGCGGGCGGGCAGAGTTGCATCGCCGGCTCGCGGGCGCTGATCCACGCGCCGGTCTATGAGGAACTGGTCGAGCGGCTGCGCCGCCGGGCCGAGTCGATAGTCCTCGGCGACCCGATGGATCCGGCGACTCAGATGGGCCCCGTCGCGACGGCCGCGCAACTCGCCAAGATCGAGGCGCACATCGCCTCGGCGCGCGCGGACGGTGCCCGTGTCGTTGCGGGCGGAGCGCGCGCGCGTGTCGACGGGCTACCCGCGGGACTCTTTCACCAGCCCACGATCCTCGCCGACGTCTCCAACGACAGCCGCGTCGCCCAGGAGGAGATCTTCGGCCCGGTGCTCGCCGTGATCCCCTTCGCCGACGAGGATGAGGCCGTCGCCCTCGCCAACGCGACGCCGTATGGGCTGGCCGCCGGCGTCTGGACGCTCAACGTCAAGCGCGCCCACCGCGTCGCCCGCCGGCTCGAGGCCGGCAGCGTGTGGGTCAACCTCTACCGCGCCGTGACCTTCAACTCGCCCTTCGGCGGCTACAAGGCGAGCGGCATCGGGCGCGTCAACGGGATCGAGGCGCTCGACGAGTTCCTCCAGACCAAGAGCGTCTGGATCGAGCTCGACGAGGCGATCCAGGACCCCTTCGTGCTCAAGCTCTGACGGGCGACGACTGCGATGCCGCTCGACCAACACCTCGCCACGAGCCTCCAGGAGCTGCTCGGCCCGCGCTTCTCGCAGGCGCCCTCAGACCGCGACCTGCACGGTCGCGACGAGTCCGCCTACACGGCGCCCCCGCCGGACGCGGTCGCCTGGCCCGAGAGCACCGAGGAGGTCTCGGCGATCATGCGCTGCTGCCACGAGCACCGCACGCCGGTGATCCCGTTCGGCACCGGCAGCTCGCTCGAGGGCCACGTCCTCGCCTTCAGCGGCGGGCTCTCGCTCGACCTCACGCGAATGGACCGGATCCTCGCGATCAGCGACGAGGACCTCGACTGCCGCGTCCAGGCGGGCGTGCACCGCGAGCAGCTCGACCGCGCGCTCGGTGAGCGCGGCCTGCTGTTCGGCGTCGACCCCGGCGCCGACGCCACGCTCGGCGGCATGGCCGCGACGGGTGCCTCGGGCACGATGACGGTGCGCTACGGCAACATGCGCGCCAACGTGCTCGGGCTGCAGGCGGTGCTCGCCGACGGCACCGTCATCCACACCGGCTCGCGCGCGCGCAAGTCCGCGGCCGGCTACGACCTGACCGGCCTGCTCGTCGGCTCCGAGGGCACGCTCGCGGTGATCACGGAACTCCAGCTGCGCGTCTACGGCGTGCCGGAGCGGATCGCCGCCGCGCGCTGCAGCTTCCCGACGATCGCCGAGGTCGTCGACGCCGTGATCGACGTCGTTCGTGTGGGCGTGCCGGTGGCGCGCTGCGACCTGATCGACGCGCTCGCGATGCGCGCCGTCAACGAGCACTCCGGCCGCCAGGAGCCCGAGCTGCCCACCCTCTTCCTCGAGTTCCACGGCGCGCCGGCGGCCGTCGACGAGGAGATCGCGACGGTCCGCGAGATCGCCGGCGAGCACGGCGGTAGCGAGTTCGCCTTCGCGGCGACGACGCAGGAGCGCGCGGCGATGTGGCGCGC
>DATNHQ010000069.1:0-9552 GCA_035604915.1 Solirubrobacteraceae bacterium
TGATCCGCTTCAACACCGTCAATCCGCCCGGCAACGAGCGCGCCGCCCAGGAGCACCTCGCGGCGCACATGACGGCGGCCGGCTTCGAGTGCGAGCTGCTCGGCCGCACGCCCGAGCGCCCGAACCTGATCGCGCGCCTGCACGGCGAGCAGCCGGGCCCAGTGCTGTGCCTGCTCTCGCACGTCGACACCGTGCTCGCGACGCCCGGGGAGTGGTCGCACGACCCCTGGTCGGGCGACGTCCACGACGGCTTCGTGTGGGGCCGCGGCGCGCTCGACATGAAGTCGCAGACGGCCGCCGAGGCGGTGGCGGCGTGCTCGCTCGCCCGCGCCGGCTGGCGCCCGGCGCGCGGGACGCTGCTGCTGGTCTCACTCGCCGACGAGGAGACCGGCGGCGGCGACGGTGCGCGGTGGCTAACGGCGAACCACGCCGAGAAGGTCCGCTGCGACTACCTCGTCAACGAGGGCGGCGGCGGCATCATCGATTACGCCGGCCGGCGCATCTACTGCCTCGGCTGCGCCGAGAAGGGCGTCTTCCGCTTCGCGCTGCACACGAGCGGCGTCGCCGCGCACGCCTCGATGCCGCGGCTAGGCGACAACGCGCTGCTGAAGCTGGCGCCGCTGCTGGAGCGCTTCGCCGCGCGCCAGCCGAGCTACCACCTGACCGCCGAGCCGCGGGCGTTCCTGGAGGCGATCGGGGCGCTCGAGCCCGACGGCGACGCCGCCGCGGCGCTGGCGCGGGTCGGTGCGCTCGAGCCGCGTCTCGTGCCGCTGCTCGAGCCGATGCTCGGCGTCTCGCTCGCTCCCACCCGCGTGTTCGCCTCCGAGAAGATCAACGTGATCCCCTCGCAGGCACGCCTCGCTGTCGACTGCCGCGTCCCGGCCGGTCTAGGCGAGGAGGAGGCGCTGGCGGCGATCGAGGAGGTGCTCGCGGGCGAGGACGGCTACCGGCTCGAATGGACCGAGCGGGTGGTCGGCAACCGCTCGCCGATCGAGTCGCCGATGGCGGACTTCATCCGCGGCTGGATCGCGCGCCAGGACGCGGAGGCGATCTGCGCGCCGGTCGTGCTGCCCGGCTTCACCGACTCGCGCACCTTCCGCGACGCCTTCCCGCAATGCACGGCCTACGGCTTCTTCCCCCACCGCGTGCGCACCCGCTTCGAGACCGACCCGCTGATCCACGGCGCCGACGAGCGCATCGACGTGCGCGACCTCGAGTTCGCGACGGGTTTCTTCCGCGATCTCGCGGTCGGCCTGCTCGGTGGGTAGGAACATGCCCACCACACGCGGTTTTCACCCCTCCGGGGGGGCCCCAGCACCCGGGTAAGCTTCGCGCGTGGTGATTGCGGGCGCATGGAGCAGCATCGAGGCATGGGCTTTCAACGCCCTGCCCGTGTTCGAGATCTTCTTCCTGCTGGCGATGGTCGGCCTCTTGAGCCTCGTCGTGCGCACGATGCCGCGGACCAAGCCGCAGGAGATCAAGCCGGACTCCGCAAGCTCCGTCGGCTGGGAGGATATCGCCGGCGTCGCGGACGCCCGCGCCGAGCTCGAGGAGGTCGTCGAGTTCCTGCGTGCGCCCGAGAAGTTCGCCAAGCTCGGGGCGCGCGTCCCGCGCGGCGTGCTCCTGCACGGCCCGCCCGGCACCGGCAAGACGCTGCTCGCGAAGGCCGTCGCCCACGAGTCGGGCGCCCATTTCTACGCGCAGTCGGCGGCGGGCTTCGTCGAGATGTTCGCCGGCCTCGGCGCCGCCCGCGTGCGCCGCCTCTTCCGGATCGCGCGCAAGCACGAGCCGGCGATCATCTTCATCGACGAGCTCGACGCCGTCGGCGGACACCGCGGGCTCGGTCTCTCCGGCGAGAAGGACCAGACGCTCAACCAGCTGCTGATCGAGATGGACGGCTTCAACTCGAGCGACCGGCTCGTCGTGATCGCCGCCTCGAACCTGCTCGATCGCCTCGACTCGGCGCTGCTTCGCCCCGGCCGCTTCGACCGCCAGATCTACGTCGCGCCGCCGGACGTCCACGCGCGCGAGGAGATCCTGCGCGTCCACGTCCGTAACAAGCCGGTCGCCGACGTCGATCTCGAGATGGTGGCGCGCCAGACCTCCGGGCTGACCGGCGCCGACCTCGCGAACATCTGCAACGAGGCGGCGATCTACGCCGCTCGCCGCTCCGGCTCCGAGATCGCCAACGAGGATTTCGACCAGGCGCTCGAGCGTGTGATCGCCGGCACCCAGTCGCGCCGCGTGCTGACCGAGCACGAGAAGGAGGTCGTCGCCTACCACGAGGCCGGTCACGCGCTCGTCGCCGAGCTGCTGCCGGCCGTCGACCGCGTCCACCGCGTCTCGATCGTGCCGCGCGGCCGCGCGCTCGGCTACACGCTCAACTTCCCCGACGAGGACCGCTACCTGAAGACGCGCGAGGAGCTGATCGACCACATGACGATGCTGCTGGGGGGCCGCGCCGCCGAGCAGCTCGTCTTCGGGGCGGTCACGACCGGCGCCTCCGACGACCTCCGCCGCGCCGCCGACGTCGCCGGAGCGATGATCACCGACTACGCGATGGGCACGACCGTGGCCGTCACCGGCCGCGGCGCGCCGAGCGACGAGCGCGTCTCCGAGCAGACGCTGCGCCTGCGCGACGAGGAGCGCGAGGAGTTGCTGCACGAGGCGCGCTCGGCGGCCATGCGGATGCTTTCGCTGAACCGCTCGACGCTCGACGAGCTGGCGGCCGAGCTGCGCTCCCAGGAGGTCCTCGAGCGCCCGGCGATCGAGCGGATCGTCGCCAACGCGGCGCCGGCGCGCCCGCGGATCGCCGCCTCCTCTGAGCCCAAGCGCGACGCGGAGTAGCCGGGGGTTTGGGTGGGGGTCTCGCTCGCGAGCGCGACCCGTTCGCGTAACTGAGCTTCGGGTCGAGGCGCTGCTCGGCGCGGGCGGCGGGCTTCGCTCGCGCGTAGCCGTGGCGGCCGGCGCGTAGAATCCCGGCCCGGATGTTCGATCGCATCGACCATGTCGGCATCGTCGTCGCCGAGATCGACTCGGCGCTCGCGGTCTACGGCGAGACCTTCGGGATGGAGCTCGTGCACCGCGAGGTGCGCGAGGACCTCGGCCTGGAGATCGCGCTGCTCGCGGTCGGTGAGAGCCACGTCGAGCTGCTCGTGCCGCTGTCGGAGGACAGCGTCATCGCCGGCGCCGGCCACGGCCTGCACCACCTCGCCTACGGTGTCCCTGACATCGACGCGGCGCTCGCACAGCTGGGCGAGCGCGGCGTCGAGCTGATCGACAGCGTGCCGAAGAGCGGCGTGCGCTCCTCGTGGATCGCGTTCGTGCACCCGCACGCGACCGGCGGCGTCCTCACCGAGCTCGTCGAGGCGGCCGAGGAATGAGCCCCGAACGCCACACCCGCGCCTCGGTCGGCTTCGCCGGCGGGCAGGTGCTGGCGGTGCGCGTCAGCGTCGAGGGGCTCGAGGGGCTGCGCAGTGCGCTGCGCGGCGAGCGCAACTACCTCTTCGAGCTCGAGCTCGAGGACGGCTCGGTCACGATCGACCTCGCCCAGGTCGCCTACCTGCGCGTCGACTCCGACGAGCCGCGCGTGGGCTTTGGTGCCTGACCGCGGCGCCGGCCTGCTGGCGACGGACGTGGCGCTGCTGCGCGCCGCGCGCACGCTGGCCCACACTCCCGGCCGCGAGCGCGCCGTCGCCGCCTTCTCCGGCCTCGGCCAGCACGCCGCGATCTGGCTCGCGTTCGGCGCCGGCGCCGCCGCGTGCTCGGCGGGCGAGGAGCGCCGCCGCTGGCGCGCGGCGACCGTGACGGTCGCCGGCGCCTACGTGCTCAACACAGCGCTGAAGTTCGTCGTCCGCCGCCCGCGCCCGCAGCTCGCCGACCTGCCGCCGCTGACGTCGACGCCGACGCAGCTCAGCTTCCCGAGCGCGCACGCCACGAGCTCGTTCGCCGCCGCTCGCGTC
This sequence comes from Solirubrobacteraceae bacterium, assembly GCA_035604915.1. Lineage (GTDB taxonomy): Bacteria > Actinomycetota > Thermoleophilia > Solirubrobacterales > Solirubrobacteraceae > Palsa-513. The sequence goes on from DATNHQ010000069.1 coordinate 3,963, forward strand.
TTCTCGGCGGCCGGCGCGCCGGCGCCGCCGCTGTACGCGCTCGCCGCCGGCTTCGGCCTCTCCCGCCTCTACCTCGGCTTGCACTACCCCTCCGACGTGCTCGCCGGGGCGCTGCTCGGCTCGGCGATCGGCTCGGCCGCGCGCAGATGCGGATAGGGATCGTCGGCCTTCCCAACGCCGGGAAGTCCTCGCTCTTCAATGCGCTGACGCGCGCCGGCGCCCAGGCCGCCAACTACCCCTTCACGACGATCGAGCCCAACGTCGCCGTCGTCCCGGTCGCGGACGAGCGGCTCGACCGCCTGGCCGCGCTGCTGCATGCCAGCGAGGTCGTCCACGACACCGTCTACTTCCACGACATCGCCGGCCTGGTCGCCGGCGCGCACCGCGGCGAGGGGCTCGGCAACCGCTTCCTCGCCAACATCCGCGAGACCGACGCGATCCTCCACGTCGTGCGCTCGCACACGGACTCGAGCGTCGTCCACCCCGAGGGTCGCGTCAACCCGCTCGGCGACATCGAGACGATCGAGACCGAGCTGATGCTCGCCGACCTCGAGCAGGCGGAGCGGCGGCTCTCTCGCGTGACGCGCGCCGCGCGCGGCGGCGACCGCGCGGCGATCGCCGAGCAGGCATGGCTCGAGGCGCTGGTGGCGGCGCTCGCCGCGGGGCGCCCCGCGCGGACCGTGCCGGCGCCCGACGACGCGCCCGACGCGCTGCGCACGCTCGGCCCGATAACCGCCAAGCCGGTGCTGTTCGTCGTCAACGTGGACGAGGGATCGGACGTCGTGCCGGCCGAGGTGGCGGCGTACGCCGCGGCGCAGGGCGCCGCCGCCGTCGCGATCTCGGCGCGGCTCGAGTCAGAGCTGGGCGAGCTCGAGGACGAGGAGGCGGGCGCGATGCGTGCCGAGCTCGGCGTCGGCGAGGCGGGGCTCGCCCGCGTCGTCCGCGGCGCCTTCGCCCTGCTCGACCTGATCGTGTTCTTCACCGTCGGCGAGGAGAAGCCGGCGCAGTCCTGGCATCTCGCGCGCGGGCGCACGGCCTGGCACGCAGCCGGCGAGATCCACTCCGACATCCAGCGCGGTTTCGTGCGCGCCGAGGTGATCGGCTGGGAGCAGCTGCTCGAGTGCGGCGGCTACGCCGGCGCGCGCGATCGCGGGCTGCTGCGACTCGAGGGGCGCGACTACGTGATGCAAGACGGCGACGTGATCACCGTGCGCTTCACGCCGTAGCGGGGGCGGCTGCGCGGCAACCCGCGTCGCGCTCCGGTCCGGCCGAGTGGTAGGACTGTGAGATCGCCGACCACCATCCGACCCAGCACGACGCGCCGTACCTCGACGCGATTCGCGCCTACGCGGCGCGCGACCCGGCGCGCCTTCACATCCCGGGACACAAGGGTGGCGTCGCCGCCGACCAGGCCCTGATCGACACGATCGGCCTGGCGGCGCTCGCCCACGACATCCCGGCGCTCACCTGGGGCATCGACCTCGGCCCGACGGCGACCCCGTTCGAGCACGCGCAGCGGCTCGCCGCGGAGGCCTGGGGGGCGCGGCGCAGCTGGTTCCTCGTCAACGGCGCCTCGCAGGGCAACCTCGCCGCCGGACTCGCGCTCGCGCACTACGGCGAGCGGGTCGTGCTCCAGCGAAACGGCCACTCGAGCACGATAGACGCGCTCGTATTGTCGGGCCTGCGCCCGACCTTCGTCGCACCCGAGATCGACGAGGAGCTCGGCATCGCGCACTGCATCACGCCGCAGTCGCTCGAGCGTGCGCTCGCCGACACGCCCGGCGCCGTCGGCGCCTGGATCGTCTCGCCGACCTACTTCGGCGCGGTCGCCGACGTGCGCGGCCTCGCCGAGGTTGCGCACGCCCACGACCTGCCGCTGATCGTCGACGAGGCATGGGGGGCGCACCTGGCCTTCCACGAGGCGCTGCCCGAGCACGCGCTGTCCGCCGGCGCGGACCTCGTGATCTCGAGCACGCACAAGATCGTCGGCAGCATGACCCAGTCGGCGATCCTGCACCTCGGCGGTCGCCTCGACGAGGAGATCGTCGATCGCACCGTCACGCTGACCGAGTCGACGAGCCCCAACTCGCTGCTGTGCGCCTCGCTGGACGCGGCGCGGCGGCGGGCGGCGGTGCACGGCCGCGAGCTGATCGAGGCGACGGCGCGGGCCGCCGACGCCGCGCGCGAGCGGATTCGCAAGATCCCCGGGCTCGACGTGCTCGACGCGCGTTTCGTCGGTCGCGCCGGCGTCCACGGCTACGACCCGCTGCGGCTCGCGGTCGACGTGCGCGGTCTCGCGATCGATGGCTACGAGCTGGCCCGGCGGCTGCGCGAGGCCGCCGACATCAATCTTGAGCTGGCGGGTCAGAACGTCGTCGTCGGCGTCTTCGGCATGGGCGGAGAGCCGGGCCTGCTCGCCGAGCGCTTCGTCGCCGCGCTGCGGACGGTCGCGGCGGAGGCCGGGCTTGCACAAGACGGCTCCGACGTGGGCTTCGCCCCGGCGCCGCCGTGGGGCGAGCTCGTGATGACCCCGCGCGAGGCCTTTCTCGGCGCCCAGGAGGTCGTTGCGGCCGACGACGCGGTCGGGCGCATCGCCGCCGAGTCGCTCGCGACCTACCCGCCGGGGATCCCCAACGTGCTGCCCGGAGAGCGCCTGACCGCCGAGACGCTCGCCTACATCCGCCGCACGCTCGAGCTCGGCGGCAGCGTCCGCGGTGCGAGCGACCGCGAGCTGCACACCGTGCGCGTGGTGGCGGCGCGCGGGTGAGCGATGAAGGGGTAGGCTAGCCGCGCTCTGGTCACCTGACTGCCTGGGAGGCGTCGTGCAGATTCCCGTGTTTCGTTCCCCGCTCGCGCGCATCGTGCTCGCCGCGGCGCTAATCGGTTCGCTTGTCGCCGTGCCCGCACTCGCCTCGAGCTCCGGGGGCGTTGACAAGGCCGCCGCGGCGCTCGTGCCCGCGAACATCAAGTCGAAGGGGACCGTCACGGTCGCCGCCGACGCAACCTACGCGCCCAACGAGTTCATCGGCCCCGACGGCCACACTGTCGTCGGCATGGACGCGGACCTCGCGAAGGCGCTGTTCGCCGACCTCGGGCTCAAGGTGAATGTCGTGAACGCGACGTTCGACACCATCATCCCGGGCCTGTCGTCGGGCAAGTTCGACATCGGCATGTCGTCGTTCACCGATACCAAGGCCCGCGAGAAGGTCGTCAACTTCGTCGATTACTTCGAGGCCGGCACGTCGTTCTTCGAGAAGACGAGTGGCGGGCCGAAGGTGACCAACCTCGCGAGCCTGTGCGGCCTGAGCGTTTCCGTCGAGACCGGCACCACCGAGCAGAGTGATGCTGCGGGCCAGGCCAAGAAGTGCCCGTCCGCCAAGAAGCTGACAGTGCTCCCCTATCAGACGCAGTCGGCGGCCAACCTCGCGCTCTCGAGCGGTCGCGCGCAGGTCAGCATGGCCGACTCGCCGGTGGCCGCGTACCAGGTCAAGCAGTCGGCGGGCAAGTTCAAGCTGACCGGCGACACCTACGGCACCGCGCCCTACGGGATCGCCGTCCCGAAGGCTGACGGGACGCTCGACAAGGCGGTCCTCGCGGCGCTCAAGGATCTGATCAACAACGGGCAGTACCACTCGATCCTCGCCAAGTGGGGCGTCGTGCCGGGTGCCGACATGCACCCGGCGCTCAACGGGGCGCTGTCCTGAGCCAGAGGTAGAGGGGGATGGCTCTGCCGCCGAGCGAACCGAGCGCGGCAGAGCCTGCGCCCCTGGGCGGGCAGCTTCAGTCGGAACAGATCACCGCCGTTCCGATCCGTCACCCGGGTCGCTGGGTCGTGGCGGTCATCGTGGCGATCATCGCGGTGGCGCTGGTTCACTCGGCTGCCAGCAACCCCAACTTCGGCTGGACTCACGTCGGGCACTATCTGTTCGACAGCCGCATCACCGCGGGCGTCATCAGCACGATCGAGCTGACAATTGCCGCCCAGGCGCTCGGCGTCGTGCTCGGCGTGCTCCTCGCCGTCATGCGACTGTCGCCGAACCCGCTCGTCGCAGGCGGTAGCTGGCTCTATGTGTGGTTCTTCCGCGGCACGCCCGTGCTCGTTCAGTTGCTGTTCTGGTACAACATCGCCGCGCTGTACCCGAAGATCGCGTTGGGGATCCCGTTCGGTCCCCAGTTCGTTCACATCGACGCCAACAATCTCGTCACGCCGTTCTTGACCGTCGTGTTCGCCCTCGGCCTGAACGAGGGCGCGTACATGTCGGAAATCGTGCGCGCCGGGATTATCTCGGTCGACGAGGGGCAGACCGAAGCTGCGCACTCGCTCGGGATGTCGCGGTTGCAGACGATGCGGCGGATCGTCCTGCCGCAGGCGATGCGCGTGATCCTCCCGCCGACCGGCAACGAGACGATCTCGATGCTCAAGACCACCTCGCTCGCGGTGACCGTCGCCGGAACCGAGCTGCTGTCGGCCTCCTCGAATATCTACTCGGCGAACTTCGAAACGATCCCGCTCCTGATCGTGGCATCGATCTGGTACCTGGCGCTGACGTCCGTGCTGTACGTCGGCCAGTACTACCTCGAGCGCTACTACGCGCGCGGCAGCTCGCGCGAGCTGCCGCCGACGCCGTGGCAGAAGATCCGCCGCGGTGTCTTCAGCTTCGGGCACGACCCGACGTCGCTCGGGCCGCTCGGTCTGGGAGAACGTCACGAAGGAGTGATGTGACGGTCGCCGACCAGCTCATGGTGAAGGCGGAGGGTGTGCACAAGAGCTTCGGGCGCCTCGAGGTCCTGTGCGGCATCTCGCTCGACGTCGCCCGCGGTGAGGTGATGTGCATCATCGGGCCCTCCGGCTCGGGCAAGTCAACCTTCCTGCGCACGATCAACCACCTTGAGAAGATCAACCGCGGGCGACTGTGGGTCGACGGTGAGCTCGTCGGCTACGAGCAGCGGGGCGACAAGCTCTACGAGCTGCGCGACAAAGAGGTGGCGAAGCGGCGGACGGAGATCGGCATGGTCTTCCAGCGCTTCAACCTGTTCCCGCACAAGACCGCGATCGAGAACGTGATCGAGGCACCGCGGCTCGTACGCGGCGTGCCGAAGCAGGAGGCGCTCCAGGAGGCGACCGCGCTGCTCGAGCGCGTAGGCCTGGCCGACAAGCTCGAGAGCTATCCCGCGCAGCTCTCGGGGGGCCAGCAGCAGCGCGTCGCGATCGCGCGGGCGCTTGCAATGAAGCCGAAGCTGATGCTCTTCGACGAGCCGACCTCGGCGCTCGACCCCGAGCTGGTGGGCGACGTGCTCGACGTCATGCGCGGGCTCGCCCGCGACGGCATGACGATGATCGTGGTTACCCACGAGATTGGCTTCGCCCGCGAGGTCGCGGACGCGCTGGTCTTCATGGACGGCGGCGTCATCGTCGAGTCGGGCGACCCGCGTGAGATGCTGGCGAACCCGCGCCATGAGCGCACGAAGCTGTTCCTCTCTAAGGTCCTCTAGCGATGGGCTACCGCATGGTGAGCAGCGAGGCCACGGTCTGGCGACCGTCGAACGCGATGAAGGTCTCCAACGCCGACATCGCCGGGCAGCTCGAGCT
>DATNHQ010000070.1:0-7922 GCA_035604915.1 Solirubrobacteraceae bacterium
CGCCGTGGCCAAGCTCAAGGAGACCCGCGCGGGGGACTGGCTGGCGGCGCGCGACGAGCCGGTCAAGATGCCGACCGAGCAGCTGCCGGCGCCGGTGATGGCGTTCGCGATCGAGCCCAAGACGAAGGGCGATGAAGACAAGGTCTTCAGCTCGCTGCGTCGCCTGCAGGAGGAGGACCCGACGATCGACCTGCACCGCGACCCCCAGACCGGACAGCAGATCGTCGCCGGGCTCTCGCAGATCCACGTCGAGGTGATCGTCGACCGTCTGCGCTCGCGCTTCGGCGCAGAGGTCACGCTGAAGCCGCCGCGCGTGCCCTACCAGGAGACGATCCGCTCCGGCTCCAAGGCGCACGGGCGCCACAAGAAGCAGTCGGGCGGGCGCGGCCAGTTCGGCGACTGCCACATCGAGATCGAGCCGCTCGAGCCCGGTGGCGGCTTCGAGTTCGTCGACCGCATCAAGGGCGGCGCGATCCCGGGCTCGTTCATCCCGGCGGTCGAGAAGGGCGTGCGCGAGGCGATGGAGCACGGCGTGCTGGCCGGATACCCCGTCAAGGACGTGCGCGTGACGCTGTTCGACGGCTCCTTCCACACCGTCGACTCCTCTGAGCTCGCCTTCAAGCTGGCCGGCTCGCTGGCGATGAAGCAGGCGCTCGAGCAGGCCAACCCGGTGCTCCTGGAGCCGGTCATGCTGGTCACGCTGTCGGTGCCCGAGGACACCGTCGGCGACGTCATCGGCGACCTCAACTCGCGCCGCGGGCGCCCGCAGGGAATGGAGCCCAACGGCGCCATGACCGAGATCAAGGCGGAGCTGCCGATGGCCGAGCTGCTCGGCTACGCCCCCGACCTGCGCTCGATCACAGGCGGCCAGGGCGACTACACGATGGAGTTCCTGCGCTACGAGGAGGTCCCCGCCCACCTCGTCTCGAAGGTGATGAACGCGGCTTCGGAGGAGCCGGCGCGCGTTTGACGCTCGCGCCGGTCCGGCGCGCGCCGCTGCGCTAAGGTCAGGCCAATGGCGACCCGACAGCTCCAGACCCGCCACGAGCCGGTCACCTGCGAGATCTGCCGCCGCTCGCTGTTGCGCGGCGAGCACGCCGCGAACTTCCGCGACGGCGCCGAGACCCACACGGTCTGCGAGCTGTGCACCCGCCGCGCGCTCGACGTCGGCTGGGTCCGCGAGGGCAGCTCGGTCGCCGATGCGCTGGCGACGCGCACGGTCCGCGCTCGCTCGCTGGTGGGCCGCCTGCGGGCGCGCCTGGAGGACACCCACTCTCCGGCCCCCGAGCGCGGCGCGCCGGGGGCCGACGCGCCCGAGCGCCACGTCCACGCGGTGCCGGCCGACCAGCGCGGGCAGCTCGCGCGCGCCGTGATGCTCTTCAATGCGAGCGAGCAGCCGCGCATGCTCGCCGGCGTGATCCGCTCGCTCGGCGCGCCCTACGTCCACGTCGGTCCGCTGCACGACGAGGTCGTGGTCGAGGTCCTGGTCGCCTGGGAGCTGTGCTGGTACCGCTTCGACGCCGATCTCGAGGGCGACATCGTGCACAAGCGCGCGCAGGGCTACGAGCTCACCGAGCTCGGCGGCGAGCTGGCCGAGGCGAACGCCGCGGCCGATCCCGACGGGCGTCTCGCCCTGGCCGTGTAAGCTGCGCAGATGATCTACTCAGTCGTCCCACGCGAGCTCGAGTCCGAGCTGCTCCAGCGGCTCCGTGAGCACTACGCCTCGGACCCCGACGTGACCGTCATCGTCGACCGCCGTGAGAGTGAGCGCCGCCGGCGCGATCCCCACCCCGAGACGCTGCAGCAGCGCGTGTTGCGCGACCGCCGCCGCCGCCGCGTGACCGGCGAGTTCGCGGCGCTCGAGGTCGAGGGAGCCCGGCACGCCATCGCGTGAAGGTCGTCGTCCACGTCGACGGCGGCGCGCGCGGTAACCCGGGGCCCGCCGCCGGCGCGGCCGTGGTCAGCACGCCCGAGGGCGAGCTCCTTGACGAGGCATCGACGCTGCTGGGTGTCGTCACCAACAACGTCGCGGAGTACCGCGGCCTGCTGCTCGGCCTGGAGCGCGCGCGCGAGCTCGGCGCGACCGAGGTCGAGGTCGTCAACGACTCCGAGCTGGTCGCCAAGCAGCTCAACGGGATCTACAAGGTCAAGCACCCCGACATGCGCCCGCTGCACGCGCAGGCGCTGGCGTCGCTGCGGCGCTTCGAGCGCTGGTCGATCCGCTCGGTCCCGCGCGAGCACAACGCGCGGGCCGACGCGCTCGTCAACGCGGCGCTCGACGCCGCGCACTGAATTACGCTAGGCCCGTGCTAAGCGCCCGCAACCGCGAGCTGCTCGGCCTGGTGCCCGCCGCGATGCTGGTGACCGCCGGTTTCGCGGCGATCTTCATCCAGTCAGACAACGCGCTCTCGACCGTGTCGCTGACCTACGGGGGCGCCTTCCTCGCGCTCTGCTTCGGCGGCCATCTGGTGATCCGCCGGGCGCTGCCCGACGCCGACCCCTACCTGTTCCCGCTGGCGGCGGCACTCGCGAGCGTCGGCATCGTCGAGATCTACCGGATCAACCCGACGCTCGCCCGCGACCAGGCCCAGTGGCTCGTGCTCGGCCTCGTGCTGTTCGCGATCACGGTGATCGCCTTCCGCGACGGGCGCTACCTGCGCCTCGAGAACTACCGCTACCTGATCGCGATCGCCGGCATCGGCAGCCTCGTGCTGCCGCGCCTGCCCGGAATCGGCGGCGCCGACAACGGCATCTACCTCGCCGTCCACGTCGGCGGGCTGAGCTTCCAGCCGGCCGAGTTCGGCAAGATCGCGATCGTCATCTTCCTCGCCTCCTACCTGCGCGACAACCGCCAGGTGCTGGTCAGCGCCGGGCGGCGGGTGCTCGGCCTGACGATCCCGCCGATGAAGCAGTTCGGGCCGCTCCTGCTGGTCTGGGGGTCGGCGATGGCGATGCTGCTGCTGACCCGCGAGATCGGCACCTCGCTGATGTTCTTCGGCGCCTTCCTGGCGCTGCTCTACGTCGCGACCGGGCGCCTCTCCTTCCCGCTCGTCGGGCTCGTCCTGTTCGCGCTCGGCGCCTACTACCTCGGCACCCACGTCGCCCACATCCACGCCCGCGTGCTCGCCTGGGAGCACCCCTTCGACAATGCCCTCTACAACCAGGACCAGGGCTCCTACCAGCTCGCCAACGGCCTCTTCGCGCAGGCCGACGGGGGCCTGCTCGGCGTCGGCTTCGGCCAGTCGATCCTCGCCTCCGGGCACGCGACGCTGCTGCCGGTCGCCGACAGCGACTCGATCTACGCGGTCATCACCAACGAGGTCGGCCTCGTCGGTGCGATCGGCCTGCTGCTCACCTACGTGCTGTTCATCGCGCGGGGGCTCAAGGTCGCGACGCTCGCGCGCGACTCCTTCTCGAAGCTGCTGGCGACCGGGCTCGCCTTCATCATCGCGCTGCAGGTCTTCGTGATCGTCGGCGGCGTCACCGACGTGATCCCGCTGACCGGCGTGACGCTGCCGTTCGTCGCCTACGGCGGCTCCTCCGTGGTCATGAACTTCGTGCTGCTGGCGCTGCTGCTGGTCGTCTCCGACCGCGCGCGACGCCCGGCCTGAGGGCGTCTTTTGGTGTCGGCGTGGCTCGCCGGGCGCTCGCGATGTCGAGACGACGCCTAGTGGGCCGTCCCGGGAAGGCCCACTAGCGGCGGCGCCCGGAGGCAAAGCTCTGCACCGGCGGGGCGACGGCGCGGAAGTCGGCAGCAGTCTCTTCCTCCTCGCGCAGGCGCGAGACGGGCGCGGCGTCGGCGAGCTCCTGATCGAGCGTGCGGATCTCGCGCACGAGCACGTTGATCGTGCCGCCCCCGGCGGGCGGGCGCTCGAGGCGGCCGTGGACGAGGATCAGCGGCTCGGCGCGGACGATGTGGCGGCGGCGCTCGTAGAGGGCGGGGGGGACGATCAGGTTGATGACGCCATGCTCGTCCTCGATCAGCATGAAGACGACGCCGCTCGCGGTCTCCGGGCGCTGGCGGGCGACGACCAGGCCGGCGACGACGACCGGGGCGCCGTGGCGGAGGTGCTCGAGCTCCACGCTGGTGGTGGCGCCGGCAAGGCGCGGGCGCAGGATCGCCAGCGCGTGGTCCCCCAGCGTGACGGTCTGAGTCGCGTAGTCGGCGAGCAGCTTCTCCCAGCGGCCGAGCTCGCGCAGCGCCGGCGGCGCCCCCGAGTCGAGCGCGAGCGCGAGCTGGGTGCCCCCCGGGACGCGATGGCCGGGGATCGCGACGCCGAGGTCCCAGAGCGCGCGGCGGCGCTCGCCCCCCCGCCTGCCCCCGGTAACGTGCGGGGGGCAGGCGGCGAGCGCGTCGCAGGCGCCCGACCAGGCGAGCTGCTCGAGCGAGGACCGCGCCGCCGGGACCCGCGCGGCGAGCTCGGCGACGCTGGCGAAGGGGCCGCCCTCATCGCGCGCTGCCACCAGCGCCGCGACCTCCTCGGCGGCGACGCCGCGCACGTAGCCCAGCCCGATCCGCACGGCGCCGTGCGCCTCGACCGAGCACTCCGCGAGTGAGGCGTTGACGTCGACGGCGCGCAGCTCGATGCCGCGCCGCTGTGCCTCGTGGGCGAGTGAGTCGGGCGGGTAGAAGCCCATCGGCTGCTCGTTGAGCAGCGCGCAGAGGAATTCGGGGCCGTAGTGGACGCGCAACCAGGTCGACTGGTAGGCGAGCAGGCCGAAAGCGGCGCTGTGGGCCTTGGGGAAGCCGAAGCCGGCGAAGCCCGCGACCATCTCCCAGACCGTCTGCGCGAGCGCCTCCGGAGCGCCGACGTGGGCGGCGGCGCCCTCGATGAAGCGGCGTCGGTAGCGCTCGATCGCGACGCTCGCGCGCTTGCGGCTCATCGCGCGGCGCAGCCCGTCGGCCTCGCCGGGGCCGAAGCCGGCGAAGGCCTGTGCGACCTCGAGCACCTGGTCCTGGAAGATGATCGTGCCGAGCGTCTCGCGCAGCACGCCGGCCAGCGAGGGGTGAAGGCTCGGCGGCTCGTAGCCGGGATCCTCGCGCAGGCGCTGGCGCCGCTCGATGTAGGGGTTGACGGCGCCGCCCTGGATCGGCCCGGGGCGGATGATCGCCACCTGGATCGCGAGCTCGGCGAGGTTCTCGGGCCGCGTCCGCCGCAGCGACTGCATCTGCGCGCGGCTCTCGACCTGAAAGACACCGGTCGTCTCCGCGCGCTGGATCGCGGCGAAGGTAGCGGGGTCATCGAAGGGGATCCGCGAGAGGTCGATCCGCTTGCCGCGCGTGCGCGCGATCAGCTCGACCGAGCGCTCGACTGCCGAGAGCATCCCCAGCCCGAGCAGGTCGATCTTGAGGAAACCGGCGTCGGCGCAGGAGTCCTTGTCCCACTGGACCAGCTGGCGGCCCTCCATCGCCGCCGGCAGCACCGGAGCGCAGTCGATCAACGGCCGCGTCGAGATGATCATGCCGCCGGGATGCTGGGAGATGTGGCGCGGCAGCCCGAGCGCCTCCTGCGCGAGGCGGCGCAGCCAGTCCCAGCGGCTGCCGTGCGCGCGAGTGCCCAGCGCGCTCGAGAGGTCGCGGTCGATCGCGTGTCCGAAGCCGTCGGCGCCGCGCGCGACGCGCTCGATCTCGCTCGGTGGCAGCCCCAGCGCCTTGCCGAGCTCGCGGATCGCGCCGCGCGCGCGAAAGCTCGGGAAGGTCGCGACGAGCGCCGCGCGGTCGTGGCCGTAGCGCTCGTGCACGCGGCGGATCAGGACCTCGCGGATATCGCGCGGGAAATCGATGTCGATGTCGGGCAGCGAGGTCAGCTCGGGGTTGAGGAAGCGCCCCATCGCGAGGCCGCCGGCGAGCGGGTCGATGTGCGAGAGGCCGGTCAGGTAGCAGACGATCGAGGAGACCGAGGATCCGCGCCCGCGCCCGGGCGGCAGCAGCGCGCGCGCGGAGTCGGGGCCGCGAACCTCCGCGGCGACCTCGCGCGAGAGCTCGAGGATCTCGTGATGGAGCAGGAAGAAGCCGGCCAGCGACAGCGTGGCGATCACATCCAGCTCCTGCTCGAGGCGGGCGGCGGCCTCGCGCAACGCCAGGCCGCTGTAGCGCTCGCGCAGGTAGGCGCCGCAGAGCTCGTGAAGGCGCCGCTGCGCAGTCTCGTCCTCGTCCCCCGGGTAGCGGTAGCCGAGGTCGCCGGTGAGGTCGAAGTCGAGCTGCTCGGCGAGCGCGGCGCTCTCGACGACGGCCTGCGGGTGGTCTGCGAAGCGGGCCGCCATCGCCGCCGGCGAGGCGAGCACGTGCGAGCCGTTGGGGCGCCGCTGCGGCTCGCTCGACTCGAGCGTCAGGTGGTGGCGCGCCGCGACGAAGGCGTCCTGGAGCGGGGCCCGCACGGCGGCGTGGGCGTGGACGTTGCCGCTCGCCACGCAGCGCAGCCCCAGGCGCGCGGCGAGCGCGCAGAGCGCGCCGTTGCGGGCGCGGTCGCCGGCGAGGAACGGGCGCTGCAGCTCGACGCGCAGGCGCTCTGGGCTGAAGGCCTCGCGCAGCGCGCGCACGCCTGCCTCGTCATGCACGCCGCGCTGCGCGCAGCCCGTCAGGCAGAAGAGCCCCTCGGCGTGCGCGCAGACCGCCTCGAGCGAGACTGCCGGCGGCGTCGGCTCGCGTGGGCGCTCACGGGTGTGGGCGTGGGCGAGCGTCAGTAGGCGGCAGAGGTTGCGCCAGCCGCGCTCGCTCGCTACCAGCAGCGTGAGGTGGCGCCCGCCGGCCCCCCGCGAGGGGCCGGCGGGTGACTCGGCGAGGCTGACCTCGGCGCCGTGGATCGGGCGCAGCCCGATCGCGCGGGCGGCGTGGGCGAACTCCATCGAGCCGTAGACGCCGTCGTGGTCGGTCAGCGCGAGTGAGCGGTAGCCGAGCTCGAGCGCGCTGGCGGCCAGCTCCTCGGGCAGCGAGGCGCCGTCGAGGAACGAGTAGGCGGAGTGGCAGTGCAGCTCGACGTAGCTCATCGCTCGCGCCTGCATGTGGTCTGAGCCTTGATCGGAAGGGCCGCCTCGCACACGCCTTCGATGACCGCGCCTTCGGCACTCATCGCTGGCGGAACCAGTGTCCGTCGGTGAGGTCGTGGAAGACGACGAGGTCGCGGCCCCGCTCGCTGACGAGCTCCCAGTAGCGGCGGCGCAGGGGCCGCTCGGTCCACCAGCGATCCTCGATCAGCCAGGACTCGCGCACGTGCGCGACAGCCTGGCCATCCACCTCGAGCGGCTGCCCGCCGGGGGCGGCTCGCACCCGCGCGCCGCGCGGCTGGGCCAGGCGGCGTGCCCCGCTCACGACTCGAACGGGGTCAGCATCACGCGCCGCTCGGGGACGCGCGAGTCAAGCTGCAGGCAGTGGACGCGCAGGGCGGCGTCGGCCCCGGCGGCGCTGCGCATCTGCTGGACGGCCTCGCGCAGCCTCGCGGCGCGGTGGTGGTCCGCCTGCTCGAGCAGCGCCTCCTGCTCTCCGGCGGGCGGGCCGAAGCGCTCCGCGGCGAGCGTCAGCACGTTCGCGGGGGAGGGGAGGGCCTGCAGTCGCGGGGCCAGCGCGAGGCGCATCCGCTCACGCTGGGCGAGCGCCTCGCGGAAGGTGACCTCGCGGCTCCAGCTGCCGCCGTCGATCAGGCGCGCGGCGAGCGTCGCCGCCCGCAGCGTGCGGCCGCGGCGCTCGGGCCGCGCCAGCAGGCGGTCGATCAGCACCACCAGGGCACGCTCGAGCGCCTCCCCGCCGGTCGCCTCGGGAAGCTCGAGCGACTCGCTCAGCGGCGCCGCCACCAGGCGGGGGCGGGGCGGGTCGTCCTCGCCGCAGGCGAGCCGGTGCGCTTCCACGCCGGCCACGCCGAAGCGGTCGGCGAGCGACGCGCGCGGCAGCGCGGCGAGCTCGCCGAGCGTCGCGATACCGAGGCGCT
>DATNHQ010000071.1:0-17059 GCA_035604915.1 Solirubrobacteraceae bacterium
CCGCCGAGCCTCCGCAGGAGCCCCTGGCCGGGGGCCGCTGGGGCGACCGCCTGCGCGCCGAGCTGCTCGCCGCGGCGCAGGGCCTCGACGACCTCGGCACGATCGGCGAGGCGACGTTCTTTCCCGACCGCACCTGGCACGGCTACACCTACATCCCGCTGACCGCGCCGACCGAGAGCGGCAACCTGCTCTACGGGTACGTGCGCTTCGTCGCCGGCACTGACGGCCGCGAGCAGAGCGACTTCACCGCGCAGGCCGACTACACCGAGGAGACCAGCGAGCGCAATCCCGACTGGCGGCTCGACCTCTGCGACGAGGTCGTGGGGAGCTGGCGCGGCGAGGACGGCGCGGTCGCCGCGATGACGCTCGTCTGGGGCCGCGCGCTCGTCGAGGGCGGGACGGTCGCGACCGCCGAGCTCGGCGAGCGCACCGTCGACCAGTGCACGATCGACGACGGCCGTTTCACGCTCCTCGCCCCGGACGACTACGCGGGCGCCCTTCTCGAGGTGCGGCTCTACGACGACTCAGCCTACGAGCTGGCGCGCGAGTCGCTCTACGACGAAGATGAATGAGCACGCGCCCTCGTAGTCCAATGGAGAAGACGGCCGCCTCCTAAGCGGCAAATCCAGGTTCGACTCCTGGCGGGGGCATCGCGAGCGCCCCGCGCAGCGCCACCAGGGTATGCACCTCGACGAGATCCTCGTCCGCGGGCCGCTCGTGCCCGAATCGATTGACCCACACGGCGCGCATGCCGGCGGCGCGCGCCCCGGCGATGTCGTGGGCGAGGCTGTTGCCGATCATCACCGCATCCGCCGCGTCGGCGCCGAGCGCCTCGAGCGCATGGGCGAAGATCGCCGGGTCGGGCTTGCCGACCCCGACCTCGCCCGACACGGCGACGGCGGCGAAGCGATCGGCGAGGCCCGACGCGACGAGCTTCTCGCGCTGCAGGTACGACGCGCCGTTGGTCACGAGCCCGAGCGCGTGGTCGGCCGCGAGGTCGTCGAGCGCCGCTGCGACGTCATCGAACGTCTCGTGCAAGCGCCGCCGCTCGATGCCGTAGCGCTCGCCGAGCTCCTGCGCGAGCGCGGAGTCGTCGATGCCCTGGCGCGCGAGGGCGCCCCGCCAGGTTTCGCGCCGGTACGCGGGCGACCACGCGCGCAGCCATGCGATGCGCGCGTCCTCGCCCTCGAAACGGCACCACAGCGCCTCCCACGAGCTGATCTGGATCGCCTGGCAGTAGGCATGGACGGGCGTCGCCCGCCACAGCTCGCGGGCGTGCTCCCGTGCGGCCGCCGCGAGCGCGGCCGCGTCGAGCTCCCGGGCGCCGGCGGCGTGCTCCGCGGTCGCCCGGAAGGCGGCCGCGGCGGCGGGCTCGTCGGAGATGAGCGTGTCGTCGAGGTCGAAGAGCAGCGCGGCCGTCACAGCGGTGGGCGCTCCGGGTAGACATCGTCGATCGTCGTGAGGGCGACGAACGGCGCGCCGGCGGCGGCCGCGATCGCCTCGCCGCCGCCCATCAGCCGGTCGAGCACCCCGATCACGCCGCACACGACGTGACCCGCCTCGTGCAGCGCCTCGATCGCGGCGAGCGCCGAGCCGCCCGTGCTGACGACGTCCTCCACGACGGCGCAGCGCTCGCCGGGCTCGAGCAGCGGCCCCTCGATACGGCGCGAGAGGCCGTGCGTCTTGACCTCCTTGCGCACGAAGAACGCCCTTCCGGCAAAGCCGCCGGCCAGCGCCGCGCAGGCGATCGGGTCGGCGCCCATCGTCATGCCGCCGACCGCGGTCGCGCCCCACTCGCGCGCCTGCGCGGCGACGAGCTCGCCGAGCGCTGCGAACCCCTCCGGCAGCAGCGTCGCGCGCTTGGCGTCGATGTAGTAGGAGGCGCGCGCGCCGCTGGTCAGCGTGATCTCGCCGAGCACGAGCGCGTGCTCGCGAAGCAGCGCGATCAGTCGGTCGCGGGCATCCACCGCGCGGATGCTAGACGCAGCAGCGCGACCAGGAGCGCCAGCACCGCGAGCGAGCCGAACAGCAGCGCGAGCGTGCGCCCGCTGCCCCAGCTCTCGTCGGAGCTCAGCGCCAGCGCGTTGTTGATGGCGTGGGCGAGGATGCAGATGTAGAGCGAGCCGCTGCGGTAGTAGACGACGCACAGCAGGAAGCCGAGCAGGGCGAGCGGCGCGAGATCGACGGCCGGCGCCGAGAGGCCGTGGACGAGGCCGAAGAGGATGCCGGTGATGACCGCCGCGGGCCACGGCCCGCGCCAGTTCGAGAGCGAGCGGAAGATGAAGCCGCGAAACAGCAGCTCCTCGCAGACCGGCGCCACGACGGTGGTCAGCGCGCACACGGCGAGCACGCCGAGCGTGCCGGCGTTGCCGCCGATCTCCTTGACGAACTCCTTCTCCTGGCCGCTCGTGTGAAGCAGCGAGAAGTAGACGCTGGAGATCACGATGAAGGCCACCGCCGCGGCGAGCAGCACCGCGAGCGAGCGCCACCACGATCGCGGCGCCGCCAGCCCGAACTGCGCGGGGCGCACCGGTCCCGCCTGGGAGGCCAGGAACAGCGCGGCGCCGACGAAGCCGAGGTCCTGAACCACCGTCGCGATGTCGGTCGCGGCGGGCGTCAGGGTGCCGGCGCGGGCGGCCGCGCCGCCCTCCACCGCCAGCACGGCGATGACGCCGCCGATGACGCCGGCGATCAGGCCGACGACGAGCGCGACGGGGCCGTACCACGGCGGCCAGCGCTGCTCGCCCGAAGCCGTCATGAGGCGGCGGGCTCGAGCTCGTCGAGCGAGGCGATCACCGCGACCCCCGGCGGGGCGGCGCCGTCCGGCTGGGCGCTGCCGTCGGGGCGGCGACCGGCGCGCCGCAGCCAGACCGCCCCGATGCCGGCCGCGCGCGCGCCCTCGACGTCCTCCTCGAGGCTGTCGCCGACGTGGATCGCCTCGCCGGGCTGGGCGCCCGCGAGCGCCAGCGCGGCGGCGAAGAGCTCGGCGGCGGGCTTGGCGGCGCCGACCTCGGCGGAGGTCGCAACGGCGTCGAGCAGCTCGCGCAGGCCGCTCTCGCGCAGGACCTCGTGCAGCGAGACGTCCCAGTTGCTCGCGACGACGAGCACCGCGCCGCCTGCGCGCCAGCGGCGCAGCGCCGCGGGCACCTCGGGATAGGGGGTGAAGCGGAGGCTGTCGAGCAGCGTCGGCAGCAGCTCGGCGGCGCCGAGCTCGCCGGCGGCCCCGCCGAGCTCGCCCGCGATGATCGCGGCGCACTCGAGGCGCAGCCGCTGGAGCGCCGCCGCGTCGCCCGCGCGCACGCAGTTGGCGCGGTAATGGGTCATCTCGGCGCGCAGCGCGCGGCGGCCGTCCTCGGGCGAGACCTCGATGCCGTGGCGCTCGCGCATCAGCTCGCGCAGCCGCGGCAGCGGCGGCTCCAGCTCGAGCAGGGTCCCGAGCGCATCGAGTGAGATCACGCGGCGCGCCATCGCCGGCGATCATCGCAAAGGCGCGCCGCGGCGCGCGTGCGCGGGGCGGTCGCGGGGCGGTGGCGCGCGCTGCGCGGGGCGGTCGGGGGGCTGTGGCGCGCGCTGCACGGGGCGGTCGGGGGGCTGTGCGAGAATCTTCGCGTGCGTGCACGCCCCGTCGCGCGGTGCCGTGGCGCCGCCGAGCGATGACTGCAAGCGAGCGACAGCGCCGCCGCAAGGCGCGCCGCAAGGACCCGACGCGGCTGATCCTGATCACCGGCGGCGCGCTGTTCGGCGCGATCGCGCTGATGATCCTCGCCGGCGCCGCCGTGGTCGCGGCGATCGCGCACGAGGTGCCGCCGCTGAAGGACCTCAAGCCGATCGTCAAGGGCGAGGCGAGCACCGTGTATTACAGCGACGGCTCGGTCGCGGGGCTGATCCCCTCGACGGTGCTGCGCACGCCGATCGCCTACTCGCAGATCTCGCCCTACGTGCGCGAGGGGACGATCGCGATCGAGGACCAGCGCTTCTGGACGACCGGCGCGATCGACCCGCTCTCGCTCGTGCGCGCGGCGATCACCGACGTCACCTCCGGCAAGACGCTGCAGGGCGGCTCGACGATCACGATGCAGCTTGTGCGCAACCTCTACCTCGCCGACGACCGGACCTTCAAGTTCAAGATCAAGGAGGCCGTCATCGCCGAGCGCCTCGAGCAGGCGCACAGCAAGAAGTGGATCCTCACCAGCTACCTCAACTACGTCCCCTACGGCACCGTCGACGGCCAGACCGCCGAGGGCGTCGAGGCCGCCTCGTGGACCTTCTTCGACCGTCCCTCGAGAGACGACACGCTGGCCCAGGCGGCGCTGCTGGCGGGCCTGCCCCAGGCGCCGACCGACTACAACCCGTTCAACTTCCCGGCCGCCGCGAAGCAGCGCCGTAACGAGGTGCTCGCGAAGATGGCGCAGCTCGGCTACATCAGCCCCTCGCGCGCCGCTACCGCCGAGCGGGCCGGGCTCGAGCTGCACCCCAACCACCACTACGCGCTCGGCGGCAGCTACGTGACCGACTTCATCCGCGCCGAGCTGATCAAGCGCTACGGCCTCAAGACGCTGCAGGACGGCGGCCTGAGGGTCTATACGACGCTCAGCTCGCACCTCGGCGCAATCGCCAAGGGGGCGATCAACGGTGTGCTCAACCTGCCCGGCGACCCGTCGGCCTCGCTCGTCAGCGAGGACCCCAACAACGGCTACGTCGACGCGATGGCGCAGTCGGACAACTACTCGCAGTCGCAGTACAACCTCGCGACGCAGGCCCAGCGCCAGCCGGGGTCCACGTTCAAGGCGATCGTCCTCGCCGACGCGCTCGCCCACGGGATCGACCCGTTCACCACCGACTACCTCTCGCACACGCTGCAGGCCGGCTGGATCTCCAGCGCCCCGACCTACACCGTCACGATCGACAGCGGCGGCAGCCTAAACGCCGATCTCAACCTCGACGAGGCGCTCGTCCAATCCGACAACACGGTCTTCGCCCAGCTCGCCGCCGACCTGACCGAGACGAGCGTCACCAAGATGGCCTACGCGATGGGCGTCCTGCCGGGCACCCTGCACAGCTATCCGGCCGAGGCGCTCGGCGGACTGACGGTGGGCGTCACGCCGCTGGAGATGGCCAACGTCTACTCGACGATCGCCGACGGCGGCTACCGCAACAAGCAGATCACGATCAAGAAGGTCGTGTTTCCCGATGGGCGCGTCGACAGCAGCTGGGGCGTGCCGCACCGCGTGCAGGTGCTCTCGACCGCGGCGGCGCTGGTCGAGACGGAGATCCTCCAGCACAACGTGCAGTACGGCACCGCGACGCTGTCGGCGATCGCCTGCCCGAGCGCGGCCAAGACCGGCACCACCAGCAAGCTCGTCGACGCCTGGCTCGACGGCTTCACCCCGAACCGCACGACGGTCGTCTGGATGGGCTACCCGAACGCGAACATCTCGATGAACGACGTGCACGGGCAGCCGCAGTTCGGCGGCCTGCTGCCGGCCCAGATCTGGCACAACTTCATGGCGACGGTGGTGACGCCTCCGTGCACGCCGTTCGCGGCGCCGGCGTCTGACCCGATGAGCTACCTGCCGTTCTCCGGGACCTACCAGCGCGCCGGCCAGGCCGCCTACATCCCGCCCTCGACCGGGGCGAGCGGCGCGACCGGCGCCGGCAAGGCGGGCCGCGGCAACGGCGGCACGCACGCGCCGGCGGTGACGCAGCCGCAGGGCGGCGCTCAGGCCCCCACCAACACGCCGGCGAGCACGACGACGCCCGCGAACACCACCCCCGCCACGCCGCCCCCGCCGTCGCCGGGCGGCGCCCAGGCGCCCACCGGAACGACCTGACGGCGCGCCGCGACGCCCACGGCTGGGGCGGCTGCTACGGTGAACGCAGCACAGCCGGCTCAGGCTCATCCGCACAAAGTCGAGGATCACAGAGTGGCAAAGGAAGACAAGGTCGAGTTCGAGGGCGAGGTCATCGAGGCCCTGCCGAACGCCATGTTCCGCGTCAAGCTCGACAACGACCACGTCGTGCTCGGCCACGTGGCCGGCAAGATGCGCCGCTTCCGCATCCGGATCCTGCCGGGCGACCGCGTTCGCTGCGAGCTCTCGCCCTACGACCTCGATCGCGCGCGCATCGTCTACCGCCACCGCTAGGGGCGCGGGCGGTGGCCTCGCGCTGTCAGCTGCCTAGCGGCGCGTTGGCGCCGAGACGGAGCGCGGGGCGCTGAACGAGCGCGCTCTGATCGAGGCGATGCGCGGAGCGCTCGCGCCTCGCGGGCACCGCGTCGCGCGCTGGATCGGCGATGACGCGGCGGTCGTCGCGGCCGGCGGCGGCGCCGCGGTCGTCTCGACCGACGCGATGGTCGAGGGCGTGCACTTCCGCCTCGACTGGATCACCGCCGCCGACGTCGGCCACCGCGCGCTCGCCGGTGCGCTCTCCGATCTGGCCGCGATGGGAGCCGACGCCGGCGAGGCCTACCTGGCGCTCGGCGTGGGCGGCTCGCTGAGCGGCGCCGGCGCGCTGGAGCTCGTGCGCGGCGCGGAGGCGCTCGCGGCCCGCTGCGGAGTCACGATCGCGGGCGGCGACGTCGTCGGATCGCCGGTCGCCTTCGTGACCTTCACGGTCGTCGGCTGGGCGCTCAACGTCGGCTCGCTGGTCGGCCGCGACGGCGCCCGGCCGGGGGACCTCGTCGGCGTGACCGGCCACCTCGGCGGCGCGGCCGCCGCGATCGAGCGGCTCTCCCAGCGCGGCGCGGCGGTCGCGCACGACGACGAGCTGATCATGCGCTACGCGCGCCCGATGCCGCGGCTGGCCGAGGGGCGCGCGCTCGCCGACCTCGGGGCGCACGCGATGATCGACCTCTCCGACGGGCTCGCCAGCGACGCTGAGCTGATCGCGCAGGCGAGCGGCGTCGCGCTCGAGATCGACCTCGAGGCGCTGCCGCTCGCGGCCGGCGTCTCCGACCCGGCGCTGGCCGCCAGCGGCGGCGAGGACTACGAGCTGTGCTTCTGCGTCGCGCCCTCGCAGCGCGATGAGGTGGCGGCGGCGGTCGGCGAGGTGAGCTGGATCGGCACGGTGCTCGATGGTGCCGGCGCGCACTTCGGCGACGCCTCCGGTGAGCGCGAGCTGCACGGCTTCGAGCACCGCCTCACCTGAGCGCGCCGCTCAGCGGCGCAGCGCGGAGGCTCAGCGGCGCAGCGCGGAGGGAGTCCCTCCGAGCGAGCCCGGGCCCGCGTAGCTGAGCGGGCCGCGGACGGTGACCTCGACGCGCTCGTCGGCGGCCGGGGTGCGCGTACGCAGCAGCAGCGCCGCGGCTGCGACGAAGACGCCGGCGGCGAGGCTCGAGAGCAGGATCGCGTAGGCGGAGATCCCGCCCCCGGCGATCAGCATCATCAGCGTCCACGCCAGCGCGAGCGGCTCGACGTGCAGTGCAGCGCAGACGATCGCCGTAGCGGCGATCAGCGGAGCCAGCGAGATGAGCAGGAAGACGGCTCCGAGCAGCGGCCGGCGGCCGTGCTCGCGGGTCAGCACGACCAGCCACAGATGCATCGGCACCACCAGCAGCGCCGCCGTGTAGGGGTTCGCGATCCACAGCAGCGCGGCGACGGCGGTGCCGGCGAGCAGCAGCGCCGCCGCCGCGCCGACCGGCTCCGGCACGCCGCGGTAGCGGCTGCGCCCGCGCACCACCGCGTGGAGCACCCAGGCGAGCACGAACAGCAGGGCGACGCTGACGAGCGCCGCGGCGCCCGCGGCGCCGATCGGCAGCTGCGCCGGCGTCACCGCCGCCGCCGGCGCCGCCGGCAACAGCCCGCCGGCGCCGAGGAAGGCGACGAAGATCGCGGCGAGCAGGAACGGCGCCGCGCACGACAGCACCCAGGCCAGCCAGATCCCGACGGCGGCGCGGCGCCGGCGCGCCCGCGCGAACACGTCGAGCGCGCAGCCGAGCAGCGAGAGCAGCAGCGCCCCGATCACCGCGCGCGCCGCCCAGCCGCCGAGGACCTGGGTCCCGAAGGCGAGGTCGCGCGTCGGCGCGGTCGCGAGGGCCGGGCCCTGATCGAGCGCGCGCGTGAGCGCCAGCAGCGCCTGGCCGAAGGCGCCGACGACCGCCGGGTCCGCTGCGCCCTGGCCGCTCGGGGTGGCGGCCTCGCCGTCGCTCCCGAGCGCCACCGCCGGGATCCCGGCGCGCTCGAGCAGTCCCTGGGCGCCGGTCGTGAGCGGCAGCGCGAGGCGGCCGAGCTGGTCGGCCAGCGAGACGTCGACCGGCGAGCGCGACAGCGCCGGGGCGATCGCAGCCTCGACGCTTCGGCGCAGCGCCACCGGCGCCAGCGCGCCGGTCGAGGACCACGGCACGACGTAGGGGCCGGCACCGGCGTGCGCGACGTCGCCGATCACGACCGCCGCCTCGGTGTCGGACGGCAGCGCCGCCGCCACCGCCGCAATCGCGCTGGCGCCGCCGCTGGTCGAGACGAGCGTCAGCGGATGGTTCAGGTTCACGTTCGTGTAGAGCCCGGCCAGCTGCAGGAGGATCTCGGTCGCCGCGAGCGAGCCGGGGCTCGAGCGCTGCGCGCCGCCGCGGTCGGCGATCAGGACCACGCCCGGGCCGGAGCCGGCGCGCGAGGCGATGACGGTGCGGATCGTGCGCGTGCCGGCGGTGGTCGCGACGCTCGAGCTGACGATCCTGACCGTGCACACCTTCTGCTGGCGCACGCACGGCGCGAGCCCGCGCGCGACGTTGTCGGCGAGCGCGTCGTCCCCGGGCGATCCCGGCGCGCTGCTCGGAAAGTCCTCGGCCAACGTCGCCGCGTTGTTCACCGCCTCGCTGCCGCTGAACCCCTGCGCCACGGGCGGGCTCGTGAGCGCCGACGGGCGTGTGTGCAACGAGAACGCGGCGATCGCCACGAGGATCGCGAATGGAAGCAGCGTGACGCGATACAGGCGTAGGTCGAGCACCGTTTCGGAGGGTAGTGGTTCACGCGCGAGCGCCCACACAGCAGCGCGGCGGCCCGGGGGCGAGCGCCGGGCGGGGCCGCGGGCACCCGTACGGGTGGGTGAGACGCCGCGATCTGAGAACCTGTGCACAGAGAGTCGATGGCCGAGCGAACGACACGCATCCTGCTCGTCGATGACGAGCCGGCGATTCTCACGCTCCTCTCCTATCCGCTGGCGCAGGACGGCCACGAGGTGGTCGTCGCCTCCGACGGCGTCGAGGCTCTCGAGCGCTTTGGCGAGAGCGACTTCGACCTCGTCGTGCTCGACGTGACGATGCCCCACCTCGACGGGCTCGAGGTCTGCCGGCGCCTGCGCGCGACGAGCTCGGTGCCGATCATCATGCTGACGGCCAAGACCGAGGAGATCGACAAGGTGCTCGGGCTCGAGCTGGGGGCCGACGACTACATCACCAAGCCGTTCTCGATCCGCGAGTTCCGAAGCCGCGTCAAGGCGGCCCTGCGGCGCTCGTCGATGGGGGCCGCCTCGAGCGAGGACCGCGACGGGGCGGCCGAGCCGCTGCACGCCGGCGAGCTGCGGATCGACTTCGACAAGCGGACCGTGCGCCTGCGCGAGGAGCTTGTGCGCACGACCTTCGTCGAGTTCGAGATCCTCGGCCTGCTCGCGCGCAGCCCCGGCCGCGTGTTCAGCCGCGAGGCGCTGCTGGACCGCATCTGGGGCGACTCCGCCTACCGCGACCCGCGTACGATCGACGTGCACATCCGCCACCTGCGCGAGAAGCTCGAGGCGGACGCGAAGGAGCCGGATTACATCTTCACCGTGCGCGGCGTCGGCTACCGCTTCCGCGACCGCGACGCCGAGCGGTGAGGGCGCGGCGGCGGTCGCGGCGCCGCGGCGCGGACGGCCGGTCGCGGCCGCGGCAGCCGATCCTGCGCTCGATCCGCACGCGCCTCGCGGTGACGTTCTTCCTGGTGACGTTCCTGAGCGTCGCGGTGATCTATGTCGCACTGGCGGCGCCGCTGACTTCGGCGCTCCAGAACCAGGGCGTCACCAACCTGCGGAACCTCGTCAACAACACCTACAAGCTCACCCGGCAGCGCGGGATCTACGACAAGCTGCGGGGGATTCCGACCGAAGGCAAGACGACGGCCGACCAGAAGAAGGCGCGGCTCGCGGCCCAGAACCTCGCGGCGAGGCTGGCGGGAACCACCGTCAGCCAGGTGACCGTCACCTACGTCACCGGTAGCGCCGCCACGGCGCCCGAGGGCCTGACCCTCGCCGCCTACCCGGACACATCGTTGAACTCGCCGCTCAACCAGGCCGCCGCGGACTTCGCCGTCGAGGTGCAGCCCGGCGCAGTGCCGCCCGACGACACCGTCCCCATGGTTATCAGCGGGCCCTACGGGCCGCTCGGCGTGGTCGGGGTGGGGATTTCCCGGCCCGGCAGCACCTCCGGGGTCAACAAGGTCGTCGTCTTCAGCGTCGAGCTCAACGACGTCGGCCCGCTGGTCTCCTCCGTGCGCTCGCGGATCCTGCTCGCGGCGGCGCTCGGCCTGCTCGTCGCGCTGCTCACCGGCGTGCTCGTCGCGCGCGCGCTGACGCGGCGCGTGCTGCGTCTCGAGAGCACCGCCCAGCGCGTCGCCCAGGGCGACTTCGAGGCGCACTTCAGCGACTCCTCCGGCGACGAGCTCGGGCAGCTCGCGAACGCGCTGGCCCACATGCAGAGCCAGCTAGAGGGCCTCGAGGACGCGCGGCGGCGCTTTATCGCGACCGCCTCGCACGAGCTGCGCACGCCGATCTTCTCGCTCGGCGGCTTCCTCGAGCTGCTCCAGGACGAGGCGCTCGACGAGGACACCCGCCAGCAGTTCCTCGGCCAGGTCCGCGAGCAGGTGGACCGGCTCGGCAAGCTCGCCACGCAGCTGCTCGACCTGACCCGCCTTGAGTCCGGCAGCGTCGAGCTGCAGCCGACGACGACCGACCTCGGCGTGCTCGCGCGGGCGGTCGGCGCCGAGTTCGGCCCGGCGCTCGCGCGCCACGACTCGCGCCTTGACCTGCGCATCCCCGAACAGCCGATTCGCGCCGTCTGCGACTCCGAGCGCGTCGCGCAGCTGCTTCGGATCCTGATCGACAATGCGCTCGCGCACACGCCGGCCGGAACCGAGGTCGTCGTCACCGCGACCGGCGCACGCAACGGCATCGGCGCGCAGCTGTCGGTCAACGACACCGGCCCGGGCATACCCGAGGAGGCGATCGGCCGCGTCTTCGAGCCCTTCTACAGCCACGACGGGGCGCGCGGCGCGGGCCTCGGGCTCGCCATCGCGCGTGAGCTGGCGGCGCGCATGAATGCGGTCCTCGAGATCAGCTCCAAACCCGGCGACACCACCTTCACACTGACGCTGGCGCCCGACGAGGGCTAGCGCCGCCGCGCCGGCGGCCGGCGCGAGGGCTGGCACCGCCAGGCCGGCGGCCGGCGGTTGACTCACCCGGCAGGCACCTGCGAGCATCCGCATGTGAAACGCTTCCAGCCAGTGCCGCGCGGCCGCGCGGCCGGGCGCGCGGCCGCTAGCGCAGGCGCATGAGCTCGCAGCGCCGCCGGCTGATCCTCGTTTCAAACCGAGGCCCTGTCACCTTCGGCGCCGACGGCTCGGTGCAGCGCGGCACCGGCGGCCTGGTGACCGCGCTCAGCGGCCTGGCCTCCCACCGCGAGGTGATCTGGATCGCTTCGGCGATGAGCGAGCACGACGCCACCGCCTCGGCGCGCAACGGCGGGCGGGCCTTCGCGGTCCGCTCCCCCCAAGGACGCAGCGACTACCTGGTTCGACTCGTCCAGTCAGATCCCGATGCCTACGACCGCTTCTACAACATCTTCGCCAACCCGATGCTGTGGTTCATCCAGCACTACCTGTGGGACCTCTCCAACGCGCCGGACATCCGCCGCAATGAGATCGAGGCCTACGAGTTCGGCTACAACGTCGTCAACGAGGACCTCGCCCGCGCCGTCGTGGAGGAGATCGAGGACGTCGCCGAGCCGGTCGTGATGGTCCACGACTACCAGCTCTACACGCTGCCCGAGCTGGTGCGCCGCGCCCGGCCGGACGTGTTCCTGCACCACTTCGTCCACATCCCGTGGACGCAGCCCGACGCCTGGCGGGTGTTGCCGACGCGGATCCGCGAGGAGCTCTACAGCGGTCTGCTCGCGAACGACATCATCGGCTTCCACACGCAGGCCTACCGGCGCAACTTCCTGCAGTGCTGCCAGGAGCTGGTCGGCGCCGAGATCGACAGCGAGCGCAGCATCGTGCACTGGGAGGGGCGCGAGGTCTGGGCGCGCACCTACCCGCTGCCGATCGACCATGCCGCCACGCTCGCGGCCGCCAGGACCCCGCGCGTCAGCGAGTTCGAGGCCGAGCTGGCGCTGCGCCGGCGCGACTTCATGATCCTGCGGGTCGACCGCGCCGACCTCTCCAAGAACGTCCTGCGCGGCTTCTCCGCGTTCGACCTCTTCCTCGAGCAGCACGTCGAGTTCTCCGAGCGCGTGACCTTCATCGCGCAGCTGATGCCCTCCCGCAGCGACGTGCCCCAGTACCAGGAGTACCTCGAGCGGATCGAGGCGCTCGTCGCGGTCGTCAACCACCGCCACGGCACACCCGACTGGATGCCGATCCAGCTGAAGCTGCGCGACGACCTCGAGGAGGCCTTCGCCTCCTACAAGCAGTACGACGTGCTGCTCGTCAACGCGATGTTCGACGGGATGAACCTCGTCGCCAAAGAGGGGCCGCTGCTCAACGAGAACGCCGGAGTCTCGATCCTCTCCGAGAACACCGGCGCGCACGACGAGCTCGGCGAGTTCGCGCTGTCGGTGAACCCCTTCGACATCCAGGAGCTCGCCGACTCGATCCACGCCGCGCTCGAGATGGACCGCGATGAGCGCGAGCGCCGACTCGCCGGGTTGCAGGCGATCGTCACCGCGCGCGATCCCGGCGACTGGATCGACGAACAGCTCGACGACATCGCCAAGAAGCGCTCCGGCGCCGGGGTGCGCTGAGCGGGCGCCGGCCGGCCACCGGCGGGGCCGATCACGCCCGCTGGTAACATCGGCCGCCCCAATGGCCGACGCCAAAGCGATCTACGACCTCACCCTGCTGCTCGACCTGGCCGCCGCCGACGATGAGCGCGCCAAGATCGTGGCCGACACGCGTGCGGCGATCTCCGCCGAGGGCGAGCTGCTCGCCGAGCAGGCCTGGGGCACGCGTCCGCTGGCCTACGAGATCGGCCACCGCGAGGCGGCCGAGTACCACCTGCTCCAGTTCAGCGGCCCGCCGAAGCTGATCGCGGGGCTCGAGCACAGCCTGCGGATCACCGACGGCGTGATTCGCCACCGCGTGATCAAGCTGCCGGCGGGCTCGACGGTCGTGTCCAGCGCCGCGCCGCCGCCGCCGCCGCCGCCGGAGGTGGCCGCCACCGCCAGCGCGCCCGCCACCGCCAGCCCTCCTGCCGCCGAGAGCGCTCCTGCCGCCGAGAGCGCTCCCGTCACCGAGAGCGCTCCCGTCACCGAGCGCGCTCCCGCCGCCGAAACCGACGCGCAGCCAGTCTCAGCCTGAAAAGCTGCAAACAGCGATGAGCCCGGCGGTGCCAGCCGCCGACGTCTCTACAGTGGGACGCATACCACCGAGAGCAATCCAAGGAGCTCGCCATGGCAGCATCCAACCTGAACGTTGTCGTCATCACCGGCAATCTGACCCGGGATCCGGAGCTGCGGTCGCTGCCCAGCGGCACCTCCGTGTGTGATCTGCGCGTCGCCGTCAACACGCGCCGCAAGAACAGTGCGACCGGCGAATGGGAGGACAAGCCCAACTACTTCGACGTGAAGGTCTGGGGCGCGCAGGGCGAGAACTGCGCCCGCTTCCTCGCCAAGGGGCGCCCGGTAGGCGTGCAGGGAAGGCTCGAGTGGCGCGAGTGGGAGAGCCAGGACGGGCAAAAGCGCCAGGCAGTCGATATCATCGCTGACTCGGTCCAGTTCCTCGGTGGCCGTGAGGACGCCTCCTCAGGCGGTTTCACAGCTTCGGTGGGCACCGGATCGCGTAGCGACGTGCCGGTCGACGAGCGGGACTACCAGCCCGCCGCGAGCGGTGCCGGCATCGGCGACGACGACATTCCCTTCTAAGACCTAAGGACCAGATGGCGAAGCAGCGAGCTGGCCGGGACAAGCCCGGCCGACGGCGGGAGAAGCGCGCGGGGCCGAGCAGCGGCCGCCGTAAGCCGTGCCTGCACTGCAAGGACAAGATCGACCAGGTCGACTACAAGGACGTCGCCGGCCTGCGCAAGTTCATCTCCGAGAAGGGCAAGATCCGCTCGCGGCGGATCAGCGGCGCCTGCCGCCGCCACCAGAGCCAGATCGCGCGCGCCGTGAAGCGCGCCCGCGAGCTCGCGCTGCTTCCCTACGTCAACGAGGGAGCGGTCGAGAGCACCGGCGGGCGTCGCGACCGCGATCGCGACCGCGACCGCGACCGCTGATGCCTGCGGCAATCCTCCTCGACGACGTCGAGTCGCTCGGCGAGCGCGGCGCGGTGGTGGAGGTCTCCAAGGGCTACCTGCGCAACTACCTGATCCCGCGCAAGCTCGCCCAGCCCGCCACCCCCGGTGCGCTGAACGTCGTGCGCCAGCGCATGGAGGCGGCGGAGCGCGCCGCCCGCGAAGCGGTCGAGAAGGCCGCCGAGAACGCCGCGATGCTCTCGCGCACCGTGCTGACGATCTCCCAGCAGGCCGGCGACGACGGCCGCCTGTTCGGCTCGGTCACCAACCAGGACATCGTCGACGCGATCCGCGAGGCCCGCGCGCTCAAGCTCGACAAACGCCGTGTGCACCTTGAGGACCCGATCAAGAACGTCGGCACCTACATGGTCGTCGTCGAGGTCTCCGACGGCGTCACGGCGACGATCAAGACGATCGTCAGCGCAGCCAAGTCGTCGTAAGGGGGGCGCTCGCCGCCGCTGCGCGGCGGCTGCGCGCCTGCTTGTTTGGCGGCGACGGTTAGTGACCGTGTGCTTGCTGCCGGCGGTTTGAGGGGGTGCTCGCCGCCGCTGCGCGGCGGCTGCGCGCCTGCTTGTTTGGTGGCGACGGTTAGTGACCGTGTGCTTGCTGCCGGCGGTTTGAGTGACGGGTTGGGGTGCGGGCCGCAGCGTCGGCCCGCGCGTTGCGGCGAACGATCAGCGGGCGAGGCCCGCTTGGGAAAGCGGCGTCGTCGTGGCGAGCTCGCCGGGCCTGGCGTCCGCCGGCGGACCGCGGCACGCCAACGCCTTCGGAAAGACAACCTGACCCCAACGTGCGGCATCGCCCGCGTCGGCTGTCCCCACGCAGGTCTACCATCGACCCCCCGATGAGCACGCCAGCCCGAACCCCGCGCCAGCGCACGGCGCAGCTCAAGGTCGCCCAGTCGCTCGCGCCGCCGCACAACATCGACGCCGAGGAGTCGGTGCTCGGCGCGATCCTGATGTCGGAGCGGACGATGTACTCGCTCGTGATCGAGGAGGGGCTGCGCTCCGATGACTTCTACCGCGAGCGCCACCGCGTGATCTTCGCCGCCATGCTCGGCCTCTACGAGCGCTCGGAGCCGATCGACACGGTAACGGTCACGGACGCGCTGCGCGCCGACGGCACGCTCGAGCAGGCCGGCGGGCCCGAGGGAGTCGACCTCCTCGCCGGCGCCGTCCCCAACGTCGCGAACCTCCGCCAGTACGCGCAGATCGTGCGCGACACCGCCCTCCTGCGACGGCTGCTGAACGCGACGTACGAGATCCAGTCGAGCGTGCTCGACCAGCGCGAGCCCGCACGCGAGCTGGTCGAGCGCGCGGAGCAGACCGTGCTCGAGCTGACCCACGGCGACCGCGCCCAGGACTTCCGCTCGATCTCCACGCTGCTCGGCAGCGAGCTCGACGCGCTCCACGAGCTCTCGATCGCCGGCGCCGCGATGACCGGCACGCCGACCGGCTTCAAGGACCTCGACTCGATGACGGGCGGCCTTCAGCCCGGAAACCTGATCGTGATCGCAGCGCGCCCGTCGATGGGCAAGAGCTGCCTCGTCACCAATATCGCCGAGAACGCCGCGATCAAGCACGGCAAGCCGGTCGCGCTGTTCAGCCTGGAGATGTCCGAGACGGAGCTGGCGCGGCGCTTCATCGCCTCGCAGGCGAGCGTCAAAGGCGACGACCTCAGCAAGGGGCGCGTGCCCGAGGCGACCTGGCCGAAGATCGTCGCCGCGAGCTCGAAGCTCGCCCGCGCGCCACTGTGGATCGACGACTCCGGCGACATCGGCATGCTCGAGATCCGCGCCAAGGCGCGCCGGCTGTACTCGCAGAACCCGGGCGGCCTCGGGCTCGTGATCGTGGACTATCTGCAGCTGCTGCGCGCCGAGTCTCGCAGCGAGAACCGCGCCGAGATCATCGGACAGATGTCACGCGGGCTGAAGATGCTCGCGCGCGAGCTCGACGTGCCGGTGATCGCGCTCTCCCAGCTCAACCGCAGCGTCGAATCGCGCAACCCGAAGATCCCGCTGCTGTCGGACCTGCGCGAATCCGGCGCCGTCGAGCAGGACGCGGACGTCGTGATCTTCATCTACCGCGACGACTACTACAACCCGCCCGACTCATCCAGCCCCTCCGAGCGCCCCGGCGAGGCCGACCTGATCATCGCCAAGAACCGCAACGGACCCGTCGGCCGCGTCATTCTCACCTTCCGTCCGGAGTACCCGCGCTTCATGAGCTACACGCAGGAGGACCGGTTCGCCTAGCCGCTAGTGCGCCGTCGTCGTCGCCGCGGCGGTCGGCTCGAGCGGCGAGATGTCGACGGTGTGACCCGGATCGCCCGGGCCGCAGTAGTCGAAGAACACGACGTTGGCCAGGCGCAGGCGCAGGAATGCGGTGGTGCGCGGCGCCATCAGCCAGACCTGGCGGGCGAGACGGCCGTCGACGTTGCCGATGCAGGGCGTCTTGTTGAGCAGCACCCACGCGCCGCCGCCGGCGCGCAGCGTGACGACACCGGGCCGGCTGCCGGTCACCTCTGCGTCGCCGCCGTCGCGGTAGGAGAAGGCGTACAGCGCTCCGCTCGAGCTGCGCAGCTGCACCCG
>DATNHQ010000072.1:0-32273 GCA_035604915.1 Solirubrobacteraceae bacterium
CGCCGCGCCGGCCTGCTCGTGCTCGGCCCCGACCCGCACCGCACGCCCCGCTGGTGGCGCGCGCTCGCCGCTCGGCGCGTGCGCCGCGAGACCGACTGCCTGGTCTGGATCGCCGAGTAGCGCCCGCCGCGTTCGGGCTAGTGTCTTGAGTCGTTAGTTTCTGTGCAGTATGATTCGGTGATGCCGAGTCCTACTGCTGTGTCGATCGAGCTCTCGGATGATGAGCGAGAGATGTTGGAGGCGTGGACGCGCCGGCGGACGACTGCTGCGGCGTTGTCGTTGCGCGCGCGGATCGTGCTGGCGTGCGCGGGCGGCGAGAGCAACACCGAGGTCGCGCGGCGCCTGCGGGTGCATCGCAACACGGTCGCTCTGTGGCGCCGGCGGTTCCTGGAGTTCCGCTTGGATGGGTTGTTGGACGAGCCGCGGCCGGGACAGCCGCGCAAGATCACTGACGCCCAGGTCGAGGAGGTGATCACCAAGACGCTGGAAACGGCGCCGAGGAGCGCGACGCACTGGTCGACGCGGTCGATGGCTGCCGAGGTCGGACTGTCGCAGACGGCGGTGTCGCGGATCTGGAGGGCGTTTGGTCTACGTCCACACCGTCAGGACACGTGGAAGCTGTCCAAGGACCCACTGTTCGTGGAGAAGGTCCGCGACGTCGTCGGGCTCTACCTCGATCCGCCAGAGCGGGCGGTGGTGCTGTGCGTTGATGAGAAAAGTCAGATCCAGGCGCTGGATCGGACAGCGCCGATCCTGCCGATGCGCCCAGGCCTTCCCGAGCGCGCAACCCACGACTACAAGCGTCACGGCACCAGCAGTCTCTACGCGGCGCTCGATCTCGCCAGCGGCAAGGTGATCGGCTCGCTGCACTCACGCCATCGCGCGATCGAGTTCAAGAAGTTCCTACAGACCCTGGACCGCGAAGTCCCCGCTGATCTCGAGGTGCATCTCGTGCTCGACAACGCCTCGACGCACAAGACACCGACGGTCAAGCGCTGGCTGCTCGCGCACCCGCGGTTCGTCCTGCACTTCACCCCGACCAGCAGCTCGTGGCTGAACCTCGTCGAGCGCTGGTTCTCTGAACTGACGACAAAGAAGCTCAAGCGCTCAACCCATCGCTCCGTGCCCGCGCTCAACAACGACATCCGCGCCTGGATCGAGACCTGGAACGACGATCCCCGACCCTACATCTGGACCAAGACCGCCGACCAGATCCTCGACACCATCAAACGCTACTGCACAACAATCAACGACTCAGCACACTAGCCGCCGGCGGCCGCCGGCGCCGCGGACGAAGGCGGCGCCTGGCCGTTGTGGATTACGCGCGGGCGGCGCGGCTGCTTCGAGCTATCCCGAGGCCGGCTCCTGGCCGGCCGCTCGCGACTGTTCCTTGAGGCGGCTCTCGAGCGTCTGCAGCGAGTAGCGGACCTGGTCGAGCATCTCGAGCACGTCGGCGACGAGCCGCTCGATCTCCTGCGTCTGGTCCACCGGCGACTTCGGGTAGCTCACCGGCCGACCTTAGCAGCGCGCGCCCCCGCGATCTTCGCGCCGGCGCTCGTCGCTGCGCTTCCCGCACGGCCTACGGTCGAGGCGGCAGCAGGCCCGGCGTGAAGAGGACGCCGTCGCAGCGCACGCCCGGGCCGAGCTCGAGCGAGAGCTGCGCTGCGCTGTGGTGCTCGTGGCAGGCGAGCAGATGGGCGCCCGGGTGCTCGATCGCCAGCTCGGCGCCGTTGACGGCCACGGTCCCGCCGCCGTCGGGCGGGTCGAGCACCGCCCAAGCCGCGCCCGCCTCGTATGGCCCCGAGAACGGCGGTTCGAGGCGATCCTCGGAGGGTGGCGCGAGCAGCGCGCCGGGCGCGTCGGCGGCGCGCAGGGGCGCCAGCGGCGTGCGGTCGAGGTCGAGCAGCTCGCAGATGGCCTGCTCGCAGTCGGCGTAGGCGCCCTCGCCGTAGTGGTAGTCGGCGAGCGCGCCGTCGGCGTTCCACAGGTAGCGGCCGGGCCAGCCGGCGTTCTCGTACTCGTGCCACAGCGCGAAGTCGGTGTCGAGCAGCACGCAGTGATGGATTCCAAGCCGCGCCACCGCCGCGCGCACCGCCTCGTCGTTGGCGCTCGCCCGAAACCCGGGCGTGTGCACCGACACGACGACCAGGCCGGCGTCCGCGTAGCGCTCGTGCCACGCCTTCAGATAGGGCAGGGTGTGCAGCGAGTTCGGCCGGCAGAAGTCCCAGAACTCGATCAGCACGGGGCGGCCGCGGAGGCCGTCCATCTGAAGCGGCGCGGAGTTGATCCAGCGTCCGTCCCCGTGCGGGAACGGCGGCGCCATGATCGTGTCAACCGGCGGGCGAGTCACCGCTCCTCATCAACCGCGAGAGCGTGGCAAGCCGGAAAGCTGGCTGCGAGCGGAGCGATCGGGCTAGCCGATCGATCCAACCATTTCCAGCTGGATCAGCCGGTTCAGCTCGATCGCGTACTCCATCGGCAGCTCCTTCGTCACGGGCTCGATGAAGCCGTTGACGATCATCGCCGCGGCCTCGTCCTCGCTGAAGCCGCGCGAGCCCATGTAGAAGAGCTGGTCCTCGGAGATGCGCCCAACAGTCGCCTCATGGGCAACCGTGACGTTGGGATTCTGGATCTGGATGTCGGGCCAGGTGTCCGAGCGGGAGCGTCCGTCCATCATCAGGCCGTCGCACTGTACGCGCGCCTTCGAGCCCTGCGAGTTGTGTCCCATGCGGACGAGCCCTCGGTAACCCATGACCCCGCCGTCCTTGGAGATCGACTTGGCGAGGATGTTGGAGGTCGTGTTCGGCGCGAGGTGCACGACCTTGGCGCCGGTGTCCTTGTGGACGTTCCCGCTCGCGACGCCGACGTTGAGGTGGTCGGCGCGGGCGCCCTCACCGCGTAGGAACGAGCCCGGGTAGAGCATCACGTACTTCGCTCCCATCGAGCCGCCGACCCACTCAACTGTTCCTTCGGCGTCGACGATGGCGCGCTTGGTGTTGAGGTTGTAGACGTCCTTTGACCAGTTCTGCACGGTCGTGTAGCGCGCCTTTGCGCCCTCGTGGACGAAGATCTCGACGACCGCGGAGTGCATCGAGTTGACGCTGTAGGTCTGGGCCGTGCAGCCCTCGATGTAGTTCACGTCGGAGCCCTCGTCGGCGATGATCAGCGTGTGCTCGAAGGTGCCCTCGCCGGCGCCCTCCATGCGGAAGTAGGCCTGCAGCGGCAGGTCGCACTTGACGCCCGGCGGGATGTAGACGAAGGCGCCGCCGGACCAGACCGCGCCGTGCAGCGCCGAGAACTTGTTGTCCTGCGGCGGCACGCACTTCCTCATGAAGTACTTCTGAACGAGGTCGGGGTACTCGCTGACAGCCGTGTCCATCGAGCAGAAGAGGATGCCCAGCTTGGCGTACTCCTCCTTGAGGCCTTCATAGACGGGCTCCTGTCGCCAGACGCCGACGACGCCCGCGAGATGCTCGCGTTCGGCCTGCGGGATCCCAAGCGCCTCGTACGTGGCCTTCATGTCCGCCGGGACGTCGTCCCAGGAGTCGAAGCGGCCGGTCGTCGGCGGCGAATACAGGACGAGATCGTCGAAGTTGAGCTCGGAGAGGTCGACGCCCCACTTTGGCATCGGCTTGTGCTCGAAGATCTGGAACGAGCGCAGCCGCATCTCCGCCATCCAGTCGGGCTCGCCCTTGATGCGCGAGAGCTCGCGAATGACCTCGCGCGAAACGCCGCGCACGGCCACGAGCTGGCCGTCGTCGTTCTCCTCGATCGGGCTCTTGGCGGGGATGCGCTTGGCTGTAGTTGCCATCGAAAGCCGATTGTAGCGGTCGGGATGCTCAGACCGCGTCGCGTGGCCAGCTGTCGTCGCCCGTCAGCGCGTGGCGGACCACCTTCAGCGAGAGCAGCGCGCACTTGCGCCGGGTCGCCGAGACATTGATGCCGAGCAGATCGAGCATCCAACTCGCGTCGAGTTGGGCGACCTCCTCGACCGGCATCCCGATCAGCTGCTCGGAGGCCATCGAAGCCGCCGCCTGCGAGATCGCGCAGCCGTGGCCCTGGAAGCGCAGGTCGGCGATGCGCCCGTCCTCCGCGACGGCGATCTGGACGCCGAGCTCGTCACCGCAGAGCGGGTTGACCTCGTGCGCCTCGTGGTCGTGCTCGTCGAGCTCGCCGAAGTTGCGGGGGCGCTTGTAGTGCTCGAGGATGAAGTCGCGGTAGAGGTCGTCCATCAGAGCTCGAAGACCTCCTGTGCCTCGCCGATCGCCTCGATCAGCGCGTCGACGTCGGTGGCGACGTTGTACGGGCCGAAGCTCGCGCGCGCGGTCGCGACGACGCCGAGCACCCGCATCAGCGGCTGCGCACAGTGGTGGCTCGCACGCACGCAGACGTTGCGGCGGCCGAGCAGCTCGCCGACGTCGTGGGGGTGGATTCCCGCCAGCGCGAAGGAGATCACGCCGCCGCGGTCGCCGGCGCTCGGGGGGCCAAATACGCGCACGCCCGCCAACGTTGCCAGCCGCTCGAGCGCGTAGGCGGTGAGCGCCTGCTCGTGCGCGCGGACGCGCGCCATCCCGAGCGCGTCGAGGTAGTCGATCGCGGCGCCGAGGCCGATCACCTGGGCGATCATCGAGGTGCCGGCCTCGAACTTCCAGGGCAGCTCGCTCCAGGTCGAGCTCTGCGCCTCGACCGTGGCGATCATGTCGCCGCCGGCGAGGAACGGGGGCATCCGCTCGAGCAACTCCGCGCGGGCGTGCAGAACGCCGACGCCGGTCGGTCCGAGCGCCTTGTGGCCGGTCCAGCCGTAGAAGTCGGCATCGATCGCCTGCAGGTCCACCTCCATCTGCGGCACGGCCTGGGCACCGTCGATCAGCACCAGCGCGCCGGCGCCGTGGGCGCGGCTGACGATCTCCGCGACCGGGTTGATCGTGCCGAGCACGTTCGAGACGTGGGTCAGCGCGACCAGCGCGACGTCGCCGCGGGCGAGCTCGCGGTCGAGCTGCTCGAGCGACAGCGTGCCGTCCTCGCCGACCTCGAGGTAGCGCAGCTGCGCGCCCGTGGCCGCCGTCGCCAGCTGCCACGGGACGATGTTCGAGTGGTGCTCCATCTGCGTGATCAGCACCGCGTCGCCCGCGCCCAGGTTGGCGCGCGCCCACGAGTAGGCGACGAGGTTGATCGCCTCGGTCACGTTGCGCGTGAAGATCGTGCTCGCTGCCGGCCAGTTGACGAACGCCGCGATGCGTGCCCGCGCGCCCTCGAACAGCGCGTCCGCCTCCTGCGCCAGCGGGTAGACGCCGCGGTGGATGTTCGCGTTGTGGTTGCGGTAGTAGTCGTCGAGCGCGGCGAGCACCGCGGCCGGCTTCTGCGAGGTTGAGGAGGAGTCGAGGTAGACCAGGCGGCGACCGTCGATCTCGCGCGCGAGGATCGGGAAGTCGGCTCGCACGTCGAGGACGGCGGCCGGGGTTGCCAGCCTGATGTCGCTCATCGTCACCGCGCGAGCGCGTAGCGCTCGATGTCGTCGGCGGCGGCCGCCAGCTTGGCACCGATGCGGTCGCGGATCTGCTGCTCGAGCGGGGCGTCGTCGAGCTGGACGATCAGCGGCTCGAAGAAGCCCTCGACGATCACCCGCACCGCGTCGGCCCGCGTCAGCCCGCGCGTCTGCATGTAGAAGATGAGAAGCTCGTCGAGCTCCCCGACGGTGCCGCCGTGGGAGGCCGAGACGTCGTCGGCGCTGACCAGCACGGAGGGGATCGCGTCGAGCTTGGCGGCGTCGGAGAGCATCATCGAGTGGAACTGCAGGTAGGTGTGGCTCCGTTGCGCACCGGGGTTGATCATGATCAGCCCCTCGAAGCTGGCGCGGCTCTCACCGGTCGCGGCGCCGCGCCAGTGCACGTCGCCCCCGGAGGGGCCGGTCTCGTGCAGGTCGACGGCGAAGACGTCGAGGTGCTCCTGCCCCTGGCTGAAGAGGATCCCGCGGAAGGCCATGTCGCCGCCCGCGCCGGCGACGACGAGCTCGTCGTGGTGGCGGATCAGACGCCCGCCGAGCAGCGCCGGAAGCCAGTGGCAGTAGGCGTCGCGGCCCACTTCCACCACCGCGGTCGAGACGTCGCTGACCGCGCCCTCGCCCCAGTCGGTCAGGTGCGCGAGGCGGCAGCGCGCGCCGTCCTCGAGGTAGAGCTCGAACTGCCCGGCGTGGAGCGCCGCGCCGGCGATCTCGACGCTTGCGAGGTCGTACTCGCGCAGGCGGATCTGCGAGCTGCGATCGACGATCGCGAGCGTGTGCGCGTACTGGGCGCTGCCCGCGGCGGTGATCTCGTAGACGATCTGGAACGGCTCAGCGATCTCGAGGCCCGGCGGCACGTAGAGAAAGGCGCCGCCGCTCCAGTAGGCGGCGCTGGCCGCCTCGAGCTTGTGGCGGTCGAGCGTCAGCCGGCGCAGGTAGTAGCGCTCGAAAAGCTCGCGGTGCTCGAGCGCCGCGAGCTCGAGCGAGCAGAGGATGACGCCGCGCGCCGCCAGCTCGGGGTCGAGCTCGACGTGCACGACCGAGGCATCGCGCTGCACGAGCACGCCGGCATTGCGCTGACCGGCGATGATCGCCGGCGCCGCGGCTGCGTCGGGCTCGTGCGCGATCGGCGCCAGCGCCGCCAGGTCGAGCTCGGCGAAGGAGGTCTGCCAGAAGCCGGAGCGGCGCCAGTAGGGCAGCTCGAGTGAGTCGTAGGCGACGCGGGCGCGTTCGCGCAACGCCGCCAGCGGCTCGCCGCCGGCGCCGCGGCCGCCGAGCGCCGAGTTGAGCGTCGCCGGCGGGGGGGTCCCCGGCTTGCTCGCGGACTCAGGCACGCGCCGCGACCTCTTCGCGGATGCGGTCGTAGCCCTCGCGCTCGAGCCGGTCGACCACCTCGTTGCCGCCCTCGAGCACGATCCGTCCGTCCATCATCACGTGCACGAACTCGGGACGGACGTAGTCGAGGATGCGCTGGTAGTGGGTGATGATCAAGACGCCGAGGCCCTGCTCGGCGTGAAGCTTGCGCACGCCCTCGGCAACGGTGCGCAGCGCGTCGATGTCGAGCCCGGAGTCGGTCTCGTCGAGCACGGCGATCTCCGGGCGCAGCATCGCCATCTGCAGCACCTCGGCGCGCTTCTTCTCGCCGCCCGAGAAGCCGTCGTTGAGGTGGCGGGAGGTGAAGGAGCGATCGACGTCGAGCAGCTCGACCGCCCGGGTCAGCCGCTCGGTGAACTCCTTCATCTTGATCGGCTCCTCGCGGCGCGCGTTGATCGCCATGCGCAGGAAGTTGGCGACCGACACGCCCGGGATCGCGACCGGGTATTGGAAGGCCAGGAAGAGGCCGAGCTTGGCGCGCTCGTGCGGCTCCAGCTCGACGACGTTCTCACCGTCGAAGAGGATCTCGCCGGCTGTGACCTCGTAGGCCGGGTGGCCCATGATTGTGTTGGCGAGCGTGGACTTGCCGGAGCCGTTGGGCCCCATCAGCGCGTGCAGCTCGCCGTGGCGAACGACGAGGTCGACACCGCGCAGGATCTCGCGATCCTCGGTGCGCACGTGGAGGTTTCGGATCTCGAGCGCTGTTGCCACTATGCGGCTACCGCCTTCTTGGTCGTCGTCTTGGTGGGGGGGATCTGGATCAGGTCCGGAGCCGGGACGAGCTCCGCGAGGGTCGTCTGCTCGAGGGTCTCCACGATCGCTCCGCGCACGCGCGCCCACAGCACCTTGGTCGTGCAGACACGCTGGGCGTCGAACTCGAGCGAGCAGCGCAGGCTCCCGTCCGGCGAGCTGGTGATGCACTCGACTGGGGCGATCTCGCCCTCGAGGGCCTCGACCACCTCGGCCATCGTGATCTGCTCGGGCTCGCGGGCGAGCAGGTAGCCGCCGCGGGCGCCGCGGCGGCTCTCGACCAGCCCAGCCCGGCGCAGGCGCGCCACGAGGTGTTCGAGATAGGCAAGCGGCAGGCGCTCGTGCTCGGCGATCTCGGCGAGCGCGACCGGCTCAGCGCCGCCGCGCCGCGCGAGCTCGACCATCACGCGCACTCCGTACTCGGACTTGGTTGAGAACATCATCGCAGTAAACCCTATCTGCGAGGTAGGATATCAGGAGTCGACGCCGTCCCAGTAGTCGACGGCCGCGTCCAGGAAGAAGAAGCGGCTGAGGCCGGAGCCATCGGGACGGCGCTCGCTGGCCCCGAGCTTGCCGGCGTCGGGGTAGAGCACGATGTCCGGTGCGCCGCTGGTCGAGATCGCGAGGAAGCGCGCGGGCTCGGAGCTGCGATTTGCCAGCTGGTGCGCGCCCGCCTCGCCGCGCGGGAAGGCGACCGCCTCGCCGGGCTCGAGCTCGCGCCAGCCCTCCGGGGTGCGCAGGCTCGGCCTGCCGGAGAGCACGACGATCAGCTCCTCCTCGCCGAGGTGGGCGTGGTAGGGATAGGCGGCCCTACCGGGCTCGATCTCCCAGACGCTGGCTCCCAGGCGCTCGCTGCCGGCCGGCCGGCCGATGAATGCTCGGCGCGCGTCGAAGTCGGGGCGCTGCGGATGCCCGCGCGCCTCGAAGTCGGGATCAAAGATGTTTGGACCGGGCATCGGCTAGAGCTGCTTTCGCGCGGGCGGGTGCGTGGGCATCGGCTCGGACTGGAGCGTACGGATGTCGGCCGCGATCGCGTCGGGATCCATCGTCGAGAGGTCCTGGTAGCCGACGCGGGCGCGCCCGGACTTGTCGAACAGCACGAGGTCGACGGTGTGGTCGGACTTGCCGGAGTTGACCTTCAGCTGCGGCTGGATCCCGAACTGCTTCCAGATCGGTGCGAGCACACTGCGCTTCGCGACGAGGTAATGGAGCTGGTTGAGGACCTGCTCCTTGACGAGGAAGTTCTTGACGTTGGTCGGCGTGTCCTGCGTGGGGTCGACGCTGATCGCGAGCGCCGCGATCGGATGGGGCAGCTCGTTGATCGCCTGCGAGAGCTGTTGCACGACGATCGGGCAGGTGTTCTGGCAGGTCGAGTAAACGAAGGTCGCGGCTACGACGCGGCCGGCGTAGGCGCTCAGGCGGATCGTGCGGTGGTTCTGGTCGGGCAGCGCGAAGTTCACCGCCGGGAAGGTCGGCGGCAGCGTCGCGCCGAAGAACTGTCCCGTCCTGATGGGTGTGGCGCCGGTGTTGGCGTTGTTCGGGCGCGCGAGGATCACGATCACCACCATCACGCTGGCGCAGAGCGCGGCGACGGTCAGAGCTAGGCGGATCCGCGGGGCCAGCACGGTCGCAAAGGTTACGGGGAGGGGCTGAGCCGGGTGGCAGCGCGGCGGCGGCTCTAGGATCGTGCCCTGCAATCGAGCCCCGGCAGTGGCTGATGACGGGGGCGCGCAGTCGCCGATCGGTGTGAGCTCGTCGACGCCTCCCGCGACGATGCCGGCGCGTCGGTGTCGAACCCGAGTCGGTCTCGTCGAGGCGTCAGGCGGGCGTGCAGATGCCGGCAGCCGGCTCGACGGCGGCGGCCGCCGTCGCGGACGCGCGAACGGCAGCCTCGACGGCGTCGACGACTGCGGGATCGAACTGGCTGTTCGCGCAACGGTGCAGCTCGGCGAGTGCCTCGTCGCTGCTGACAGCTGCCCCGTAGGGGCGCGCGGACGTCAGCGTGTCGAAGGCGTCAGCGGCGAAGATGATGCGCGACCCCAGCGGGATCCCCTCACCCGAGAGCCCGTCGGGATAGCCCGCGCCATCCCAGCGCTCGTGGCTCGAGCGGACCAGCGCAGCCTCATGTGAGAGCGCCGGCGCCGCGGCGAGGATGCGCTCGCCCAGCAGGGGGTGGGTCTTGATGAACGCCCATTCGGCGTCGGAGAGCGGACCGGGCTTGTTCAGGATGGCATCGGGAACCGCCACCTTGCCGATGTCGTGGAGCTCGGCCGCGATCGTGAGGCGGCGCAGCGCATCGGGGCTCAGCTCGAGCCGCCGCCCGATCGCGTTCGCCAGCTCCGCGACGGCGGATCCGTGGCTGCGCAGGACGGGATCGCGCTCGGCGAGGATGCTCATCAGCACGTCGTGGGTCTGGCGCGAGGCCACGGGCGAGCTGCCCGCCTTCTCCTGGTACATGCGCTTGTCGGCGAGATGCAGCGCGTTCGTGGCGGTGCGCGCCTCGAGCGGCATGCTCGCGCTGCCGAGCGAGGGGGTGATCGAGAAGCCGAGGCCGTGTTCGGTCAGCGCAGCGCGGGCCGCGGAGCGCGCCGCCTCAAGCTGCGCGGGGTCGCCTGGCACCAGTGCGCAGAACTCATCTCCGCCGAGCCGGTAGGCCCCGCCCTCGTGCGCCAGCGCCGCGCGCAGTTCGCCGCTCAGCCGCACGAGCAGCTGATCACCGGCGTTGTGCCCGAAGGTGTCGTTGTAGCTCTTGAAGCCGTTCAGATCGAACAGCAGCAGGTGCAGCGGCGCAGCGGCGCTCGCGGCGGCAACCGCCGCGGCGAAGTCGGCCATCAGCCGGCGCCGATTGCCCAGACCGGTCAGCGGGTCGGTCAGCGCTTCGGCGCGACTTGCCGCGAGCAGCCGCCGGAGCTCGAGCTGCGCGACGAGCTGGCGGGCGAGCGCAGTCAGAGCCTCGAGCTGCTCGGCATCGAGCGTGTGCGGAACGGTGTCCATGGCGCACAGGGTTCCCACCGCGTAGCCGTTGTCGGTCAGCAGCGGCGCGCCGGCGTAGAAGCGGATCTGCGGTCCGCTGGCGACGAGGGGACTGTCCGCGAAGCGCTCGTCCTGCGCGAGGTCGTCGATCACGAGCGGCTGCGTCTGCAGGATCGTGTGACCGCAGAACGAGAGGTCCCGGGCCGACTCGGACACCGGAACGCCGAGCATCGCCTTGTGCCAGACGCGGTCGCTGTCCACGAGGCCCATCAGAGCCAGCGGCGTACCGCAGATCTGCGACGCCAGAAGGACGATGTCGTCGTAGGCGCGCTCCGGTTCGCTGTCGAGAACGCCAAACGATTCGAGCGCCGCCTGGCGCTCGAGCTCGTTCGGCGGTTTCGTGGCAAGTATCACAATTGCGCCTGTACACACGCGTCGGCACTCCGCGCGCCCGGCTTGAGCCGCCGCAGCCTGTTCGGCCGTTCGGCGTGGTGTCGGTACGCGGGGCGCGCATCACCGCGCGCGGCGTACACTCGCGCGAAGGGCGCTGCGACGACCGGCGATCGCCGTTGCGTCACGGCGCTATACTTTGTAAAGCTAGCGAATCCAGACAAGACTTCAGGAGTTTTGAGATGAGCCCTTCGGGCGCCGAATTCATCCGCCAGGTCAAGGCAGCGATCACCGAGGTCGACCCGAGCGTCGTGCACGAGCTGATCGGCGACGGCGTCGCGATCGTCGACGTGCGCGAGAGCGAGGAGTTTGCCTCCGGCCACCTGCCCGGTGCCAAACACGTGCCGCGCAGTTACCTCGAGTCGCGCATCGAAGGCATCGTGCCCGACCGCAGCCAGCGCGTGATCCTCTATTGCGCGTCCGGGATACGCAGCGCGCTGGGGGCGCGCACGCTCACCGACGACCTCGGCTACGAGACCGTCGAGTCGATGACGGGCGGTATCACGCTCTGGAAGGACCGCGGCTACCAGGTCGAGGTGCCCAAGACGCTGACCCCGGAGCAGCGCGAGCGCTACTCGCGCCACATCCTGATCCCCGAGATCGGCGAAAGCGGCCAGCGCGCGCTGCTGGAGGCGAAGGTGCTGCTGCTCGGCGCCGGCGGGCTCGGCTCGCCGACCGCGCTGTACCTGGCGGCCGCCGGCGTCGGCACGCTCGGAATCGTCGATAACGACGTCGTCGACCTCTCCAACCTCCAGCGCCAGGTGATCCACAGCACGCAGCGGGTGGGCATCCCGAAGGTCGACTCCGCGGAGGAGTCGATCCACGCGCTCAACCCGGAGGTCGAGGTCGTCAAGTACCAGACCCGACTGGATGCCTCCAACATCATGGAGATCATCGCCGGCTGGGACCTGATCGTCGACGGCGTCGACAATTTCCCCACGCGCTACCTGCTCAACGACGCCTCGGTGCGGCTGCAGATCCCGGTCGTGTCGGCATCGATCCTCGGCTTCGACGGCCAGCTGTCGGTCTTCAAGCCCTACGAGGGGCCCTGCTACCGCTGCCTCTTCCCGGTGCCGCCGCCGGCTGAGCTGGCGCCGTCCTGCGGCGCCAACGGCGTGCTCGGCGTGCTGCCGGGTACGATGGGGCTGTTGCAGGCGACCGAGGTCGTCAAGCTGATCGTCGGCGCCGGCGACCCGGTGATCGGCCGGCTGCTGCTCTATGACGCACTCGCGGCAACGCTGACGGAGGTCAAGGTCCGCCGCGACCCCGCCTGCCCGGTCTGCTCGCGCGCCCCGGACGAGATCCGCGACGAGGAGATGGGCGTGTTCCCCGACTACGAGGCGTTCTGCGCCGCCGCCGGATAGGGTGCGCGACGCGATGGCGACGATCAAGATCCCGCCGGTGCTGCGCGCATCGGTTGGCGGCGAGCGCGAGGTGAGCGCACCCGGCGCGAATGTCGGCGAGGTCCTGCGGGGCCTCGTCAGCGCGCACCCGGCGACGGCGAGCCAGCTCTTCGGCCCGGACGGCGAGCTCAACCGCTACGTCAACGTCTACGTCAACGACGAGGACGTGCGCGTGCTCGATGGGCTCGAGACCGCGGTCGGCGAAGGCGACGTGCTCGTGATCCTGCCGGCAATGGCCGGCGGCTGCCAAAACGGCACGTCAGCATCGCTATCCTGACTGAAGTATGAGCGTCCACGGCCTGCGGAACCGCCCCTGCGGCGGTCGCTACGGCGATCTCGTGCAGTCGATCGGCAACACGCCGCTCGTCGAGCTCAAGCGCCTGTCGCCCAAGCCCGGCGTGCGGATCTGGGCCAAGCTCGAATCGCGCAATCCGACCGGATCGGTCAAGGACCGCGTCGCGCGCGCGATGATCGAGGATGCCGAGGAGACCGGCGCGATCTCACCTGGGCAGACGATCCTCGAGCCGACCTCGGGCAACACCGGGATCTCGCTGGGGATGATCTGCGCCTACAAGGGCTACCGGCTGAAGGTCGTGATGCCCGACAACGTCACGCCCGAGCGCACCCAACTGCTGCAGATGTACGGCGCCGAGATCGTCTACTCCGAGGGCTCCAAGGGCTCCAACGGCGCCGTCGAGCTGGCGCTCGAGATGGCGGCCGCCGACTCGAGCTACTACATGCCCTATCAGTACGGCAACGCGGCCAACCCGCTCGCCCACTACAACGGCACGGCGGTCGAGATCCTCGACGAGCTCGACGAGGTCGCGGCGTTCGTTGCGGGTCTC
The DNA here is from genome assembly GCA_035604915.1 of Solirubrobacteraceae bacterium. Lineage (GTDB taxonomy): Bacteria > Actinomycetota > Thermoleophilia > Solirubrobacterales > Solirubrobacteraceae > Palsa-513. Next base: position 13,296 of record DATNHQ010000072.1, read on the forward strand.
GGCACCGGCGGCACGCTGATGGGCAACGGCCGCCGCCTCAAGGAGGCGCTCGGCGACTCGGTCAAGATCGTCGCCGCCGAGCCGATGCAGGGCGAGCCGGTACAGGGGCTGCGCTCGCTCGACGACGGCTTCATCCCGCCGATCATCGACCTCTCGCTGCTGGACCGCAAGATCTTCGTGACCAACAGCGACGCGATCGTCTGGACGCGCAAGCTGCTCGAGGAGGAGGGGCTCTTCGCCGGCGTCTCGACCGGTGCGATCGCGCGTGTCGCCGTGCGCATCGCCGGCGAGCTCGACGATGGCAACGTCGTCTTCATCGTCGCCGACGACGGCTGGAAGTACCTCTCGAGCGGGCTCTACACGCGGCCGCTCGAGGAGATCGAGAAGCTCGAGAGCACCCTCTGGTGGTGAGAATGCGGCCCTCGCCGCATTCTCTGCTGAGAGCGTCTGTGGGTGGCCGGTGTCCGGGTTGAGGATCAGCCGGGCGCTCTACGAGGAGATCGTGGCCCACGCCGTGGCTGAGGCGCCCAACGAGTGTTGCGGGATCGTCGGGTCGGTGGATGGCGACGCGGTGGCGGTGTTCGCGGCGCGCAACGCCGCAGCGAGCCCGCTTCGGTACGTGATGGATGGGGAGGACCAGCTGCGGATTCAGGAAGAGATCGAGGCACGCGGCTTGGACTATGGGGCGATCTACCACTCCCACACCCGCAGCGCGCCGCTGCCGTCGCAGACCGACATCAACATGGCGCTCGTTCCCGGCGTCGGACCGCTGTGGCCCGGATCGCTCTACATCATCGTCGGTCTCGCCGGCGAGGAGCCCGAGGTGCGGGCTTTTCGGATCGAGTCGGACACGCCCGAAGAGGTCGCGCTGAGCGTGGGCTGATGGGCGCAATCCTCGTCTGTCCGAGTTGCGAATCGGAGCATGGCGACGACGCGCGCTTCTGCTCGCAGTGCGGGATGCCGCTGGTTCGCGCCGGCGGGGGCGAGGCGCGCGTCAACGAGCGCCAGGAGCGCGCGCGAAAGATCAAGCCGCAGTATGCGCAGGGGGCGCTCGTGCGCGCGGTCTGGGCGCGCAACCAGGCGGAGGCGGAGCTGATCGAGGGGATGCTGCTCGAGGAGGGCATCCCGAGCGTGATGCGCCGCCCGCAGGGGTTCGACGTCCCTGACTTCATGGCCGCCGGTCCGCGCGAGCTGCTGGTCGCCCGCTCGGGCCTCGAGGCCGCGCGCGAGGTGCTGCTTCAGAACGACATCGCGCCGCGCGGGCTGGCGCCCTCGAGCACGCCGCGTGCGACACGCCTGCTCGCCGCCCTGCTGCTGGGCCTCGCGCTGCTCACCGTCGTTCTGTTCATGGCCATCCACGTCTGGGACTGAACGCCCACTAAGGCATCGCGAGCCGGGCCAGATGGGCACGCCAGACGCCCTGGCTGTGGGTCAGGCTGCGGCCCGGGAAGGCGCGCTCGAGCGCCCGCGTAGGCGAGCCCTCGGGGTGCGTGAAGGCAAGGTCGACCGCCGCGCTCGAACCGTGCTCGCGCTCGAGCAGGTCGAACACGGTGCCACCGAGCAGCGCCGCATCGCGCAGGACCGGCGGAAAGCGCGGCGGCGGGTCGTCGCGCAGACGCCGCGCGATCGCCGCGCGCGCGAACACGTTCTGTCCGCTGAAGTGCGCGGCGGCGCCCCAGACCAGCCAGGCCCAGCGGAGGTGGCGCGGGCGCAGCGGCGGCGGCAGGCTGCGGTTGTTGGCGGCGATCACCAGCTGCGCGTAGAGCGCGGCCGGCGTCATCATCAGCATGTCGCGCGAGGCAGGCACCGCCGACGCTCGCTGTTCGAGCGCCGCCGGGGCGAGCAGGTGCAGCGTTCGGCTCGAGCACCAGCCCGCCAGGTAGCGGCGCGCCGGCGCTCGGCTCGCGAGCCACGCCAGTGTCAGCGGCGGCGCCGCCAGCGAGAGCGCGAACGCGTTCGCGTGCATGACCACCGTGACCTCCTCGGGCACCTGCGGGAAGGTCCGCGCGAGCGAGGAGCGCGTCGTCTCGAGCAGCTCCAGCACGGCGGCGGCGCCGCGCTCGTCGGAGTCTTCGTGGCGGGCCTCGAAGTGAGGCGAGTTGGACTCGGTCCAGGGCACGCGCCGCGGCGCGGATCTCCGCTAGGCGAAGACCGGCTGGCGCGAACCGAGGGCGATCGACTCGATCTCCTCGGCGGCGCGCTCGAACTCCTCGTCGGCGAGCACGGGCGTGCCCTCAAACGGGAGCTCGCGCGACAGCTCGAGCCACGAGCGGCAGCCCGCGTACTCCTCCTTCACCTTGACCGTCACGGGCCGGGGGATCCGGTAGGTGCGCAGCAGCAGCACGTGCAGCGGGTGGCGGCGCTTCCACTCCAGCCGCTTCTCGGCATAGTCCGACGTCCACACGTAAAACGGCGAAAGCGCATCGACGATGCGCGGATCTGTGACCGTGTACTGCGCCGCGACCTCGGCCCAGGCGCGGATGCGGACCCGGTCTGGCGGCAGCAGCGCCAGCCCGTTGCGCGCGTGCGCGAGCACCGGCTCGCCGTCGGCCCAAACGCCCTCCTCGAGCGCGCGACGCAGCTCGGGGCGGTGGGACTCGCGCACCAGGTCGCTGCGCTGGTGGTCGAACGTCGGGTAGAGGAAGAAGCGCTCGTGCTCGACCTCGAAGTGCTTGTTCGGTTCACGGATCCCACCCTTGCGCAGGGTTACGAGCTGCTCGCCCTCGGCTAGCGCCCGGACCGTGACCGCCCATTCTTTGAACGCAATCGGCATGACAGATACCTTCGATCAGACAGCTTCGGGCGCCGCTCGGTCGTGGTCGGAGCGGACCCGGCGATTCACAAAGGATACGCAACACTGCTGAAATCTCCAAATTTCCCTGCAAAATGCGGGGCTTATCGCGGCTGTGGACAGCCCTCGACAGGGGGTCTGGATACCCTTACCGGCCGTCCGTTGCCGCCGCGCCGTGTTGGCCCGCGCAGGCTACCCGAGCGCCAGCCCGGTGCGCTGCTCGACCGCCAGCGCCAGCGCGGCGAAGTCCTCGTCGCCGTGGCCCAGCCGCTCCGCCGCGCGCATGTCCTCGAGCGCGCGGCGCGCGCTCTCGAACGGCACAGTCGAGGCGGCCAGGCAGAGCTCGACGTCCTTGATCATGTGCGCGAGGCGGAACAGGGGCGTGAAGTCGTGCGTGCGCATCGGCTCCTGCTTGAGCGTCAGCATGCGCGAGCTCGCGGCGCCGCCCTCCATCACCGCGACGAGCGCGTCGAGGTCGACGCCGGCGGCCTTGCCGGCGAGCAGGCCCTCGGCCACGGTCGCCGCGTTGGCGACGGCAACCGAGTTGCTGATGACCTTGATCGCCTGGCCGGCGCCGAGCGCGCCGACGTGGAGGATGGTCTTGCCCATCGCCTCGAACACCGGCCGCGCCTCCTCGAGGTCGGCGGCCTCGCCACCGACCATGATCAGCAGCGTGCCGTCGCGGGCTCCGGGCAGCGAGCCCGTCACCGGCGCGTCGAGCAGTCGCAGTCCGCGCTCGCCGAGGCGCTCGCCGATCTCGAGCGCGGCGGCCTGGCCGATCGTCGTGCAGTCGACGCAGAGCAGGCCGCTCGCCGCACCCTCGGCGACGCCGTCGGCGCCGAGCAGGACCTCGCGCACCTGCGGGCCGTCGACGACCATCGTGATGACGAGGTCGACGCCCGCCGCGAGCGCCGCCGGCGTCGGCGCGAGGTGCCCGCCGTGCTCGACCACCCAGTCCTGCGCGGTCTGCGCGGTGCGGTTCCAAACCGTCATCTCGAACCCGGCGCGAGCCAGGTTTGCGGCCATTCGCGAGCCCATGATCCCCAAGCCGATGAAGCCGACGCGCGATGCTGGCACGCGCGGCACCTTATCGGTTGGCTGGGCCGCAGCCCTCGCCGCGCGTCAGGCGGCGAGGGCCGGGACTTCGCAGTTCTCGGTCTCCGCGAGGTGCTGGTGCGAGGGGCAGTAGCCGTTCAGCGGCAGCGGCGCCCGCTGGCAGGCGGTGCCCTTGCGCGTCACCGCGCGGCACTGCAGCGGATTCCCGTTGTGGTCGACGCCGTTGGGCGGCAGCGCCGCGACGAACTCGTCAGCGAGCATGATGTAGCGCTCGACCACCTGGTAGACCTGCTCCTGGCGGCAGACCGGGAAGTAGCAGCGGATGTCGCCGAACAGGGTGCGCGCCGGGTGCGCGAAATAGTGGCGGTCGGTGGCGAGGCGCTCGATCGAGGTCTCGCACGCTCGCAGCAGCGCGAGCTGGACCGCGAACTGGCTGCGGCCCGCATGGCTGCGGTCCACCAATGGCGAGAGCTCCCTGTAGATGCCTCGGCTGAACTGGTACATCCCGGCCGCTCCCTTCCGCCGTGGCGGCGCAGTGCCGTCGGCTCGCGTCTCGTTACGGGGGCCAGTATGGACCGGGCATGTGAAGGCCAGCCACAGATGATGTTATGCGCGTCTTAAGCGTCCGCGCCCTGGTCTTCACTGCGCCGGAGCGCTCACAGCCAGCGTTCGAAGCGGACCTCGCCGGTTGCTTCGACGATCGTGTGCACGCCGTCGAGCTGCGGGTCCGTCTGCGGTCGGTCGCCGCGAATGTGGGCGCCGCGACTCTCCTCGCGGGCCAGCGCGCAAGCCGCGATCAGGCCTGCCAGTGGGTAGGGGTCGGCGAGCAGCAGCTCGAGCCCGCTGCGTGTGCGCACCAGTCCTGCATGCTCCCAGAGCGCGCTGCGGGTCGACGGCTCGACCGCGCCGGCAAAGGTGACCGCTGTCGGCGTGGCCTGCGGCGCGATGTCGGGCTCGGCGAGCGCCGCCAGCGCCGCGCGGCCGCCGAACACGAAACACTCGCTGAGCGAGTTGGACGCGAGGCGGTTGGCGCCGTGCAGGCCGGTGCAGGCTGACTCGCCGACTGCGTAGAGGCCGCCCACCGTCGAGCGCGCATGCAGGTCGGTGGTGATCCCGCCCATCATGTAGTGGGCGGCGGGTGCCACGGGGATCAGCTCGCGTGTGACGTCAAGCCCGGCCTCGGCGAGTGCGCCGACGACGTTGGGGAAAAGCGCCGGGTCGACGGCGCGCATGTCGAGCGAGACGGCTCGCGCGCCCGTGCGCGCGAGCACCTCGTCTATCGCGCGCGAGACCTCGTCGCGCGGCGCGAGCTCGTCGACGAAGCGCTGGCCGTCGGCGTCGAGCAGCGTCGCACCCTCGCCGCGGATCGCCTCGGTGACGAGGAAGCCCTCGCGTCCGGGCACGCCGATCACGGCGGTGGGATGGAACTGCAGGAACTCGAGGTCGGCCAGTTGGGCGCCGGCGCGGTGGGCGAGCAGCATGCCGCTCCCGAGCGAGCCCGGCGGGTTGGTCGTGCGCGCCCACAAGGCCGCGGCGCCGCCCGCGCAGATCGCGACAGCCCGAGCGCGGATCGTGCGGCCGTCGTCGCAGCCGACGCCGGCGCAACGCCCGTCCACCAGCAGCAGCGAGTTCGCGTGCGCGTGCTCGAGCACCTCGACCAAGGGCTCCTGAGCGGCAAGCGCCGATAGCTGGCGGACGACACGCCGGCCGGTGGCGCTGCCGCCCGAATGCACGACACGGCGCAGCGAGTGGCCGCCCTCGAGGCCCAGCGACAGCGTCCCGCCGCGGTCACGGTCGAAGTGGACGCCGAGGCGCTCGAGGTCTCGCACGCGCGCGGGAGCCTCCTCGCAGAGCACGGCCGCGGCCGTTTCGCGCACGAGCCCCCGCCCGGCGCGCTCGGTGTCTCGTTGGTGGCGCTGCGGGGAGTCTTCGGGCGCGAGTGCGGCCGCCAAACCGCCCTGGGCCCAGTAGCTGGCCGTCTGGGCAAGCGTGGTTGCCGAGATCAGCGCGACGCTGGCGCCCTCCGCCGCAGCGCACAGCGCGACGTACAGCCCCGCAGCCCCCGCGCCAATCACGGCGAGCTCGGCTCGGGTCACCGAGTGCTCCGACATTCGCGGGGTACCGTACAGCGATGACGTCGGCCGCCTTCTTCAGCCACCCGGCCTCGGCCGGCCACGAAACGGGCGCTCACCCCGAGCGCGCCGCGCGCATCGCCGCGATCGAGCGCCATCTCGACGAGACGGGGTGGTTCGGTTTCGAGCGCCGCGAGGCCCCGGCCGTGTCGCGCGAGCTGCTCGAGCTCTGCCACGCGCCCGGATACGTCGCCGCGATCGAGCGCTTCTGCGCCGCCGGCGGCGGAGCGATCGACGAGGACACGCTCGTCAGCTCGGGCTCCTGGGAGGCGGCGCTGCGATCGGCCGGCGGCGCCGTCGCCGTGGTGGACGCGCTTCTGCGCGAGCAGGCGCCGGCCGCGTTCGCGGCCGGCCGGCCGCCCGGCCATCACGCGCTGGCGGGGCGCGCGATGGGCTTCTGCATATTCAACAATGTCGCGCTCGCCGCTCTGCACGCGCTCACCGCGCACGGGCTCGCGCGGGTCCTGATCCTCGACTGGGACGTGCACCACGGCAACGGCACCAACGACATCTTCCATTCGAGCGCCGAGGTGCTCTATGCGTCGATCCACGAGTCGCCGCTGTACCCGGGCACCGGGCCGGCGAGCGATCGTGGCAGCGGCGCCGGCGAGGGCTTCACGCTGAACATGCCGGTGCGGACCGGCTCCGGCGACGGCGAGTTCTGCGAGCTGGTGCATTCGAAGGTGATTCCCCGCGCCCGCGAGTACAGCCCACAGCTGATCCTGATCTCAGCCGGTTACGACGCGCACGTCGAGGACCCGCTCGCCGGCTGCTCGGTGACGGAGGAGGGCTATGCGACGATGACGACTGCGATGCGCAGGCTGGCCGAGGAGCTCGAGGCGCCGCTCGGGGTCGTGCTCGAGGGCGGCTACGCGCTCGGTGCGCTGGCACGCTCCGTCGCAGCGACGCTCGAGGCACTGAGCGCCGCGTAGGCGGGGGCCTTCGTCAGGGCTGGGCGGGCCCCCGCACAGGTCCGGCTGCGGCGCCGGACCCGCGCGGCGCCGGCGCTCACGAGGAGACGACCGCCGCGATCGCGTAGCCGATACCGACGAGCGCGAGCAGCGCGAGAAGCGTGGCCGCCGCACCCGCCCGGGCCCAGCGACGCGGCGTCGCCACGAGCGTGAGCGCCGCCGTGCCGCAGGCCAGGCACCAGCGCTGGCGCTCGCCGAGTTGCGCTCCGCAGGCGCCGCAGCGGGTGCTCGCCGGCGCGCTCACGAAGGCGAGTCGGCCGCCGCGGTCGAGGGCTCGCCGCCCACGGGAGCCGGCGCCGCGGCGACGGCCTTGACCGCGGCCGACCCGTCGATTGCCGCCGGCGCCTGCACGGCGGTGTCGTCGCTAGCTGCGATGGGCGCCTGGACGGCGGTGTCCTGGCTCGCCGCGATGGGCGCTTGCACGGCGGTGTCGTCGCTCGCTGCGATGGGCGCCTGCACGGCGGTGTCGTCGCTCGCTGCGGTGGGCGCCTGGACGGCGGTGCCGTCGAGTTCCGGCTCAGCTACCTGGCTTCCGGCCGGGCGCCCGCAGTTCGGGCAGAAGTTCGCGGCGCTGTCGCGGATCGCGGCGCAGTACGCGCAGGCCGCGATGCCAGGCTCGCGCAGCACCGCCACCTCCTCGCGCAGATCGAGCGATCGCTGCAACAGAGCGAGTTCATCGTCGAGCGCGGTGAGGGCCGCGAGCTTCTCGGCGAGCAGATCCTCGTGCGGCTGCCCCAGCCGGTGGGACTCGAACAGGAAGCCGCCGAGGTCGTACAGCGCGAGCTCGCGGCGGCGGCGCAGGAAGCGCACGCGCCGGCGGATCACCGCCCGCTGCAGGAAGCTCGTCGCGCCGGCGGCGCGCTCGAACTGGACCGAGCCATCGACGGACTCGGGCTGCCCCGGTTCTCTCTCCGCCATCACCGCGATGCTAGTACGTCTACCGATCGCTGGCCAGTAGGGTGCGCCAAGCCTGCGCGACGCGTGCCGCCATCAGCTCCGAGGAGTACTCGCTGGCGCGCGCGCGACCGGCGACGCGGGGATCGGGGTCGGCGAGCAGCGGCGCCAGTGCGGCGGACCAGCGCGCGCGGTCGTAGGGGGCGCACAGGGTTCCCTCGATCCCGGCCAGCGCCTCCGCATGGACCCCGACCGGGGTCGCGAGGACAGGCACGTCGCAGGCCAGCGCCTCGATCACCGCGAGGCCGAAGCCCTCGGCCTCCGATGGCACGAGCACGGCGTTGGCGGCGTTGATCGCGAGCGTCACGTGGTCTGGCGCCGTGGCCCCGAGGCTGATCAGCTGGACGCCGCCGGCCAGCTCGCGAGCGCGGTCGAAACGCTTCTCGGGCCGCGCCGGGTCGGCGGGGAAGAGCAGGTGGGGCACGTCGCGCGCGAGCCCGAGCGCGAGGCGGGCGGCATCCCGGGGGATCGGCCGGAAGCGATCGAGTGCGACGCCGCACGGCAGTACCAGCACCGGCGGCGTGAATGCCGCACCGAGCTCGAGCGCTAGCGGCTCCGAGACGGTGGCCACGAGGTCCATGTGGCGGGCCGCCGCGAGCGTCAGCAGCCGCGAGCGCGGATGGCGAACGTCGGTGCCGTGCAGCGTCACGGCGTGGCGCGGCCCGCGCAGCGCGAGCGCCGGCCAGGCGGTGAGGCCGAAGTGCGCGTGGACGATGTCGAGCCTCGCGCCGCCGAAGCGAGCCCGCAGCGTCCGCGCCGCACGCGGGTAGGCGAGCGCCCCGGGGTGGAACTCGAACAGCTCGACCTCGATGTCGCTGATCCGCGCGAGCGCGGCGACCTGGTCGCGGACGAACACGCCGCGCCCCGGCCGTTCGCGCGAGGCTGCCATGTTCGACACAACCAGCGCGCGCACCGGCCGCACGATAGCGGGAGACCATCTGGGATCATGGCGGCGGTGTCCACGCCTGCGAGCGCGCCCAACGACCGTCCGATCGCCGTCTTCGACTCGGGAGTCGGCGGGCTCACGGTCCTACAGGAGCTGCTCGTCGAGCTCCCGCACGAGGACTTCATCTATCTCGGCGACACCGCCCGCTTCCCCTATGGCGAGCGTAGCGCGGAGGAGCTGGAGCGCTTCGCGCTAGAGATCGCCGAGCTGTTGCTGACGCGTCGGGCGAAGCTGCTGGTGGTCGCCTGCAACGCGGCGAGCGCGTCCGCGTTGGGGGCGCTTCGCGAGAGGATGCTCTCGACGACGCTCGGGGTGCACGTGACCGGCGTGATCGAGCCCGAGTCCCGGCTCGCGGCCGGCGCGAGCGCCAACCGCCGGATCGGGCTGCTCGCGACCAGCGCCACCGTGCGAAGCGGCGCCTACGCCCGCGCTCTGGCGGAGCACGCGCCCGACGCCGAGCTCGTCAGCGTGGCCTGCCCCGACCTCGCTCCGATCATCCAGCAGGGCTTCCCGTTCGACCATCGCGTCGTCGACACCGTGCGGGGCTATTGCGCGCCGCTGCGCGAAGCCGGGGTCGACACGGTGATCCTCGGCTGCACGCACTACCCGCTGATCGCGCCGATGCTGCAGCGCATGCTCGGCCCGGGCGTGGCGCTGATCACCTCGGGCCGCTCGCTCGCGATCTCCGTGGCGCGCTCGCTGGACGGCTCCGGCCTGCGCGCCGGGCGCGGCAGCGAGGGCGACTACCGCTTCCTGTGCACGGGCGACGCGGAGGCCTTCCGTGAGCTCGGCTCGCGCTTCCTGCAGATGCCGATCGAGCACGTCGAGCACGTCGCATTCCCGCTGGCGGAGGCGGCATGAGCCGCTCCTACGACCGCGCGAACAACCAGGCCCGCCCGCTCGGCTGCATCCCGGACTACGTGCCGCCGGCCACCGGCTCGGCGCTGATCGCGGTCGGGCGCACGCAGGTCATCTGCACCGCCAGCGTCGAGAGCGGGGTGCCCCGCTGGCTGGCCGGCAAGGGCCGCGGCTGGCTGACCGCCGAGTACGGCATGCTGCCCGCATCGACCGGTCAGCGCAAGCCGCGCGACTCCACGCGCCTTCACCCCGATGGCCGCACCGTCGAGATCCAGCGGCTGATCGGGCGCGCGCTGCGCTCGGTCGTCGATTTCGAGGCGCTCGGCGAGCGCACGGTCTACCTCGATTGCGACGTGCTCGTCGCTGACGGGGGCACGCGCTGCGCAGCGATCAGCGGCGCCTACGTGGCGTTTGCGCGCGCGATGCGCCGGCTGGCCGAGGAGGGGCAGATCGAGCGCTCGCCGGTCGCGGGCAGCGTCGCCGCGATGTCCTGCGGCATCGTCGGCGGGCAGGCGCTGCTCGACCTCGACTACAGCGAGGACTCCGTCGCGGAGGTGGACGCCAACGTCGTCATGACCGGCGACGGCGGCCTCGTCGAGGTGCAGGCGACGGCCGAGGGAACGCCGCTCTCGCGGGCGCATCTCGACGATCTGCTCGCGCTCGCCGCGGGCGGGATCGCCGAGCTGCAGGCCGTACAGGCGTCCGCGATCGAGCGCTGACGCGCGAGCAAGCGTCGATGACGCCGATCATCCTCGCGACGCGCAACCAGCACAAGCTCGTCGAGCTCAGGCGGTTGCTCGGAGAGGGCCGCGTGCTCGCCCTGCCGGCGGAGGTCGAGCTCGGCCCCGAGCTCGGGGAGACCTTCGCGGAGAACGCGCTCACGAAGGCGCGCGCCGCGGCCGCGGCCACCGCCCGAGCTGCGATCGCGGACGACTCCGGGATCTGCGCGGTCGCCCTCGGCGGCGCGCCCGGGGTGCTCTCGGCGCGCTTCGCCGGCGACGGCGCCAGCGACGAGCAGAACCTCGCGCTGCTGCGCGAGCGGGTGCCGGCGGGCAGCGAGCTCGCGTACGTCTGCGCGATCGCCTACGTCGACCCTGGCGGCGGCGTCGAGCGCGTCTTCGAGGGGCGCTGCGAGGGCCGCATGGCGCCCGCGCCGCTCGGCAGCGGCGGCTTCGGCTACGACCCTGTGTTCATCCCCGACGGCGGCGACGGGCGAACGATGGCTCAGCTCGACGCCGCGCACAAGGACGAGCTCAGCCACCGCGGCGCCGCGCTGCGGGCGCTCGCGGCCTGGCTGGCAGAGCAGCCGCCGCGATGAGCGAGGAGCAGGGGAGCGAGCCCAAGGCGCGTGCGGCGGCGCTGTCGGTCGCCTCCAACGCGACGCTGATCACGCTGAAGGTGATCGCCGGCATCGCCACCGGGTCGGTGGCGGTACTGACCGAGGCGGCGCACTCGGGCATGGACCTGATCGCTTCATTGGTCGCCTACGTGTCCGTGCGCAAGGCGGGCCATCCGGCTGACGCGGATCACCCCTACGGCCACGAGAAGATGGAGAACATGGCCGGCGCGATCGAGGGGACGCTGATCCTGTTCGGGGCGGCGATCATCACCTACGAGGCGGTGGAGCGGCTGGTGCGCGGGGGCCGTGTCCACACGATCGGCATCGGCATCGCGGTGATCGTGGTCTCGGGGGCGGTCAACTTGGTCGTCTCGAGGATCATCGCGCGGCGCGCGAGAGAAACCGGATCGGTCGCGCTCGAGGCCGACGCCCTCCACCTGAGCGCCGACGTGGCCTCCTCGGGGGCGGTGCTCGTCGGGCTCGTGCTGGTCGCGGCCACGCACGCCCAGTGGATCGACCCGGCGATCGCGCTGGTGGTCGCATTCGGCATCGCCTACGCCGGCGTGCGGATCCTGCGTCGCTCCGCGCGCTCGCTGGTCGACGAGTCGCTGCCGCAGGACGAGCTCGACTGGATCCGCTCGACGATCCGCGGGCTCGGCCCCGAGCGCGGCGTCGTCGGCTTCCACAAGCTGCGGGCGCGCCAGGCGGGATCGCGGCGCTACGTCGACGTGCACCTGCAATTCGCCGCCGGCACGACACTCGAGGCGGCCCACAAGACGGCACACGAGCTCACCAACGCGATTCGCGACCGCCTCAGCGGCGCCGACATCCTCGTCCACGTCGAGCCGCGTGACCGCGTCGAGCCCGGGACCGAGATCGCGCCGCCGAGCGCCGGCGCTCCCTACGCGCCGCGCGGCTAGGAGGCGGCGACGTCGAGCCAGTCCTCGCGGGGCGGGCAGAAGACGTCGATCGCACGCGTGGTCTCGATCGCCTCGGCGCGGTGGCGGAGGTTCGAGGGGATGTGGACGACCTCGCCGGCGCCGACCTCGCACACCTGCGCCTCGTCGCTGCCGAGCCACAGCCGCAGCAGCCCCTCCTCGATGTAGGTGAGCTGCTCGTGCTCGTGGGCGTGGCTGGCCACCAGGGCTCCGGCCTGCAGCTGAAACTGAGCCAGCGTCACGCGCTCGGCCATGATCTTCCGCCGTGCGATCGTCGGGCTTACCTGGTCGCTCTCGAGGTCCTGCCAGCGGTAGAGGTGCGCCTGAGGCTCCGTCATTCGTCAGCTCCAGTCATCGCCGACCGCGGCTGCGCGGCCGGGCGTCATCGAAGGTTGATCGCGGCCGCGATCGCGACGGCCAGGGCCACCGCCGGATAGCCGTGGTAGTGCCGGAGCAGCATCACGGCTCCCGTGATCAGACACGCGATGACCGTCAGCAGCCAGGCGATGCGCGATAGCGACACGGGTGTATCTTGGCGGGTGGCGAGGCGGCGCGCTCGCACGGCCGGCCGCCGAGCTTCGCACCGATGAACCGCCAAGATCTGATCGATCGCGTCGCGCAGGCGGCGAAGCTGCCAAGGCCCGAGGCCGCGCGGGCAGTCGATGCCGCGCTCGCAGCGATCGAGGCTGCCCTGCGCGACGGCGAGAGCGTGAAGCTGACCGGCTTCGGCAAGTTCCACGTCGCGCAGTACACGGGCCGCGCCGGCGTCAATCCCCGCACCGGCGAGCGCATCGAGGTCCCGACCACAGCGGTGCCGCGCTTCACCGCAGGGGTGCGCCTCAAGCAGGCCGTGCGTTGAAGGCGCCGTTCGCGGAGACGCTCGGCGACGCCGTCGGTCGCCGGCAGTCGCAGATCGTGCTCGGGCTCGACCCGGACCCCGCCGCGCTGTGGCCACGGGCGGCACGGGCGGCCACCGCGGCGTCCGGCAGCCCCGCCGAGCGCGCCGGGCGCGGCGTGCTCGAGCACTGCCGCCTGCTGATCGAGGCGACCGCCGACGCGTGCGTCGCGATCAAGCCGCAACTGGCCTGCTTCGAGCGCCTCGGCGCGCCCGGTTGGTCGGCGCTCGCCGAGGTTGTCGAGCTCGCCCACGCCGCCGGTCTGCTCGTGATCGCCGACGGCAAGCGGGGCGACTTCCCGCTGACGGCGCAGGCCTACGCGCAGGCGCTCGCCGGCTCGACCGCGACGGTCGCGGGCGAGGTGGCGGGCCTCGGCGCCGACGCGTTCACGGCGAACCCGCTGCTCGGGCGGGACGCGCTCGAGCCGCTGGTGGCGAGCGGCGCCGGCGTGTTCGTGCTGGTGCGCACCTCGAACCCGGGAGCCGCTGACCTGCAGGACCTGCAGCTGGCCGACGGGACGCCGCTCTGGGAGCGCCTCGCGCGCCTGGTCGACGAGCTCGGCGGCGGCAGCGGCGCCCGATCCTCGAACGGCCTTAGCGATGTCGGCGCGGTCGTCGGCGCGACGAGGCCGGAATACCTCGAACGCGCGCGCGAGCTGATGCCGCGCGCGATCTTCTTGCTTCCCGGCGTCGGCGCGCAGGGAGGCCGCGCCGAGGACCTCGGCGCGGCCTTCGCTCCCGGGCGCGCTGCGGGATTGGTGACCGCTTCGCGATCGATCGCCAACGCCCACGAGGAGGCCGGCGGCGATCCGGCGGCCGCCGCGGCGGCGGAGGCAGAGCGCCTGCGCGAGGTCGCCTGGTCGCTTCGCGACTAGCACGGCAAGCTGCAAGGTCCATGTGGCGCGCCGGGTAGCCTTGGAACGCTGATGCTTGCGCCAACAGCGACGCGCCGGGCCGCGGCCGCAGCCGTAGCCGCAACGCTGGCGATCATGGGCGCCTGCGCCCTGGCGCCCGCGGCGGCGCCGGCGCGGGAACTTCCGGCCGCCGCCGGCGGCGCCGCGCCGCCGAGCGATCTGCTGATCACCCGCGCGGCCGCGCCGCCCAGCGGGCTCAGCGCGCGCGCGTGGGTGTTGATGCTCGAGCGTTCGGGCACCGTGATCGCCTCCGCCAACGCCAACGCGGAACTGCCGATCGCCAGCACGACCAAGCTGATGACCGCCTACGTCACGCTCCAGCGCGAGCCGCTTGGCAAGCTGCTCGTCGAGCAGCCCTACGCCGCGGGGGTGCAGGAGTCGCTGGCGCCCGTCCCGGTGGGCGCCCGCCTGAGCGTCCCGGACATGTTGCGCGCGATGCTGCTGCCGAGCGGCAACAACGTCGCCTACTCGCTCGCCGTCGACGTCGCCGGCAGCGCGAGCGCTTTTGCCGCCCTGATGAACCAGGACGCGCTGGCGCTCGGGCTCGGCCGCACGCACTACACCACGCCGATCGGCCTCGACACGCCGCCCGGCAACTACTCCACGGCGACCGACCTCGCACGCCTCGCGCGCGTGCTGATGCGCCGCCCGCTCGTGCGCCAGATCGTTGACGAGACGAGCGCGCAGCTCGCCGACGGCGTCGTCGTCGACAACCGCAACGACCTCGTCGGCGCCTACCCGTGGATCGTCGGCGTCAAGACCGGCAGCACCACCGATGCCGGTCAGTGCCTGGTCGCGGCCGCGCAGCTGAACGGCGTGCGCCTGATCAGCGTCGTGCTCGGCAGCCCCAGCGAGGCCTCGCGCGACGCCGACACGCTGGCGCTGCTGCGCTACGGCCTCAGCCTCTACCGAAGCGCACAGATCTCCGTGCGCGGGCGCGCCTACGCGACGGTCCCCGTGGCCGGTCGCAGACGCCCGGCGCGCCTTCTCGCCAAGCGCTCGTCGCAGCTGGTGCTCGCCCGCAGCGCCACCCTCCACGTCGCGCTCAAGGTGCCGGCGCGCCTGCGCGGCCCGCTGCCGGCCGGCGCGGTCGAGGGCTCGCTGGCGGTGACCGAGAATGGGCAACGGGTGGAGTCGGTGCCGCTCGTGACGGCCGCCGCAGTGCCCGCGCCACGCCGGCAGGCGGTCGCGCGGAGCGACGCCGCGCTGGTGCGCCCGGCGATCTGGTACGCCGTTGGGGGCGGACTGGCGATCGTGCTGGTTGGGTGTAGCCTGCCGTTCATGCGCAGGCGCGCGGCGCGGAGCGCCACCGGGCTCGAGTCGTGATCATCACCGTCACGCTCAATGCCGCGATCGACAAGTCGCTGTCGGTCCCGAGCTTCCGGCTCGGGCGGCGTCACCGCACGGTCGAGCGGCGCGCGCTCGCGGGCGGCAAGGGGGTCAACATCGCGCGGATGCTGAAGACGCTCGGCCAGCCGGTCATCGCGACCGGCTTCCAGGGCGGCCCGACCGGCACCCAGATCGTCGCCCAGCTGAGCGAGGAGTCGATCCTCCACGACTTCGTGCGGATCCGGGAGGAGTCGCGAACCAACACCTCCGTGCTCGACCCGACGACGGGCGAGCAGACCGAGATCAACGAGCAGGGGCCGCGCGTCGAGCCCGACGAGATCGAGCAGTTCCGCGAGAAGCTCCTCTACCTCGCGCGCGGGGCTGCGGTCGTCGTCTTCGCCGGCTCGCTGCCGCGCGGGGTCGAGCCCGACTTCTACGCCCAGCTTGTGCGCGCGGTGCACAAGATCGACGTGCTGACCGTCGTCGACACCGACGGCGAGGCGCTGCGGCTCGCCACGCGCGCGGAGCCGGACGTGGTCTCGCCCAACGTGGTCGAGGCCGAGGAGCTGGTCGGGCACGAGTTCGTCGACGACGCCGACTACGCCGGCGCCGTCCGCGAGATCGTCTCGCTCGGAGCGCGCTCGGCGATCATGACAACGCGCGACGGCTGCTGGGCGCAGATGCTGATCGACGGCGTGCCCAGGGCCTACCGCGTGACGATCCCCCAGCTGGAGACCGTGGCGGCGGTCGGCTCCGGCGACGCCTTCCTCGCCGGTTACGTGGCTGAGCGCTACCGCGGCTCGTCGCCGGCCGAGTGCCTGCGCTTCGGCGTCGCCTGCGGCGCGGAGTCCACCGGCCGCCTCGGCGCCGGCCTGATCGACGTCCGCGCGGTCGAGCGACTGCTTGGAGATGTCGCAGCGAGCGAGTTGGAGGAGCCTGCCGGCGTCGGTTGAGTTGTATGCTCGGCAGAGGTGGTTGCCGCCCGCTTACGCTCGCTGTGGGCACCGCCGTCCGTCCGCCTCGAGACCTAGGATCGTGCAATGGAAGTAGAGATCGGCCGCGGCAAGAAGGCGCGGCGCGCGTACGGCTTCGATGAGATCGCAATCGTGCCCTCGCGACGCACGCGCGACCCCGACGATGTCGACGTGACCTGGAAGATCGGCGACTACCGCTTCGAGCTCCCGGTGCTCGCGAGCGCGATGGACGGAGTGGTCTCACCGACGACGGCGGGGATCATCGGCCGCCTCGGCGGCCTCGGCGTGCTCAACCTGGAGGGCATCTTCACGCGCTACGAGGACGCCGACGAGCAGCTCGAGCGGATCGCGATGCTCTCCAAGGACGAGGCTACCCATGAGATGCAGGAGATCTACGCCGAGCCGGTCAAGGAGGAGCTGATCGCTGCGCGGATCCGCGAGATCAAGGCAGAGGGCGTCGTCTGCGCCGCGGCCCTGACGCCGCAGCGCGTCCGCCGCTACTACGAGATCGCACTCGACGCCGGGCTCGACATCCTCGTGATCCAGGGCACGGTCGTCTCCGGCGAGCACGTCTCCTCGACGAGCGAGCCGCTCAACCTCAAGGAGTTCATCCCCGAGCTCGACGTGCCGGTCATCGTCGGCGGCTGCGCCTCCTACCACACCGGCCTGCACCTGATGCGCACCGGCGCCGCGGGCGTGCTCGTCGGCGTCGGCCCCGGCGCGGCGTGCACGACACGCGGCGTGCTCGGCATCGGCGTGCCGCAGGCGACGGCCATCGTCGACGTTGCCGACGCCCGCGCCACGCACATGAAGGAGACGGGCGACTACGTCCAGGTCATCGCCGACGGCGGCATGCGCACCGGCGGCGACGTCTCCAAGGCGATCGCCTGCGGCGCCGACGCCGTGATGATCGGCTCGCCGCTGGCACGCGCGTTCGAGGCGCCCGGGCACGGCTACCACTGGGGCATGGCGACTTTCCATCCGACGCTGCCGCGCGGCGCGCGGGTCGCGACGCGCCAGATCGCCACGCTGGAGGAGATCCTGGTCGGGCCGGCGCACGAGAACGACGGCACGCTGAACCTGTTCGGCGGCCTGCGCACCTCGATGGCGACCTGCGGCTACAAGGACATCGCCGAGTTCAACCGCGCCGAGCTCGTGATCGCGCCGGCCCTGCAGACCGAGGGCAAGCAGCTCCAGCGCGACCAGGGCGTCGGCATGGGCGCACGCGGTCAGGCCGCCGCGGTCGGCGCGAGCGAGAAGGGCCCCGCCCTCGTCAACGCCTGAAGCTTGACCGACGCGCTCGTCACCGCGGACCCGCAGGCCGGTGCACAACCGGCCGCGGCAACCGCGGGCGATGAGGTGCTCGTGATCGACTTCGGCGGCCAGTATTCGCAGCTGATCGCCCGCCGCGTGCGCGAGTGCGGCGTCTTCTCGGAGCTGCTGCCCGCCGACGTCAGCGCCGAGGAGGTCGCGCAGCGCGCCCCCAAGGGGCTGATTCTCTCCGGCGGGCCTGCCTCGGTCTACGCCGAGGGGGCGCCCCCACTCGATCACGCGCTGCTCGAGCTCGGCGTGCCGGTGCTCGGCATCTGCTACGGGATGCAGCTGCTGGCGCACTCGCTCGGCGGCCTGGTTCAGCGCGCCGCGGTCGGCGAGTTCGGCCGCTCCGAGCTGACCGTGCGCGAGCCCGGCAGGCTGCTTGCGGGGCTCCCGAAGGAGCAGGCCTGCTGGATGTCGCATCGCGACAGCGTCAAGCGCGCCCCCGCCGGCTTCACCGAGCTCGCCTCCTCGACCGCATCCCCGGTCGCGGCCTTCGAGGACCCCGCGCGCAGCATCTACGCGATCCAGTTCCATCCCGAGGTCGTCCACACGCCGTTCGGCCAGCAGATCCTGACGACGTTCCTCGATGACATCTGCGGTGCGGACCGCAGCTGGACCCCGTCCTCGATCGTCGACGAGCAGATCGCGCGGATCCGCGCCCAGGTCGGCAACGGCCGGGCGATCTGCGGCCTCTCGGGCGGCGTCGACTCCTCGGTCGCCGCGCTGCTCGTCCACCGCGCGATCGGCGACCAGCTCACCTGTGTCTTCGTCGACCACGGACTGATGCGCAAGGGCGAGGGCGAGCAGGTGATCGCCGCCTTCCGCGACACCTTCAAGGTGCCGCTCGTAGCGGTCGACGCCGAGGCGCGCTTCCTCGCCCGCCTTGCCGGCGTCAGCGACCCCGAGACCAAGCGCAAGGTGATCGGCGCCGAGTTCATCCGCGTGTTCGAGGAGGAGGCGGCGCGCCTGAAGGGCGCGCAGTTCCTCGTCCAGGGCACGCTCTACTCCGACGTGATCGAGTCCGGCGGACGACGAGGGTCCGCGACGATCAAATCCCACCACAACGTCGGCGGCCTGCCCGAGGACCTCAGCTTCGAGCTGGTCGAGCCGCTGCGAATGCTCTTCAAAGACGAGGTGCGCGCCGTCGGGGCCCAGCTCGGGCTGCCCGAGCGCCTGGTCTGGCGCCAGCCGTTCCCGGGGCCCGGCCTCGCGATCCGCATCGTCGGCGGGGAGGCCACGAAGGAGCGCCTCGACCTGCTCCGCGACGCCGACCACATCCTCCAGGATGAGATCCGTGGGGCCGGCCTCTACCGCGAGCTGTGGCAGTCCTTCTGCGTGCTGCCCGACATCCGCAGCGTCGGCGTCCAGGGCGACGAGCGGACCTACGGCAACGTGATCGTGATCCGCGCCGTCACCTCCGACGACGCCATGACCGCCGACTGGGCGCGCCTGCCCTATGACCTGCTCGAGCAGATCGCCTCGCGCATGATGGGCGAGCTGCCGCAGGTCAACCGCGTCGTGTTGGACATCACGAGCAAGCCGCCGGGCACGATTGAGTGGGAAT
>DATNHQ010000073.1:0-7926 GCA_035604915.1 Solirubrobacteraceae bacterium
CGCGCAGTGACCGGCCACGCCCTGACCTTCAGCTACGAGGTGCGCGCGGGCCACGAGCGGCCGGCGCCGAGGGTGCTCAGCGAGGATGAGCTGGTGGCAGCGCTGAAGGACGAATTCGACGCCGAGGAGCTCGGCGAGATCGAGCAGGAGGAGGAGTAGTGGCCCTCTTCGAAATGCCGTTCGAGACCCACCATCTCAAGGAGGAGGAGGAGCGCTGATGCCCCAGCCCAACATGCAGCAGATGCTCAAACAGGTCCAGCGGATGCAGGCCGAGGTAGCGCGCGCGCAGGAGGAGCTCGCGGCAGCCGAGGTCGAGGCCTCGGCGGGCGGCGGCATGGTCAGCGTGCGCGTGAGCGGCGCGCTCGTGATCAAGGAGATTCGCATCGACCCCGCGGCGATCGATCCCGACGATCCCGAGCTGCTCGCCGACATGGTGCTCGCGGCCGTCAACGAGGGCCTGCGCGCGGCGCAGGAGCTGGCCGCGCAGAAGATGGGCGGGGCGACCGCCGGCCTCGACCTGGGCGCGCTCGGCGGGCTCGGCATCCCCGGCTTTTGAACGGCTTCGCTCCCCCGATTCAGCGGCTCGTCACCGAGCTCTCGAAGCTGCCGGGGATCGGCAACCGCACGGCGCAGCGGCTCGCCTTCTACATCCTGCGCGCCTCCGACGCCGACGCGACCGCGCTCGCCGCGGCGATCACCGAGGTCAAGCAGCGCATCCGCCAGTGCGAGATCTGCTTCAACCTGGCGGAGGGGCCGCGCTGCCGCATCTGCGAGGACGAGCGCCGCGACGCGACCCTGATCTGCGTCATCGAGGACTCCTCGGACGTGGTCCCGCTCGAGCGCACGCACGAGTACCGCGGCCTCTACCACGTGCTCGGCGGGGCGCTCTCGCCGATCGACGGCATCGATCCCGACGACCTGCGGATAGCCGAGCTCTACCGCCGCGTCGCCGCGCCCGACTCGCAGGTGCGCGAGGTCGTGCTCGCGACCAACCCCACGACGACGGGCGAGGCGACGGCGCTGCACATCGCCGACGGCCTGCGCGAGCGCTCGCCGCAGGTGACGGTGACGCGACTGGCGAGCGGGCTGCCGGTCGGATCGGACCTCGAGTACGCCGACGAGGTGACGCTCGGTCGCGCCTTCGCCGGGCGCCGCGCGCTGTGAGCCGCGTGTAGGCCTTTCGGTTGGGCGCATGCGCCCAACCGCGGACCGGCGCATGCGCCGGTCCGACACATTCTGGGGCCACGTATCCTCAAGCCCGATGAGCATCATCGTGATGAAGTTCGGCGGAACCTCGGTCGCCGACGCCGAGCGTCTGCGGCGCGCGGCGGCGCGGATCGTCGCCAAGCGCGAGGCGGGCCACCGCGTCGTCGCGGTGCTGTCCGCGCGCGGCGCGACGACCGATGAGCTGATCGCGATGGCGGAGGAGGTCTCGCCCGCGCCCGACCCGCGCGAGATGGACATGCTGCTGTCGACCGGCGAGCGGATCTCCTGCGCGCTGTGCGCGATGGCGATCCACGACCTCGGCCACGAGGCGCTGTCTTTGACCGGCTCGCAGGCCGGCATCGTCACCGACACCTCGCACACCAAGGCGCGCATCATCGACGTGCGCGCCGCGCGCATCATCGCGGCGCTCGACCAGGAGAAGATCGTGCTGGTCGCGGGCTTTCAGGGCGTCTCGACGAGCCACGACGTGACCACGCTCGGCCGCGGCGGCTCCGACACGACCGCCGTCGCCGTGGCCGCCGCGCTCGGCGCCGAGGTCTGCGAGATCTACACCGACGTCGCCGGCGTCTTCAGCGCCGATCCGCGGATCGTGCCCGACGCCCGCAAGCTTGCCGTCGTCTCCTTCGAGGAGATGCTCGAGATGTCGGCTTCGGGCGCCGGCGTGCTGCAGCTGCGCTCGGTCGAGTACGCCCGCAGCCACGGCGTGCGGATCCACTGCCGTTCGAGCTTCGAGGACGGACCCGGTACGGTTGTCGTCTCCGAGGAGGAAACGATGGAGCGCCCACTCGTCACCGCCGTCACCCACTCGACCGCCGAGACCCGGATCACGCTGCTCGGCGTCCCCGACGAGCCCGGCGTCGCCGGGCGGATCTTCCGCGCGCTGGCCGACGCCAACGTCAACGTCGACATGATCATCCAGAACGAGCCGCTCAACGACCCCTCGCTCGGGGGGCGCGCGGCGCGCCGCGCCGACATGTCCTTCACGGTCCCCCGCGAGGACGGCCGCAGCGCCCGCAAGGCGCTCGATGAGCTCGTCGGCGAGCTCGGCATCGAGCACGTCGCCAGCGAGGAGTCGATGGGCAAGGTCTCGATCGTCGGCGCCGGCATGCGCAGCCATCCGGGCGTCGCGGCGACGGTCTTCACCGTGCTCGGCGACGCCGGCATCAACATCGAGATGATCTCCACCTCGCCGATCAAGATCTCCTGCGTGATCGCCGGCGACCGCGTGCCCGAGGCGGTCCGCGGGCTGCACGACGCCTTCGGCCTCGGCGACGCGGCGGACACGATCAAGCACGAAGACCCGTTCGGAGACCCGCGATGAGCGCCGCAGGGCGCGTCGCCGTCGTCGGCGCGACCGGCGCCGTCGGGCGGATCATGCTCGAGGTGCTCGCGGTGCGCGGCTTCCCCTGCAGCGAGCTCGTGCCGTTCGCCTCGGAGCGCTCGGCGGGGCGCGAGCTGCCCGGCGTCGGCACCGTGCAGCCGCTGCGCGAGGACACGATCGCGGGCTTCGACATCGCGCTGTTCTCCGCCGGCGGCGCCACCTCGCGCGAGTGGGCGCCGCAGTTCGCGGCGGCCGGGGCGATCGTCGTCGACAACTCCAGCGCGTGGCGGATGGATCCGGCGGTGCCGCTGGTCGTCAGCGAGGTCAACCCGGACGCGCTCGAGCGGATCGAGCGCGGCATTGTCGCCAACCCCAACTGCACGACGATGACGATCATGCTGCCGCTGAAGGCGCTGCACGACCGCTTCGGCCTGCGCGAGATCGTCGCGACGAGCTTTCAGGCGGCCGGCGGCGCGGGGCAGAAGGGGATCGATGAGCTGGCGGCGCAGATGCCGCTGGTGCACGACGCGCGCGATCAGCTGATCAGCCACGGCGCGGCGGCGATCGCTGCGATCGAGCACTCGGTCCACGCCGCCCCGCTCGCCTACAACGTCGTGCCGTGGCTCGGCTCGCCGGCCGAGGGCGGCTACAGCGACGAGGAGCTCAAGCTGGTCAACGAGTCGCGCAAGATCCTCGCGATCCCCGAGTTGCGCGTGAGCCCGACCTGCGTGCGCGTACCCGTCATGGTCGGGCACTCGATCGAGCTGCGGGCCACCTTCGAGCGCGAGCCCGAACTGGGCGCGGCGACCGCGGCGCTCGAGGCCTTCCCCGGGATCGTGCTCGACGATCTGCCGACGCCGGTGCGCTACGCCGGGCGCGACGAGGTCGCGGTCGGGCGGATCCGCCGCGACCTCGGCGACCCGCTGTCGCTGAACCTGTTCGTGGTGGGCGACAACCTGCTGAAGGGCGCGGCGCTCAACGCCGTCCAGATCGCCGAGCTGCTGGTCGCGCGCGGGCTGCTCGCGCGCGCGGTCGCGGCGCGGGCGTGAGCCGCCCCGGCGGCGGACACGGTGGCGCGCGCGCGTCGCCGCGCGCGTTGGCACCGGGCACGCGCGCCCGGCGTTCCGGCGCGCCACCGATGAGAAACGCGCGCCGCCGGCGTCTATAGCTGTGGTGAGCACGCTTAGGATTCCCGCTGTGGCTGTGGTGCGTGTTCGGGGGCCGCTGCGCAAGCTCGCCGGCGGCCGCGCGGAGCATGAGCTCGAGGGCGCGACCCTGGTTGAGCTGCTGCGGGCGCTCGAGCTCCGCCACCCGGAGATGAGCGGGTGGATCCTCGACGAGCGCGGCCGGATCCGCCGACACCTGAACGTGTTCGTCAACGGCGAGCGTGGGAACGAGGCGACGGCGGTGCGGTCGGGGGACCGCGTCGAGGTGATACCGGCGATAACAGGAGGGTGAGAGGGTGACCGAGCTGCTGGTCGGAACGAAGAAGGGCCTGTTCCTGCTCGAAGGCGAGCCCGATGGTGGCTTTGAGATCAGAGCGCGCGCGTTCGCCGGTCAGCCGGTCGACTTCGCGACCCGCGATCACCGCAGCGGGCGGCTGCTCGCGACCGTGACCTCGCCGTTCTTCGGGCCGAAGATCTTCTTCACCGACGACGGCCCGGACGCGGAGTGGGAGCAGGCCGACGGCGTCGCACTGCCCGAAGGCGGCGAGCAGGCGCTGGAGCGGATCTGGGTGATCGTCCGCGGCGAGGCCGAGGGGACCCTGTACGCCGGCGGCGACCCCGGCGTCCTGTTCGAGAGCCGTGACGGGGGAGCGAGCTGGGCGATCAACGCGGGACTGTGGGAGCAGCCCTCTCGCCCGCACTGGCAGCCGGGCGGCGGTGGGCTCTGCGTGCACTCGATCTGCACCTGGCCCGGAGATCCCGACAGACTCGCCGTTGCCGTCTCGGCCGCCGGGATGTGGCTGACCGAGGACGGCGGCCGCAGCTGGCGGCGGGGAAACGACGGGCTGAACCCGCGGTATCTGCCGGAGGAGGCGCTGGCGGACGAGAACGCGGGCCGCTGCGTCCACCACGTCGAGCGCGCGCCCGGACGACCCGAGCGGCTGTTCATGCAGTTCCACGGCGGCGTGTACCGCTCCGACGACGCCGGCGCCAGCTGGTCCGACATCGGTGGCGGTGGACTGCCGTCGGACTTCGGCTTCCCGCTGATGGTCGACCCCGACGATCCCGACAGCGCCTACGTGATCCCGCTCGTCGCCGACGTCGATCGCGTCACGCCCGAAGGCCGTGTGCGCGTCTACGAGACGCGCGACGGCGGCTCGCACTGGACGGCCCGCGGCGACGGCCTGCCGGCCAAGCACGCCTACCTGACGGTGCTGCGCCAGGCGTTCAGCCGCGCCGGCGCCGGCGAGCGGCTGCAGCTGTACTTCGGATCCACCTCCGGCGAGTTGTTCGGCTCGGGCGACGCCGGCGCCACCTGGTCGACGGTCGCGACGCGGCTGCCGCCGGTGTTCTCGGTCGTCGCCATCTAGCGCCTCCGCGCGTCGATTGGGGGCGGGCTAGGCGGGGCCGACCGTGATTGCGCAGCGCGTTCCGGGTGCGCGCGTGACTTCAGGCGTCGGCCGGGCGCGCGGGCCGCCGCCGTCGCGGCTCAGGCCGCAGCGGCTCCGGCGATCACGCTCTCGCTCCAGTCGATCACCGAGCTCGGCTTGACGATGTGGCGCGCGAAGCCGAGCTGCTTGGGCTCGAGGCCGAGCGCGAGGCCGACCAGCTGCGGCAGGTGCAGCACCGGCATCTTCAGCTCGCGCCCGACGACGGCCTCGGCGATCGGCTGCTGCAGGTCGAGGTTGAGGTGGCACAGCGGGCACGGCGTGACCACGCAGTCCGCCTGCGCGTCGACGGCATCGCCGAGGTGGCGGCCCGCCTGCTTCAGCGAGGCCGTCTTGTTCATCGTGATGATCGGGAAGCCGCAGCACTTGTGCGAGCCGGCGTAGTCGATCACGGTGCCGCCGAGCGCGTCGATCACCTGCTCGAGGTAGGTGTGGCGCGGGTGCTCCTCGTCGATCCCGATCCGCTCCGCCGGGCGGACGATGTAGCAGCCGTAGAAGGGGCCGACGCGCAGGTTCGTGAGCGGCTTGCGGACCTTGCGGGCAAGCGTGTCGAGCCCGATCTCCTCGACCAGCAGCCAGAGGAAGTTCTTGTTGGTCACGCCCGCCTCGTAGTGGAGGCCCTCGGAGGACAGCGTGACGTTGATCTGCGCGCGGTACTCGGCGCTCGCATCGAGGCGCTCCTGGCACTCCGACTGCGCCCCCTGGCAGGTCGAGCAGATGTTCATCATCAGCTCGCCGTCGGTCTGCTGGGCCATCGCGAAGGTGCGGGCGTTGAGGGTGTCGGCGAGCTCCTGGTTGTGCTCGGCGATCACGCCGGCGCCGCAGCAGTTCGCGCGATCGAGCTCGATCAGCTCGATGTCGAGCAGCGGCGCGATCGCCGCCATCGCCCCGTGCAGCTCAGGCGTGAAGCCGCGGCTCACGCAGCCCGGCCAGTAGGCGACCTTCATGCCGATCCCTCGGCGTTCGTCGTTGCCGCCTCGGGGGCCGGATCGTCGTTGTCCGCGTCGGTGCCGCTGACGTAGAGGTTGAGCTCGTAGCGCTGCGACTTGCCCTCGACCTTCTCGAAGATCGCGCGCAGCTCCTTGGAGGCCTTGTGCGGGTGCAGCAGCGCCTTGGGCAGGGTGATCTTGCCGCGCAGCATGCCGCGGATCGCAACCGGCATCGACGCGATCAGCTCGGGCACCGCGCGCGGGTGGAACTTGCCGCCGTAGGAGTCCGGCAGCAGGTCGGCCTCGTGCAGCAGGCCGTTGCGGCGGATGTTCTCGACGAACGCGTGCTCGTGGCGGTAGCCGTTGTTGCGATCCTCGATGTGGTGGTCGGAGCCGGCGATGCGTCGCAGGCGCATGATCTGCCCCATCGGGTTGACGCCCTTGGGGCAGGCGTCGACGCACTTGAAGCAGTGCGTGCAGGTGTAGAGGCCGTGGGGATCCTCGGCGAGGTAGCGCAGGCGCTCCTCGTGCTCGGAGTCGCGCGGGTCGCCGACGAAGCGGTAGGCCTTGGCCAGCGCCGCCGGGCCGGTGAACTCGGGGTCGACCTCCATCGCGAGGCAGTCGGAGACGCAGGCGCCGCACTGGATGCACGCCATCGACTGGGTCACGTCCACCATCGCCTCGCGATCGACGAGGTACTCGCGCTCAGGTACGGGCTCCTTGCCGAGCAGCCACGGCGTGACCGAATGGACCTTCTTCCAGTGGACGGCGTCCATGTCCACGATCAGGTCCTTGATCACCGGCATGTTGCCCATCGGCTCGACGACGATCGTGCCGTCCTTGGAGCGTGCCAGCGCCTCGTCGAGGTGGGTGTGGCAGGCGAGGCCGGGTTGGCCGTTGATGCGGACGCCGCAGGAGCCGCAGATCGCCGAGCGGCAGGAGCAGCGGATCCCGATCGAGCCGTCGACGCGGCCCTTGGCCTGGAGGATCCCCTCGAGCACCGAGCGGTGCGGCTCGAGCTCGATCGTGTGCTCATCCCAGTAGGGCGGCTCGCCCGACTCCGGGTCGTAGCGGCGCAGGCGGAGCGTGAACTCGGCCATCAGCGGTTCTCCTCGGGGCGCAGGTGGGCCACTAGTACTTCCTCTCCTCGGGCTGCCACTGGGTGATCGTCACAGGCGAGTAGGACACCTTCGGGACATCGTCGCCGTCGCGGCTGATGTCGATGTGCTTGAGCCACTCCGCGTCGTTGCGCTCCGGGTAGTCGGTGCGGAACTGGGCGCCGCGCGACTCCTTGCGCTCGAGCGCCGCGATGACGATCGCCTCCGCGCAATCGAGCATGTAAGCGAGCTCGATGGCTCCGAGCACGTCCTGGTTGAAGACCGTTCCGCGATCGTCGACGTAGGCGCGCTGCGCCTCCTCCTTGAGCCGCCCGACGATCTCGTGCGCCTGCTGAAGGCCGGTCTCGTCGCGGAAGACGGCGCAGTGACGGTTCATCGTCTCGCCCAGCTCCTGCTTGATCTCCGAAATCCGCCGGCCGCCGTGATCGCGGGCGATGATCGCCTCGATCATCGCCGTGTCCTCGCGCAGCCGCGCGTCAGAGACACGCGGCATCGCCATCTGCCTGGCGCGTGCCGCGGCGTGCTCGCCCGCGCGGCGTCCGAAGATCAGCGTGTCGAGCAGCGAGTTGGCGCCGAGACGGTTGCCGCCGTGGACCGAGACGCACGCTGCCTCGCCGGCGGCATAGAGACCGGCGATCGGCGTGCATCCGTCGATGTTGGTCTTGACGCCGCCCATGATGTAGTGCTGCCCGGGCCGGATGACGATCGGCTCGCGTG
>DATNHQ010000074.1:0-7282 GCA_035604915.1 Solirubrobacteraceae bacterium
CAGGACGTCGGCCGCCGCAGCGAGCCGCTCGCGCAGGGCCCCGTCCTCGGCCAGCCGCCGCAGCTGCGCGGCGAGCGTGTCGACGTCCCCCGGCTCGAACAGGAGGCCCCGCTCGCCGCCGGCGAGGAGCTCCTCGTAGACCTCGATCCGCGAGGCGAGCGGCACGGCGCCGGCGCCGATCGCGGCGAGCACCAGCGCGGGCGCGGGCTGCGCGCCGCTGGAGGCGAGCACGACGACGTCGGCGCCCGCGAGCACGCGCGCGCGTTCGGCCTCGCCGCCCTCGACGAAGCTGACGCGGCTGCGCAGCTCGGCGCGCAACGCCACCGTGCCGGCGCCGCCGCTTGCGTGCTGGACGGTCGCCTCCCAGTCCTCGCCGTCGCCGAGGCGGCGCAGGGCGCGCAGGAAGGTCCGCAGCGCGGCCCGCTCCTCGGCTGCGACGAAGGCGATGCGAAGCCGCGTCGAGGGCTCGCGCGCGAGCGCGACGGCGTCGACGACCGGCGGGATCACGCGGTAGTCGGCCGGGAAGTGCGAGCGCATCAGCGCGGCGGTCGCCGCGTAGCTGGCGATGCGCGCGTCGAGGCGGCCGAAGAACAGCTCGACGAAGCGTCGCGCCACCTGGGTCGAGAGCAGCCGCTCAGTGGGGGCGTGGAAGCTGCCGACGTTGAGCGCGCGCGAGTGGCGCAGCGCGGCGCTCGCCGTGCTCGGCGCGAACGGCTCGTGCACGTGGACGAAGTCGAGCGGCAGCACACCCATCAGCTCCTCGACCGTGTGCGCGACGTCGACCGGCAGCCCGGGCCCGCGACCGGTCGCGGAGATCACCTCGCCGGCGAGAAAGAGGCCCGGCTCGCCGTCTGGCCCAAACAGCGACGAGGGGTCCTCGCGGGCGGCCCGCAGCGCGCGGCGCGAGGCTGCCGCCGCGCGTGCCGACTCCGAGGGCGCGACGATCAGCACGCGGTGGCCGCGTGCGGCGAGTTCGCCGGCGACGCGCTCGACGTAGAGGCCCAGCTCGGTCCGGGCCTCCCACGGGTGCGGGGACACCTGTGCGATCGCAAACGGCACGCCGCCAGCATACGGACCGATGGCGCCGGGACTGGCGCGGGCGCTCAGCCCAGCGCGGGGGCGCGCAGCCGCTGGCGGGCGAGCAGCCGCGCCAGCCGGTGGCGGCGGCGGCCGTCGCCGCGCAGCTGGAGCTCGCGGGCGCGCAGCAGCTCAACGACCTCGGCTGTGCACCGGAAGGGATTCGCCACCAGCCCGCCGTCGGCCAAGGAGATCGCCGCGAGCAACTCGCCGGCGACCTCCGCGACGAGCGCCGGAGCGACCGGCGCCGCGGCGCTGTCGAGCTCGGCGAGATACGCCAGCGTTGCCGCCTCGTGCGCGCGCGCCCAGCGGATCGTGACCGCCGCGCCCGCGCTCATGCCGCCAGCTCGAGCGTCGCCTCGACGAGTGCCTCTGCGACGGCGTCGCCGAGGGCGCCGTTGATCTCGGGGTGCCACTGCAGGCCGAGCGCGAAACGCCGGTCCTCGCGCTCGATCATCTCGATCACGCCGTCGCTCGAGCTCGCGGTGGGGCGCAGCCGGCGCCCGAGGCGGCGCACGGCCTGATGGTGCGTGCTCTCGACCTCGACCGAGCGGCCGACCAGCCGCCGCGTCGCGCTGGGGCCGTCGGTGTCGACCCAGTGCAGGCCCGCGTCGTGACTCTCGGCGGTGAGCCCGTCGGCGACGACGTCCTGGTAGAGCGTGCCGCCGGTCGCGATGTTGAGCAGCTGGTGCCCGCGACAGACCCCGACCATCGGCATATCGAAGGCGAGCGCGGTGTGGACGAGCGCCAAATCCGCGCGGTCGCCCTCGAGGTCCGGCGCGCCGCGGAGTGCCCGCGGGCGCTCGCCGTAGAGCTCGGAGTGCACGTCGCGGAAGGCGCCGGTCAGGACGAGCGCGTCTGAGAGCACGAGGTCGCGCTCGGTCGGGCGCTCGGGCGCGATGCGGACCTGCGCGCCGGCGTTCGCCAGCCAACTCACGTACGGCGCGGGCGACTCCTCGCGCGCCACAACCAGGACAAGCGGCGCCTGGTCGCGCCGCGCCGCACGGTAGGCGAGCAGGAAGGCGCGGCGGGCGCGCCCGACGCGCTTGCGGACGGCCTCTTCGGAGCTGTCGAGCAGGCGGGCGATCTCGGCGTGGCGCAGGCCGGCGCTGAAGCGCAGCAGCAGCAGCAGGCGTTCGTTGGGGGTGAGCAGCTCCAGCGCCTCGCGCGCCGCGTCGGGCTCCGCCGCCGCGGTCGCCGCGGCGAGCTCGCCGGCAGCCTCGAGTGCGACCGACGGCCGGCGGCCGCGGCGGCGCAGCTCGTCGATCGCAAGGTTGGCGGCCGTTCGCCGAAGCCACGCGCGCTGGCGCGCGGCGTCGAGGTCGCGCGGGAGGCTCCGCCAGGCGCGCACGAAAACCTCCTGGCGGAGGTCCTCGGCGGCGTGTGTGTCGCCGCCGAGCGCGGAGGAGAGGCGGCGCGTGAGCCAGCTCTCCTCGGTGCGAACGAGCGTCTCGAAATCCATGTCACTCTCCAAGACGACGGCGAGCAGGGAAACCGGACACGCGCACATCTTCGCGCACCCGCCAACCGCGCTCGCGGCGGGCGGGGCCTGCCCGCGCGGCGCCGGCTCGCTACTTCTTGTTCTTGGAGGGTGCCTTCACGCGCGTGGAGGGTGCCTTCACGCGCGCCGGCTTTGCCGCCGCCGCCTTGCCCGCCGGTCGCCGCAGGGCGTAGCGCTCGATGAAGCGCTCGGTGTCCGCGCGCGCGATGTCGTCGGGCCGCTGCTTGTAGGGCGACTTCATCAGGTAGGAGCTCGGGCCGTCGAGCTGTCCGCTGATGCCGTTGTTCAGCGCGAGCTTGCAGCAGCGCACGGCGTCGATCACGATCCCGGCCGAGTTGGGCGAGTCCCAGACCTCGAGCTTGAGCTCGAGGTTGAGCGGCACGTCGCCGAAGGCGCGACCCTCGAGGCGGATGTGCGCCCACTTGCGGTCGGTCAGCCACGGCACGTAGTCGGAGGGACCGACGTGGACGTCCTCGGCCGGCAGCTCGTGGCCCATGATCGAGGTCACCGCGTTGGTCTTCGAGATCTTCTTGGACTCGAGGCGCTCGCGCTCGAGCATGTTGAAGAAGTCCATGTTGCCGCCGACGTTGAGCTGCGATGTGTGCGTCAGCCAGACGCCGCGCTCGGAGAACAGCCGCGCCAGGCTGCGGTGCACGATCGTCGCGCCGACCTGCGACTTGATGTCGTCGCCGATGATCGGCAGGCCGGCCTTCTTGAAGCGCCTGTTCCAGTAGTCCTCGCGGGCGATGAAGACCGGGATGCAGTTGACGAACGCGCAGCCGGCGTCGAGGATCTGCTCGACGTACCACTTGGTCGCCTGCTCCGATCCGACCGGCAGGTACGAGACGACGACGTCGGTGCGCGTGTCGCGCAGGATGCCGATGATGTCGGCGGTTTCGCCGGGCGCCTTGGTGATCCGCTGGGAGAGGTACTTGCCCAGGCCGTCGTGGGTCATGCCGCGATGTACCGGCACGCCGAGGTGCGAGGGCACCTCCGCGAAGCGGATCGTGTTGTTCTCGCCGGCCCAGATCGCCTCGCCGAGGTCGCTGCCTACCTTCTTGGAGTCGATGTCGAAGGCGGCGCTGAACTCGATGTCGCGGATGTGGTAGCCGCCGAGGTTGACGTGCATGAGGCCGGGGACCTGCTCGCCCGCCTCGGCGTCGCGGTAGTAGTGGACGCCCTGCACGAACGACGAGGCGCAGTTGCCGACGCCGATGATCGCGACGCGCACCTTGTCCTGTTGACGGGGGGCGCTGCCGTTGGTGGGGGCCGCATGGCCGTTGGCGCTGCTCACGGAATCGGTGTCCCTTCTCGGATTACTGACATTGTCCTACACCGCCACCGCGGTGGTGGTTACGCGTCGCGCAGCGCACCGTGCACGTGCACGACGCGCTGCCCGACGGTGAAGGCGCTGAGCACCGCGAGCACGTAGACCGCCGACGCGAGCAGGTTGAAGTGGCCGAGCGAGGCGCCGCGGGCAAAGACGAGGCCGACGGACAGGATCACGACGCGCACCGGGCGCGTGGCGATGCCGACCTTGCACTCGACGCCGAGCGCTTCTGCACGCGCGCGCGTGTAAGAAACCATCAGCGAGGCGAGCACCGCGACGACGACCGCTGCAACCGCCAGCTGGTTGTGCTGGCGCACGAAGCTGACGGCGACGGCGGTCAGCACGATCCCCTCCTCGCAGCGGTCGAGCGTCGAGTCGAGGAACGCCCCGAAGGCGGTTCCCTTGCCCGACATCCGCGAGTAGCGCCCGTCGAGGGTGTCCATGATCGAGCCGACGATGAACGCGACGCCGCCGACGAAGTAGAACTTCTGCCAGACCAGCACGGCTGCCAGCACGTTCAGCGCGAGCCCGGTCAGCGAGATCGCGTTGGGCGTCAGCCGCGACTCGATCAGGCGGTTGCGCACCATCGCGCGCCGCTCGGTCGAGGAGAGCGGCGCGATCCCCCTGCGCTGCGGCTTTTGCGGACGCTCGGTCGTGCCGGGCGTGCTCACGTAGCCGGGACCGGCGCGGCCTGAGCGCCGGCGGGAACGCGCGGCGGGACCCGGAAGGTCCAGGCGTGCGGCCGCAGCGCCGCGAGCGCCAGCGCGGCCACGAGCGAGACGCCGGCGACCAGCAGGCCGAGCACGGCATCGATCAGGAAGTGGTTGCCGGTGATCACGGTCAGGAACGTGATGAACAGGGGCCACAGCGCCCAGAGCACCTTCGCGAGGCGGTTGCGCACGAGCCGCGCGAAGGTCCAGCCGAGCATCACCGCGCAGGCCACGTGCATCGACGGGACCGCGGCGTACTGATTGAAGAAGAAGCTGGCGATCGTGCTGTTGCCCGAGACGCCCGTGACCTGCTGGATCGAGTCGATGAACCCCCATTCCGGCATGAAGCGCGGCGGCGCAGTGGGGAACAGGCCGTAGCCGACCAGGCCGATCGCCATGCCGACGAACAGCATGTTGCGCACGAAGTAGTAGTTGCGGTTGTGCGCGATGTAGAGGTACAGGAGCAGCGCGATCAGGATCGTCGTCTGGGCGTTGATGTAGACATACGCGGCGATCACCACGATCAGGTGGCTGCTGGTGGCCCAGCCCTGCAGCTGCGGCTCGATGAAGACGTGCAGGCTGCGCTCAAAGGAGATCAGCTCGCGTGCGTGCGCGAAGGCGACATAGGAGTTGCTGCTGACGGCGACGGCGCCCTCGACGAGGCGGTAGAGCAGGTACGCGAGGCCGAACAGGCTGCACTGCCGGAGCAGGTCCACCCAACCGTTCGGGAGCACGCGTCCCCGCACGAGAGCGAGGCGGGCGGTCATCCCGCCTGATCGTAGCGGCCCGCTCAGCTTGGCGCGATGAAGTCCGCGACCCGCTCGATCAGCTCGGGTCGGTCGAGCCACGGCCAGTGGCCGGCGTCGGGCAGAGACAGCGTCTCGCACTCGCCGCCGAGCGCCGCGGCGTACTGCGCGGCGGCCCGCGGCGGGTTGAACGGGTCAAGCTCACCCCAGACGATCAGCGCCGCCGCGGTGAGCTGGTCGAGTCCCGCGCCGGCTGCGGCGAGGGTGCCCGGTGTGGCGCTGCGGTAGAGCTTGAGGATCGCGCGCTGGGTGCCGAAGTCGAGGCCGGTGTAGATCCGGCGCAGCTCGCGGTCGGGCAGCGGCGCGGCGTTGGCGTCGCGCAGAGCGCGGCGCAGCAGGCGGGGTGTGAGGCTGCCCATCCAGAGCTCGCCGAGCACGGGTGTGCGCCACGTCCGCGCCGGGCGCCGCCAGGGGTAGCCGTCAAACAGCGGCAGCGCGTTGATCAGCACCACGCGCTCGACGCGTTCGGGCGCGCGCTTCGCGAACGAGAGACCGGCCGCGCCCCAGTCGTGCATCACGAGGTTGACGCGCTCGAGCCCGAGCCAGTCGAGGAAGCGCTCGAGGAAGCCCTCGTAGCCAGCGATCGAGTAGGGGAAGGTCACGGCCTTGACCGAGCCGCCGAAGCCCGGCAGGTCCAGCGCGACCCCGCCGGTGCGCTCGAGGAAGGGGAGCCAGACCTGCGAGTCGTCGAGCCCGCCGTGCAGGTAGACGGTGTTCGGCGCGGAGCCGACGTCTGTGGCGCGCCAGCTGACCGGCTCGCCGTCCAACTCATCGGTGTGCTGCTCGACCCCGGCCATCGGCAGGCGCGAGGATACCGGCGTGCGAGAGCCGCCCAACCCGCCCGTGCGTGAGCCGCCCCGCCCGCCGGCCGACCGCGCGCGCGTGCGGCGCGTGCTCGCGCGGCTGCGCGAGCTCTACGGCATCCCCATCGCGCCGCCGCACGGCCGCCCGCTCGATGAGCTGATCCTGACCGTGCTCTCGCAGAGCACCAACGACCGCAACCGCGACGTCGCCTTCCTGCGCCTGCGCGAGCGCTTCGCGGCGCGCTCGGGATACGGCGTCAGCTGGGAGGCGGTGCGTGACGCTCCGCTTGCCGCCGTCGAGGAGGCGATCCGCCCGGGCGGCATCTCGCGCGTCAAGTCGGTGCGGATCCAGGCGATCCTGCGCGCGATCGGCGAGCCGCTCAGCCTCGACTGGATGCGCGAGGCGCCGGTCGAGCAGAGCCGCGCCGCGCTCTGCGCGCTGCCGGGGGTCGGACGCAAGACCGCCGCCTGCGTGCTGCTGTTCAGCTTCGGGGCACGCGAGGTGCCTGTCGACACGCACGTCGGCCGAGTCGGCACGCGCCTCGGGCTGCTCACACCGAAGGCGCCTTTCGAGCGCCTGCACGACGAGCTGCTCGCGCTGACGCCGCCGGGCAAGGAGCTCGAGCTGCATCTGAACCTGCTTCGCCACGGGCGCCGTACCTGCTTCGCGCGCTCGCCCGCCTGTCGAGGCTGCGCGCTTGCGCGGATGTGCCCGCGCGTCGGCCTGGCGCCTCAGCCGAGCGGCAGCACGACGAAGGCGACGACGGCGTAGTGGATCGCCGCGGCGGCGAGCACGAGCGCGTGGAAGAGCTCGTGGTATCCGAACACGCCCGGTTTCGGGTTCGGCCGCTCGCGCGCATAGATCACGGCCCCGGTCGTGTAGAGGGCGCCGCTGAGGCAGAGCGCGCCGATCGCCCCCCAGCCGATCGCCGCGGGAAGCTGTGTCAGCGTGGCGACCGCGACCCAGCCGAGCGCCACCGAGACGACCACCGCCACCCACTTCGGGTGATCGGGCCAGGCCAGCTGCAGCATCGTGCCGCCGAAGGCGCCGGACC
>DATNHQ010000075.1:0-5031 GCA_035604915.1 Solirubrobacteraceae bacterium
CGCCATGGCAAGGTTGAACGGCGCCTGGTCGAGCAGCTCGGCGAGCATCTCCTGGTCGAATTCGGTGTCGACCTCGCCGCGGCGCAGCGGCACCTTGGCGATCGTGCGCACGCCCGGGCCCGGCGGGATCCGCACGCAGCGCAGCGGCGAGATCACGCCTCGCCGTGCCGCCTGGGCAAGGTCGAAGCGCGAGGTCTGCGTCGGGAAGAGGTCGGTGACGTGGCGCGCGATCAGCGCGCCGGTCGCGGTCATGCCGATGAAGATCGGGCCGGTCCAGGCGCGGATCGCCGCGCTCGTCTTCTCGCCGAGCGCGGTGTGCGCCTCGTCGCAGATCACGATCGTGTAGGCGCCGGAGATGCTGCCGGCGTTGCGCACGAACCACTGGTAGGTCTCGACCGTGACGGGGCCGTTGGGGCGGTCCTCATTGCCGAGCAGCGCCGGCGCGATCCGCTTCTTGTAGCCGCGGTCGGTCAGCTCGCCGATGAACTGGTCGACGAGGTTGCGCCGGTGCGTGAGGATCAGGACGCCGCCGGTGCGCGAGGCCTCGACGAAGCCGAGCGCGGCGACGGTCTTGCCGGCGCCGGTCGCGTGCTCGAACCAGAAGCGCTTGGCGGCGTTGGGATCCTCGGGCTGCTCGGCGAGCTGCTCCTCGTCCTGGGGGCCCTCGCCCTCCTCTTCCTCCTCGTCCCAGTCGGCGAGCGGCGCCTCGGCCTCGGCCCGGTCGAGCTCGGCCTCGAGCTCGGCGGCGACGTCCTCCTCCTCCTCCTCCTCGTCCTCCTCGGCCGGAGCGCGGGCGAAGTCCTCGTCGTCCTCCTCCTCGTCGTCCTCGTCGAGGCCGGCGTCATCCTCCTCGTCCTCCTCCTCCTCGAAGTCCAGCTCCTCGAGCGCGGGCTCCTCCGCGCCCTCCGGCGTGTCGTCGTCCTCGACGCCCAGGATCGCGGCGCCCGCGAGCACGTCGACGGCGCCGTTCGCGGCCGGCGCGGTCGTCGCCTCGGCCAGCAGCGCGGTCAGCGTCCCGGACAGCGCGTCGACCTGGTGGGCCGACAGCGTCGTGCCGTCGGCGAGCTTGGGCTCCTCCTCCGAGAGCACCCGCTCGAGCCCGAGCAGCAGCGAGTACTTGCGCCGCCAGGCCGTGGAGGGGACCTTCAGCCCGGAGTCGAGCTCGGCCAGCGCCTGCTCGAGCGCGCGCCGGCGCGGCGTGCCCGGCGCGAGCGCGACCGGCAGCTCCTCGCCGGGGTGCAGGAACGGCTCGCGCGTGAACGTCTCCGCGCGAGCGATGTCGTCATCGCTGGGAAGGGCCAGTGCGGCCACTGTGGTCGATTCAGCCATCGAGGGCTTGGGATCAAGAAGAGGCGGAGTCGCTGACGAACTCTGAGCGACTCGGGAGGCGGTCGGCCGCGGTGCGAGATCCACCGCAGACGACCCTCGCTACATACGGGAAGATACCAAGCATGGCACACGGAACGGCAATCGTGCGCCGGATCGCCGCGATCGCCGCGATCGCGGCGGCGGCGGCGGCCCTGGCGGGCTGCGGCAGCGTCGCCCACAACGCCGCTCCGAGCGCCGCGCAGCTACGCGCCGATCTGCGCGGCTCACCGCCGAAGCTGGTCGCGCTGCACCGCCAGGCCAACCAGCTGCTCGGAGGCGGTGCCGCGGCGCTACAGGCCCGCCTGCGCGAGCTGCGCGGGACGCCGGTGGTGGTCACGCAGTGGCGCTCCGACTGCGCGCCCTGCCAGCTCGAGTACCCCTACTTCCAGCGGCTCTCGGCGCAGCTCGGCGCCCGCGTCGCCTTCATCGGCAACGACTCCGCCGACAGCGCCGCGGGCGCGCACGGCTGGCTGCGGCGCTTCCCGGTCAGCTTCCCGAGCTACAGCGACCCCAGCGGCACGATCGCGCTCGCGCTCAACCGCTACTACGCGCTCGACACTCCGGTCACCTACCTCTACACGCGCAGCGGCTTCCAGTACGCCCACGTCGGCGAGTACATCAGCCAGCAGGCGCTGCGTCAGGAGATCCGGCGCTATCTCGGTGTCTGAGATCCGTGTCGACCCGCTCTCGGGGCTGCGCACGATCGTCGCGCCGGGCCGCGCGGCGCGCGAGCAGGACGCGGGCGACCCCTTCGCCGAGGGCAACGAGTCCCAGACGCCCCCGGAGCTCTACGCGGTGCGCCCGGACGGCAGCGAGCCAGACACGCCGGGCTGGAGCGTGCGCGTGTTCGCCAACCGCTTCCCCGCGCTCGAGCCCGACGCCGACGCCGCGGCGCCGCGCGACGCAAACGCCCGCATCTTCACGGCGCTCGGCGGGCGCGGCGCCCACGAGGTGATCGTCAACTCGCGCAGGCCGGTGACCACGCTCGGGGAGCTCGAGCCCGGCGAGCTCGCGCTCGCGCTCGAGACCTGGCGGGCGCGCATGCGCGCGCACCCCGAGGCCGCCTGCCTGCACCTGTTCGTCAACGAGGGCGCCCCGGGCGGCGCCTCGCGCACCCACACCCACGCGCAGCTGCTCGCGCTCGAGTTCGTGCCGGCGCTGATCGCCCGCGAGCGCGAGCGCTTCGGCGCCTACGCGGCGCAGACGATGGGCCAGCAGCTGCTCGACGACCTCGTCGCCGAGGAGGTGCGCCGGCGCGAGCGCGTCGTCGCGATCGACGACGAGGCGGTGCTGCTGTCCCCCTACGCCGCCGTACTGCCCTACCAGCTGATGGTCGTGCCGCGGCGACCGCGCATGCGCTTCGAGGACGACGGCCCGACCGCCGCGGCGATGCTGCACGATGCGCTCGGCCGGCTCGCCCGGCGCTTTCACTCGAGCCCTCCCCTGAACCTGTGGGTCCGCACCGCCCCGCGCGGCGCCGAGCACTTCTGCTGGCGCATCGACATCGTGCCGCGCCTGGGGGCGCTCGCCGGGCTCGAGCTGGGCAGCGGCCTGCACCTGCTGAGCGTCTCGCCGGAGCAGGCGGCGGCCGAGCTGCGCGAGGCGTGAAGGCCGTCGTCCAGCGCGTCTCGCGCGCCGCCGTCCGCGTCGATGCGCAGACGCTCGCGCAGATCGGCCCCGGCCTCGTCGTGCTGCTCGGCGTCGGCCACGAGGACACCGCGCAGACCGCCGAGCGCCTCGCCCAAAAGATCCGCGCGCTGCGCATCTTCGCCGACGAGAACGGTCGCATGAACGAGCCCGTCAAAGACCGCGAGATCCTCTGCATAAGCCAATTCACCCTCTACGCCGACACCAGCAAGGGCAACCGGCCAAGCTTCATCCAGGCCGCCGAGCCACAGCGGGCGGCCACCCTCTACGACCTGACCTGCGAAGCACTCCGGGCAAAGCGCGGACGCTTCGCAGCCCACATGGAGATCGAGCTCACCGCCGACGGACCGGTAACGATCGTCCTGGAAGTAACCTGAATCCATGTCCGACACTGATCAACAGCCCACCGAGGGCGTGGCAGCGGCGCCGAGCGCGGGCGCGGCGGCGCAAACGAGCGGCGCCGGCGCGGCCGTCGGCGGCATCGACCTCGGCGGCACCAAGATCGAGGCGATCGTCGCCGACGCCACCAGCTACCACGTGCTCGGCAACGCGCGCCACCCGACGCCGACCACCGGCGGCCCGGCCGACGTCGCCAACGCGATGGCCGCGGCGCTGACCGAGGCGGCGCGAGCGGCGTCGCTGGATCCCGCGCAGCTGCGCGGCGTCGGCGTCGGCTCGCCGGGGACGGTCGACCCCGCGGCGGGCACCGTCGCGCGCGCCGACAACCTGCCCGGCTGGTACGCGAGCTTCCCGCTCGCGGCGGCGCTGCACTCCGCGCTCGGCGCCAAGGTCGCGCTGGGAAACGACGTCGGCGTCGCGACCAACGCCGAGTTCGTGCTCGGCGCCGGCAAGCCCTACCGCTCGCTGCTCGGGGTCTTCTGGGGGACCGGCGTCGGCGGCGGGCTGATCCTCGACGGTGAGCCCTGGCACGGCCGCAGCGCCGCCGGCGAGATCGGCCACACCGTGATCGTGCAGGGCGGCCGCCACTGCCCGTGCGGGCGGCGCGGCTGCCTCGAGGCCTACGCCGGGCGCGCGGCGATGGAGGAGCGCGCGCGCAAGCTGCAGGGCAGGGGCGCCAACACGATCCTCTTCGAGCTCGCCAGCGAACACCACCGCGACCGCCTCACGAGCGGCATCTGGGAGCGCGCGCTCGAGCACCACGACAAGCTCGCCACGAAGCTGATCGACCGCGCCGTGCTCGCGCTCGGCGCGGGGATCGCCTCGGCCGTCAACCTGCTCGACATCGAGGCGGTGATCATCGGCGGCGGCCTCGGCGTGCGCTTCGGCGAGCCCTACCGCGAGCGCATCGCCGCCGCGATGCAGCCGCACCTCTTCAACGACGCCCGCCCGCCGGCGGTCCACCTCGCCGGCCTCGGCGACCTCGGCGGCGCCCTCGGCGCGGCGCTGCTCGTGCCGTGATGGACGAGCAGCGGCACTCACCTCCCCCGCCGCGGGTGCTCGAGTCGTCGACCTCGTCCGACGGCGGCCAGCCGGCGCACAAGCGCAAGACGCACATGCCGATGCGCGACGACCGCGGCTGGCAGGTGGCCCCCGCCCCCGACGGCCGCGGCGCGCCACCCAGCAAGCAGCCGCCGGTGCACCGCACGCGCGCCTTCATGTGGTTCGTGCTCGCGCTGCTCGCGGTCGACTGGCTGACGGTGCTGCTCTCCCAGGGGGCGAGCCAGCCGCGCGTGAACGTGCAGTTCAGCCCGTACTTCATCCAGCAGGTCACGGACAACCGCGTGGCCTCGATCACGACCAAGGGCGACGCCGTCCAGGGCACCTTCAAGTACAAGGTCGTGCACCCGCCGGGGACGACCAACAAGACCCCGACGAAGCTCTTCTCGACGCAGGTCCCGGCCTTCTGGCCCGGCAACCAGCTCGAGGCGCTGCTGACCGCCCACCACGTCCAGATCGACGCGCAGTCGACGACGGCCTCGACCTCGGTGCTCGCGGAGATCCTGCTCGGCTTCGGCCCGACGCTCCTGATCGTCGGCCTGTTCGTGCTGCTCGCCC
>DATNHQ010000076.1:0-5339 GCA_035604915.1 Solirubrobacteraceae bacterium
CGACATGGCGCGGATGAAGCACCAGGCGATCGTCGGCAACATCGGCCACTTCGACAACGAGATCGACATCCTCGGCCTCGAGAACTTCCCGGGGATCGAGCGGATCAACATCAAGCCGCAGGTCGACGAGTGGCGCTTCCCCGACGGGCACTCGATCATCGTGCTCTCCGAGGGCCGCCTGCTCAACCTCGGCAACGCGACCGGCCACCCCTCGTTCGTGATGTCGAACTCGTTCTCGAACCAGACGATCGCCCAGATCGAGCTGTTCACCAAGAACGGCGACTACGAGAAGCGCGTCTACGTGCTGCCCAAGCACCTCGACGAGAAGGTCGCGCGCCTGCACCTCGACGCGCTCGGCGTGAAGCTGACGAAGCTGACCGACGAGCAGGCGGCCTACATCGGCGTGCCGGTCGAGGGCCCCTACAAGCCGGACCACTATCGCTACTAGTGCCCGCCGAACCCGATCCCCGGCGCTGATCGGCGCCGGGGAGGCGCGGATCGCCTGGGCGGACGGCCAGATGCCGGTGCTCGCGGCGATCCGCGAGCGCTTCGCGCGCGAGCGCCCGCTCGCGGGCCGGCGCGTCGCCGCCTGTCTGCACGTCACCGCCGAGACCGCGAACCTCGTGCGGGCGCTCGTCGCCGGCGGTGCCGACGTGGCGCTGTGCGCGGCGAACCCGCTCTCGACCCAGGACGACGTCGCCGCGGCGCTGATCTCCGAGCACGGCGCCGCGGTGCTCGGCGTGCGCGGCGAGGACCGCGCCGCCTACGAGCGCCACCTGCATGCGCTGCTGGCGAGCGCGCCGGAGATCCTGATCGACGACGGTGCCGAGCTGATCGTCGCCGCCCACGCCGGCGAGCACGCCTGCGCCGCCGGCGTGCTCGCCGCCACCGAGGAGACGACGACCGGTCTCGTGCGGCTGCGCGCGATGGCGGCGGCCGGAGAGCTGCGCTGCCCGGTGCTCGCGATCAACGAGTCGCTCACCGAGCGCGTCTTCAACGACCGCTACGGGACCGGGCAGTCGACGCTCGACGGCCTGCTGCGAGCCACCAACCTGCTGCTCGCAGGGCGCACGGTGGTCGTGCTCGGCTACGGCTCGGCCGGCCGCGGCGTCGCCCAGCGCGCCAAGGGCATGGGCGCCGCCGTGATCGTCTGCGAGGTCGACGCGGTGCGCGCGCTCGAGGCGCGCATGGAGGGCTTCGAAGTGATGAGCGCACTCGCGGCGGCGCGCGTCGGTGAGGTCTTCATCACCGTGACCGGGGCGCCCGATGTGCTGCGCCGCGAGCACTTCGAGCTGATGCGCGACGGCGCCGTGCTCGCCAACGCCGGCCACTTCGACGTGGAGATCTCGCTCAGCGAGCTGGCGGCGTGCTCCGGCGGCGAGCCGCGCGAGGCGCTGCCGCTGGTCGATGAGTACCTCGTGGACGGGCGCCGCCTGCACGTGGTCGCGAAGGGGCGCGTCGTCAACCTCGCGGCGGCCGCCGGCCACCCGGCCTCGGTCATGGACCTCTCCTTCGCCGCGCAGGCGCTCGCGGTCGCGGCGGTCGCAGACGGGCGCTGCGAGCGAGTGCCCGGGGTGCACGCGATCGCGGAGACCGTCGACCAGGAGGTTGCGCGCCTCAAGCTCGCGACGCTCGGAATCGAGATCGACGTGCTCAGCGACGCGCAGGAGCGCTACCTGCGCCCGTTTCGCTAGCGCGTGCTCTAGCGTGCCGCCTGCGATGCGCGCGATGGTTCTAGCGGCCGGCCTGGGCACGCGGCTGCGGCCGATCACCTACGAGGTGGCCAAGCCGATGGTGCCGGTGCTCGACCGCCCGGTGATGGCGCACATCGTCGACCTGCTGGCGCGCAGCGGGGTGGATCAGATCGTCGCCAACCTGCACCATTTCCCTGAGGCGGTGCGCGGCTACTTCGGCGACTCCATCAGCTACCGCTACGAGCCGCAGCTGCTCGGGACCGCCGGCGGCGTGCGCAACTGCGCCGACCTGCTCGGCGATGAGACCTTCCTCGTGATCTCGGGCGACGCGCTGACCGACATCGACCTGGGCGCGCTGGTTGCGAGCCACCGCGAGCGCGGCGCCGTCGCGACGCTCGCCGCCAAGCAGGTCTCCGACACGCGCGAGTACGGCGTCGTGCTGCATGACGAAGACGGTCGCATCACCGGCTTCCAGGAGAAGCCGGAGCCGGCGGACGCGCGCTCCGACCTCGGCAACTGCGGCATCTACTGCCTGGAGCCGGCGGTTTTCGACTACTTCCCCGACACGCCGTTCGTCGACTGGGCGCACGACGTCTTCCCCGCCCTGCTCGAGCGCTCGGCGCCCTTCTACGTGCACCGCATCGAGGAGTACTGGAATGACATCGGCTCGCTGGCCGAGCTTCGCCAGGGGACCTTCGACGCGCTCGCCGGTGAGCTTCGCATCGAGCTCCCCGGCGAGCAGCTGGCACCCGGCGTGATCGTCGGTGCGGGCAGCGACGTCAGCGCGCTCGAGCTGCTCGAGGGGCCGGTCTGGATCGGGCGCGACGTCGCCATCGGCGAGGGTGTGCGGCTGTGCGGGCCGCTGGCGATCGGCGACGGCGCGCGCATCGGCGCGGGCGCCGCGCTGCGCGAGGCGATCGTCTTCCCGGGCACCGAGGTGGCCGCGCGCGCGATCCTGATCGGTGCGATCGCAGGCCACTTCGACATCGCCGCGAGCCTGCGCCCGCGCGGCTCGTAGGCTGCTCGACGGTCCCATCGCATTGGTAGGCTGAGGGTATGGGGATCCTCGAACGCGCGCTCAACATCGGCGAGGGCAAGCAGTTCCGCCGCTACGAGCAGCGGGTCGAGGCGATCGCCGCATTCGAGCCCGAGCTCGAGCTCGACTCCGACGCCGAGCTGGGCCAGCGCATAGACGATCTGCGCGAGCGCGCGCGCGCCGGCGAGTCGCTCGACGAGCTGCTGCCCGAGTGCTTCGCGCTGGTCCGTGAGACCGGCCGCCGGCGCATGGGCATGCGCCACTTCGACGTCCAGATGATCGGCGGCATGGTGCTGCACGGCGGCTCGATCGCCGAGATGCGCACCGGCGAGGGCAAGACGCTGACGGCGACGCTGGCGGTCGTGCTGAACACGCTCGCCGGCAATGGTGTCCACGTCGTCACCGTCAACGACTACCTCGCCCACCGCGACGCCGAGTGGATGAGCCCGATCTACGACGCGCTCGGCGTCACCGTCGGGATCCTTCAGTCGGGCCAGCCGGCCGAGGAGAAGATCCACGCCTACGCCTGCGATGTCACCTACGGAACCAACTCCGAGTTCGGCTTCGACTACCTGCGCGACAACATGGCCGCCGCGCTCGAGGACAAGGTCCAGAACGGCGGCCGGCGCGACGCCGACGGGCGGCCGGTGACGGCCCACACCTTCGCCGTCGTCGACGAGGTCGACAACATCCTGATCGACGAGGCGCGCACGCCGCTGATGATCAGCGGCGCCCCTGAGCAGGCCGCCGAGCTCTACATCCAGTTCGCGCGGCTGGCGAAGACGATGATCCCGGGCAAGGTCCCGGAGGGGCTCGACCAGTTCTCGCGCAAGCAGTTCGTCGCCGACTTCGACTACGAGTTCGACGAGAAGTACAAGACCGTCGCGGTGACCGAGCTCGGCGTCGCCAAGGCCGAGCGCTTCCTCGCCATCGACCACCTCTACCGCGCCGAGAACGGGCATCTGGTCAACCACCTCCACCAGTCGCTCAAGGCGGAGTCGCTGTACAAGCGCGACGTCGACTACCAGGTCGTCGACGGCGAGGTCAAGATCATCGACGAGTTCACGGGGCGCACGCTCGAGGGCCGCCGCTGGTCGGAGGGCCTCCACCAGGCGATCGAGGCCAAGGAGGGCGTGCGCGTCCAGGAGGAGAACCAGACGCTCGCGACGATCACGCTGCAGAACTACTTCCGCCTCTACGACAAGCTCTCCGGGATGACCGGCACGGCGCTGACCGAGGCGACCGAGTTCATGAAGATCTACAGCCTGCCGGTCGTGCAGATCCCGACCAACCAGCCGATGGTCCGCAACGACCGCAACGACCAGATCTACAAGACGCGCGAGGGCAAGTGGTCGGCCGTCGAGCGCGAGATCGCCGCCCGCCACGCGGCCGGCCAGCCGGTGCTTGTCGGCACGATCTCGGTCGAGGTCTCGGAGCTGCTCTCGGCCCGCCTGCGCCGCCGCGGCATCGAGCACGCGGTGCTGAACGCCAAGCCGGAGTACGCGGAGCGCGAGGGGGCCACGATCGCCGAAGCGGGGCGGCTCGGCGCGGTCACGATCGCGACCAACATGGCGGGGCGCGGGGTCGACATCAAGCTCGGCGGCAACGCCGAGCACCAGGCGCGCCTCGAGCTGGCCAAGCTCGGCCTGCGTCCTGGCGACGAGGGCTACGACGAGCATTTCCACGAGCTCCTGCCCACGCTCGAAGCACGGCTCGAGGAGGACCGCCGTCGCGTGATCGAGGCCGGCGGCCTCTACATCGTGGGCACCGAGCGCCACGAGTCGCGGCGCATCGACAACCAGCTGCGCGGGCGCTCGGGACGCCAGGGCGACCCGGGCGAGAGCCGCTTCTTCCTCTCCGCCGAGGACGACCTGATCCGCCTGTTCGCCGGCGACCGCATCTACCGGATCCTCGATCGCCTCGGCGGCGTCGACGTCGAGGGCAACGAGGAGCCGATCGAGGCGGGGCTGCTCTCCAAGCAGATCGAGAAGGCGCAGCGCAAGGTCGAGGAGCAGCACTACCTGGCGCGCAAGCACACGCTCGAGTACGACGACGTGATGAACGAGCAGCGGCGCGTGATCTACGAGCTGCGCGACCAGGTGCTGGAGGGCGCGAACCTCTCGCAGGCGCGCGGCGAGGTGGCCGGCGTGCTCGAGCGCACGGTCGAGCAGTACACCGCCGAGGACTACGTCGAGGATTGGGACATCCAGGCACTGATCGGTGCGCTCGAGGCGATCTACCCGATCTCGATCTCCGAGCAGCTCGCCGAGCGCCCGCGCATGGATCACCAGGAGCTGGCGGAGCTGGTGACCGAGGATGCGATCCGCCAGTACGACGCGCGCGAGGCCGAGTTCGGCGAGGAGCTGATGCGGGCGCTGGAGCGCTTCCTGCTGCTGCAGATCATCGACGAGCGCTGGCGCGAGCACCTGCACGACATGGACTACCTGCGCGAGGGGATCCACCTGCGCGGCTTCGCCCAGATCGAGCCGATCGTGGCCTACAAGAACGAGGCCTTCACGCTGTTCGAGGACCTGATGAACAGCGTCTGGGCGGACTTCGCGCGGCTTGTCTTCCACGTCCAGGTGCAGCAGGAGGGCCCCAACGGCGCC
>DATNHQ010000077.1:0-2615 GCA_035604915.1 Solirubrobacteraceae bacterium
CGCCCTTCTCGGCGCCGTAGAGCCCGTAGGCGTTCTCGCCACTGACGCGGAAGGAGGCGGACTTGATCCCCGCCTCCTCGCCGGGTGAGACTTCGAGCAACTCGACCTCGAAGCCGCGCTGCTCGGCCCAGCGCATCTCCATCCGCAGCACCATCTCGGCCCAGTC
Organism: Solirubrobacteraceae bacterium; assembly: GCA_035604915.1. Classification (GTDB taxonomy): domain Bacteria; phylum Actinomycetota; class Thermoleophilia; order Solirubrobacterales; family Solirubrobacteraceae; genus Palsa-513. The sequence goes on from DATNHQ010000077.1 coordinate 167, forward strand.
CTGGGCGTCGGTGCCGCCGGCGCCGGCATTGATCGTGACGATCGCGTCGCCGGAGTCGTAGGGCCCCGAGAACAGGCGCTCCTCCTCGAGCTCGAGCAACCGCGCCTCGACCGAGCGCAACTGCTCGTCGAGCTCGCGTGCGAGCTCCTCGTCCTCCTCGGCAAGCTCGGCCAGCGTCTCGAGGTCGGCGATGTCGGCGGCGACAAGGCGGTAGCGCTCGAGCCGCCGCGTCACCCGCGCGTGCTCGGCACCGACCTTCGCCGCAGCCTCAGCGTCGTCCCAGAAGCCCGTCTCCCCCATCTGCGCCTCGAGCACGGCGGCGCGCTCGGCGAGCAAAGCCGGGTCAAAGATAGTCCGCGAGCAGCGCGAGCTGGTCGCGTATCGCCGCAAGCCGTGCCGGCGTCGGCTCCTCTGCGGGGCCGCTGGTCATGCGCCGTGGCAGCGCTTGAACTTCTTGCCGGAGCCGCACCAGCAGGGGTCGTTGCGCCCGAGCTGCTCGTCGCTTGAGACCCGCCGCTGCTCCACGTGCGCGGGCGCCTCGAGCTCGGCTCCGTCGCCGACCTCCGCCTCGGCCGCGGCGGCCGCCAGCGCACCGGCCCCGGCTGCGATCCCCGAGGAGTAGCTGACGCGCGTGGCGCCACCGGTCGAGCTGCCGGAGGGCTGGTAGGAGCGCGGGCGCGCGGCGCCGGCGCCGTTGCCGCCGGGACCGGCGCCGTCGGTCTGAACCTGGACGTGGAAGATCAGCCGCGCGAAGTCGCCCCAGACGTCGTTCATCAGCTCCTCGAACAGCGTGAAGGCCTCGTTCTTGTAGGCCACGAGCGGATCGAGCTGCGCGGCCGAGCGCAGGCCGATGCCCTCGCGCAGGTAGTCCATGTCGTGGAGGTGCTCGCGCCAGCGCTCGTCGATGATCTGCAACAGCAGGAAGCGCTCGAGCGCGCGCATCAGCTCCTCGCCGAGCTCGGCCTCGCGCGCGTCGTACTGGGCGATCGCGTCCTCTGTGACGAGCTCGACGAGCTCGGCCTGGTCGGCGCGCCGCTCGCCGTGGAAGCGCTCGAAGGCGACCGTCACCGGGTAGATCGCCGCGAGCGCCGCGGCCAGCGCGCCGAGGTCCCAGTCCTCGACGTAGTCGGCGGCGGTGTACTGATCGATCGTGCGCTCGAGCACCGCCGCGACCTCGCTGCGGGCCTGCGAGAGGTTCGAGCCCTCGAGCACCTGGTCGCGCAGCGCGTAGATCACGCGGCGCTGCTCGTTCATGACGTCGTCGTACTCGAGCGTGTGCTTGCGCTGGAGGTAGTGCTGCTCCTCGACCTTGCGCTGGGCGTTCTCGATCTGCTTGGAGAGGAGCCCCGCCTCGATCGGCTCCTCGTTGCCCTCGACGTCGACGCCGCCGAGGCGGTCGAGGATGCGGTAGATGCGGTCGCCGGCGAAGAGGCGGATCAGGTCGTCCTCGGCCGACAGGAAGAAGCGGCTCTCGCCGGGGTCGCCCTGGCGGCCCGAGCGGCCGCGCAGCTGGTTGTCGATCCGCCGCGACTCGTGGCGCTCGGTGCCGACGATGTAGAGGCCGCCCGCTTCGAGCACGCGCTGGCGGTCGGACTCGATGCGCTCCTCGACGCGCGGCAGCAGCTGCGCGAAGTGTTCGTCGTAGCCCTCGTCGCCCGGGCGCAGCCCGATCTTGGCGAGCTCCTGGCGGACCTGGTGCTCGGGGTTGCCGCCGAGCTTGATGTCGACGCCGCGACCCGCCATGTTGGTGGCGATCGTGACCGCGCCGACGCGGCCGGCCTCGGCGATCGTCTCGCCCTCGAGCGCGGCGTATTCGGGCTTGGCGTTGAGCACGGAGTGCTCGATGCCGCGGCGGCGCAGCCGCGCCGAGAGGAGCTCCGAGACCTCGACCGAGATCGTGCCGACGAGCACCGGCTGGCCGGCCGCGTGGCGCGCCGCGATCTCGCGCTCGACCGCCGACCACTTGCCCTCCTTGGTCTTGTAGACCTGGTCGTTGCGGTCCTCGCGGATCATCGCCTGGTTGGTCGGTATCTGCACGACCGGAAGCTTGTAGATCTTCATGAACTCGGTCGCCTCGGTCAGCGCCGTGCCGGTCATGCCGGAGAGCTTGTCGTAGAGGCGGAAGTAGTTCTGCAGCGTGATCGTCGCGAGCGTCTGGTTCTCCTCCTGCACGCGCACGCCCTCCTTGGCCTCGATCGCCTGGTGCAGGCCCTCGGACCAGCGGCGCCCTTCGAGCGTGCGTCCGGTGAACTCGTCGATGATCTTCACCTCGCCGTTGTCGACGAGATAGTCCTTGTCGCGGTGGTACAGCTCCTTGGCGAGCAGCGCCTGGGTCAGCTGGTGGACGTAGTTGGTGGCGATGGAGTCGTAGAGGTTGGAGACGCCGACGGCCGTCTCCACCTTGTCGATGCCCGACTCCAGGGGCACGACGCTGCGCTTCTCCTCGTCG
>DATNHQ010000078.1:0-3217 GCA_035604915.1 Solirubrobacteraceae bacterium
GGCGAGCGCCTGTCGCGCTGCCGCGAGGACCTCGAGCTGCTCGGCGGCGGCTCGGTCACCGAGATCGCCTTCCGCTGGGGCTTCCATGACGCCGCGCACTTCGCGCGCGTATTCAAGGCGCGCTACGAGCTCACGCCGAGCGAGGTGCGCCGCGCGGCGCTCGCACGTGCCGCGGCGGCCGAGCCGGCCGGCGAGCGCCTCCGCGCGGGTCGCGGCGCCGACTGAGCATGCTGCTGGAGGGCCGCGCGGGCCTGGTCACGGGCGCGGCGAGCGGCATCGGCCGCGCCTGCGCGATCCGCTTCGCCAGCGAGGGAGCGGCGGTGATCGTCGCGGACCTCGAGCGCTCGCGCGCCGGCGGTGAGGAGACCGTGGCCGCGATCGAGCAGGCGGGCGGCCGGGCCGAGTTCTTCGCCTGCGACGTCGCCAGCGCCGCCGACAGCGAGGCGCTCGTCGCGCGCGTGCTCGAGCGCTTCGGCCGCCTCGACTACGCCCACAACAACGCCGGCATCGGCGTTCATGCGCTGCTGCACGAGACGACGAACGAGGACTTCGACGCGACGATCGCCGTCAACCTGCGCGGCACCTTTCTGGGCATGAAGTACCAGATCCGCGAGATGCTGCGAGCCGGCGCCGGTGGCGCGATCGTCAACACCTCATCGAACGCAGGGCTCGGCGCCGTGATCGGCCTGAGCGCCTACGGAGCGAGCAAGCACGGCATCCTCGGCTTGACAAAGAGCGCGGCCACGGAGTACGCCAACGAGGCGATTCGCGTGAACGCGGTCTGCCCCGGCGCGATCATGACGCCGCTGATGTCGAACCAGCCGCTCGAGCGCCAGCGCGAGATCATGGCGCCGCAGGCGATGTCGCGGGTCGGCACGCCCGAGGAGGTGGCGGCCGCGGTGGTGTGGCTTTGCTCTGATCAGGCGTCGTTCGTGACCGGCGTCGCGCTGCCGGTCGACGCCGGCTCGATGGCGTGGATCTCGGCGCATCCGCACCATCGCCCGGGGTCGTTGGTGGACGACTTCTGGAGCGGCGACCCCGCGGCGTAGAGCCTGCTAAGCCGGCGTCTGCGGCGCGAGCAGGATCTTCAGGTGGCGGTTGCCCGGTGCCATCAGCTCCTGGAAGGAGGCCTCGGCCTCTTCGAGCGGCACCGTCGCCGTGACCAGCTGATCGACCGGGAGCGCCCCGCGCGCGAGCATGTCGATCGCCGCGGCGAAGTCGGCCCGCGAGTATGAGATGACGCCGCGCAGCTCGATCTCCTTGAAGAGGATCGGCGGGGCCTCGAGGTCGAGCGGCTCGAGCGCGAGCCCGACCAGCATGATTCGCCCGAGCGGGCCGACCAGCTCGACCGCCAGCCGGGCGGCGGCCGGGGTGCCCGCGCATTCGAAGATGCAGGCCGGCGCGATCCGCGCGGCGGCGGAAGCCTCCTCGAGCGACACGGCCGTGAGCCCGAGCGCGGTTGCGAGCTCGCGGCGGGCTGCGTTGCGTGAGACCACGACGACCTGCTCGTAGCCGCGGTCGGCGAGCACGAGCGCTGTCAGCATCCCGATCGTTCCGGCACCGAGCACCATCGCCGGCGCGCCGCGGTCGAGCCCGGAGCGCGCGACGGCGCGTACCGCGACGGCGAGTGGCTCGGTCAGCGCCGCGGCACGGTCGTCGACTGAGTCCGGAAGCGCGAACAGCATGCGTTCGTCCACGAGCACGTGCTCCGCGTAGGCGCCGGGGCGGCCGGTGCCGAGGCCGACGCCGTTTGGAATCGCGTGGGGGCAGACCTGCTCCTGGCCGCTCGCGCAGAGCTCGCACTCGCCGCACTGCGCGAACGGCAGCACGGTGACGCGCTCACCCAGGCGCCAGGACGGTACGCCGTCGCCCAGCGCCACGACGCGTCCGCTGCACTCGTGACCGGGGATCGTTCCCTGCGGGAACAGCTCAGGGATGTCGCGGAAGTGCAGGTCCGAGCCGCAGATCCCGCAGTAGGCGACCTCGACCAGCGCCTGGCCCTCGGCCGGCGCGGGCCGCGGCTGCTCGACGACGACGAGCCGCCGGTCCTCGTCGATCACGACGGCGCGCATGGAGGCTAGGAGCCTTCGGGGCGCATCGAGCGGGGCCAGATGCCCTGCTTGCCGGGTGAGAGGATGCCGGCAGGGTCGAGCGCGTCCTTGATCGTCTCGCAGAAGCGCCGGTATGAGTGGTTGTTGAAGGAGTACTGATCGGAGGCGAGATCCATGAAGTCGAGGTGCGCGCGGTACTCGCCGTAGCCGAGCTTGCCGGCAGCGACGACCAGCTGCTTGGAGACCTCGTAGGCGCTGCGCGCCTGCGCCTCGTTCTTGGTGTCGAAGATCACCATCGTGATGTGGGCGAAGCTGCGCGCGTTGATCGGCAGCATGCCGACGATGTAGTCGAGGCCCGCGCCCTCGACCATGCCGCGGAGCAGATCGCGCAGGGCGACGGCGTCGCGCCCGACCAGCGGCGCGATCGGCGAGAAGCCGATGTGGCCGCCCTCCTCACCGCCGTACCAGGCCGTCATGTTGTTCCACTCGAGGTTCGGCACGCCGCCCTGAATACGCTCGGCCGGATGCTCGAGCGAGGGAATGTCCTCGGGCGCGCACTTTGCCCCCCAGACGTCGGCGCCCTCGATCTGGGAGAAGGCGCGCTTGATCTTCTCGAAGCGGTGGTCGACGACCGCCTCGTCGCCGTAGAGAGCGAAGCGCATGATCCAGCGCCCGATCTCGAGCTCGCGCGCCATCCGCTCGATCACCTCGTCGGGCACCGGTCCCTCGCCGTCGTACCACTGATCGCGTCGCGACAGCACCGACCCGAGCAGGATCGTGTTCATCAGCTGGGGCACCATCCTGATCGTCCCGTCGAGCATCAGCGTGCGCAGGATGTCGATGACCGGCGCGAGATCGTCGTCGCGCCACACCCTCAGCCAAAGCGGCATGTAGACCTCGGGGTAGGGCATCAGCCAGATGCCCATCTTGGTGACGATCCCGAAGTTGGACTGCATGAAGAGCTGGTCGAGCGTCGGGCCGAGGCCGCGCTTGTAGACGTGCCAGGAGGGGCTGTTGGGCATCGCGCCCATGCCGGTCCGCAGCAGGCTTCCGTCGGCGAGCACGACCTCCATGCCGCAGGCCATCGAGAAGTCGACGCCGTAGGGCATGTAGGTGACGCCGTGGTCGAGCGTGTTGCCCATGACGCTGCCCCAGCCGAGGTCGGC
>DATNHQ010000079.1:0-9126 GCA_035604915.1 Solirubrobacteraceae bacterium
CCGACGTCGCCGCAGATCAGGCGGTCCATCGGCCGCGCCTCCTCCATGTCGGCCTTGACCGCCTCGATCGCGTCGCGCTGGTCGGGCGTCTCGGTGTAGGGGAAGCGCTGTTCGAACTCGCGCTGCCATTCGCCGTCGGCGGCGAAGGCGTGGCCCTCGCGGCGGCGGCGCTCGACGTAGAGCGAGAGCAGCTCCCCCGCCAGCTCCTGCGCGGCGTGGCGGGCACGCGCCTTGAGCGTGTCCCAGCGGCTGCCGCCCAGGCGCGAAAGTGTCGGGTGCTCGCCGCCTGCGCCGACGTAGCGCGAGATCTTCGCGAACTGGTCGGTCGGCGCGTAAACGCGGTCGTCGCCCTGGTATTCGAGGTAGAGGTAGTCTCGCGTGACCCCGGCGACCGTGCGCGTCTCGAAGCCGGCGAAGCGCGCGATGCCGTGGTCCTCGTGGACGACATAGTCGCCGGCGCGCAGGTCGGCGAAGGAGCGCAATGCGCCGCGGCGCCCGACCGCGGGCCGCGAAGGCGACCGCCGGCGGCGGTGAAACAGCAGGTGGTCGGGGATCACGGCGAGGCGCAGGCCCGCCGCGACGAAGCCCTCGCGCAGATTCGCCTGCGCGAAGGTCAGCCGATCCTGGGCCGGCGAGTCCTCGAGCCAGCTCGCACTCAGGCGTGTGAGGTTGTGGGCGGCGCGCTCGCCGTCGCCACGCCGCGCCCAGACGACGACGGTGCGATAGCCGGAGCGCAGATCGCGCTCGAGCTCGGCCTCAGCCTCGCCCAGCGAGCGCGCGACCCCGCCGGCCGCCTGGGCGTGGAACTCGACGCCGGATCCGCCCGCCATCGAGAGCAGGCGGATCCGGGCGCGCGCGGCCAGCTCGGCCTCCAGCTGCTCGGGCGCGACGTAGAGGTTGTGGGCATCGGAGTCGTGGAAGGCGGCGGTGACGTCGGCCCAGTGGTCGCGCAGCGTCGGCGCGACCTCCTCGCTCGAGGCGATGATCATCGTCGCCTCCGCCCCGACCAGCTCGAGCAGCGGCAGGAAGCGCTCGAGCGGCAAGAGCTCCGCGATGTCGGGCCGCTCGCCATCGAGCAGGGCGCCGCGGTGCTCGAGCGCCAGCTCCGCCGCGCCCGCGACCTCGATCTGCTCGATCGGCTCGAGCGAGCGCTGCGTGAAGGTCGAGAAGGTGCGCATCGACTCGATCTCGATGTCGAACAGCTCGACGCGCACGGCGCGCTCGGCGGTCGCGGCGAAGAGGTCGAGCAGGCCGCCGCGCATGGCGAACTGGCCGCGATCCTCGACCTGCGAGACCCGCTCGTAGCCCATCTCGACAAGCGTCTGCGCGCACTCGTCGAGGTCGAGCAAATCGCCCACCGCGAGCGCGAACGAGCGCGGGCGCAGCGCCGGGTCGGGCACCTTCTCCGACAGCGCCGGCGCCGACACGACGAGCACCGCCGGCGGCCCGGACGCGAGCGCATCGAGCGCGGCGATGCGCAGGCCCACGAGGTGTGGCGGCGGCGCCAGGTGGGACTCGTAGGTGACACCGCGCGAGGGGTAGAAGCGCACGCGACGCGGCGCCATCCAGCTCGCCAGGTCGGCCGCGAGCTCGCTGGCGGCGCGATCGTCGGGGGCGACGACGATCGCCGGGCGCTCGCCGCCACGCGCGAGCAGCGCCGCGATCAGGAACGGGCGCAGCGCCGAGGAGCAGAACGCCTCGCCGCCGTCGCGTGCGAGCGCGAGCCCGTCCTCGCTCTCGGCGAGGTGCTCGAGCAGCGATGCGAGCACTGTCACGGACCGGCGACGATAGCGGCGACCGCGTCGCTGGCGCGCTCGATCAGGTCGGCCACCTCGCCGGGACCCTCGCGGAAACGTGCGAGCACGTAGCCGGCGACGATCTCGGGGTCGGTCGAGTCGGGGCGCCCGACGCCGACGCGCACGCGCGTGAACTCGCCGCTGCCGAGCTCGCGCCGCAGCGACTTGAGACCGTTGTGGCCGGCGAGCCCGCCGCCGACGCGGCTGCGGATCTCACCGAACGGCAGGTCGATCTCGTCGTGGACGACGAGCACGCGCTCGAGCGGCAGCCGGTAGGCCCCGCGCGCCGGGCCGACGCTGCGCCCGGCGTCGTTCATGAAGGTCTGCGGCTCAAGCAGCGCCACCTGGGGCCCGCCCGCGCCGGCGCGGCCCTCGCGCAGGCGGCCGCGGTAGCGGTTGCGCTCGCGCCCCAGCTCCCAGCGGCGCGCGAGCTCGTCCGCGACGGCGAAGCCAACGTTGTGCCGGGTGCCCTGATACTCCCGTCCCGGGTTGCCGAGCCCGACCACGAGCCAGTCGATCGAGGAACCGCGCGAGAAGCGCAGCGGCGCCTACTCGCCGTCGTCTGAGCCCGCCGAGTCGGCCGGCTCCCCCGCGCCCTCCTCGGCGGAGGCCTCGGCCCCGCCCTCGCCGACGAGCTCCGTCTCCTGCTCGATCTCCTCTTCGTCCTCGAGGCGCAGGCGGGGCGGCGAGAGGGTGGCGATCACGATCTCGTCGAGATCGCCGAGCAGCGTCACGCCCTCGGGCGCATCGAGCGCGGAGAGCAGGAGCGTGTCGCCGATCACCATCTCTGAGACGTCGTGGCTGATCGACTCGGGGATCGCCGTCGGCAGCGCCTCGACCTGGATGGTGTGGGTGACGTGCTCGAGCACGCCGCCGTCGCGCACTCCGGGGGCCTCCTCGACGCCGAGCAGCTCGACCGCGACGCTCGCCTGGATCGGCTGGTCGAGGCGCACGCGGATCAGGTCGACGTGGATCGTGTCGCCGCGGACGGGGTGGCGCTGGGCCTCCTTGAGCACGGCCGGGGTCGGGGTGGCACCGTCGAGTGAGACCTCGAGCACCGCCCCGGAAGCGGCCAGGGCGTTTCGCAGCGCCCGCGCCTCGACCGCGAAGTTGACGGGGTCGCCGTGTCCGTAGAGGACGCCGGGAACGAGGCCCTCGCCGCGCAGCCGCCGAGCCGTGCGCGAGCCGTCCGGCGTACGGGCGGAAACATCGAGTCGGGTGAGCCTGCTGCGTGTGGCCATGACGGCCGGGATGGTACTGGACCGCGCACGCCGGCCGGACCCCGGCGGCCGACCGCCGCGGCGCCGCCACCCGCCCTGCGCGCCCACCTCAGCCGCCGTGCGCGCCGGCCTCAGCCGCCGTGCGCGCCCACCTAAGCCCAACCTGGCAGTGCCCACGTCGCCAGGCGTCAGCCGACCTGCACGGTGCTCGCATAGGCGGCCGCGACGACGCTCCAGGCGGGCTTGGGCACGCCCTGGAAGTCGAGCAGCCCCTTGGTGAAGAGCGGCGGCGTGGGGTAGGGATTGCCGCCGCTCCAGCCGGGCCGCACGAGGAAGTCCTGGAGCGCCCAGTAGACCGCGCCGCTCAGCCACGGCGCCGCCGCGATCGCCGTCAGCTGGCTTGAGATGAACTGGCTCTGGAACTCGTAGGTGCCGCGTTCGTCGACCGGCCCCGGCCGGTTGGCCTCGGCGCCGAACTCGCTGATCATCATCGCCTGGTGGGGGTAGCAGGCGCGCTGGCGCGCGAGGTAGGAACCGACCAGGCTCGGGTCGGCGATCTGGCCGCCGGGGCCCGGGTACCAGCCGAAGTAATCGTTGATCCCGAGCAGCTGCAGCGGCGCGTAGCCGGCCTGGCAGCCGATCCCCGGGAGGCCCTGGAAGGCGAGGCCGACGGGGCGCGTCGGGTCGAGCGCGTGCGCCGCGCGCACGGCCGCGGCGATGTAGGCGCTCTGGGCGGCGCCGACGACGGGGTCGAGCTCGTTGGCGATCGACCAGATCACGATCGACGGGTGGTTGCCGTTCTCGAGGATGTTCTCCCGCAGCAGCGCCACGGCGGCGGCGGTGACCGCGGGCAGCTCGCTGTCGTGAACCTGGTAGACCGGGATCTCCGACCACAGCATGATCCCCATCTCGTCCGCGAGCTGCTCCTCGTAGGCCGACAGCGGGTACTGCGAGCGCACGATCGTCGCCCCCAGCGCCTTGGCGTGCGTGATCAGCGCGAGCTGCGCCGCCGGCGACAGCGCCGAGCCCGCGCTCGGGGAGTCCTCGACCAGGCCGACGCCGCGCAGATGCAGCGGCTCGTAGTTGAGGTACAGGCGCCCGCCGCTGACGGTGACCGAGCGGATCCCGCTCTGCACGAGGTAGCTGGCCAGCGCCGACCCGGCCCGCGCCCGCAGCGCCACGTCGTAGAGGTGCGGCGACCGCGGTGACCACAGCTGCGGGTGGGCGACTCGCAGCGCGCCGGTGAAGGTCGCGCTCGCGCCGGCCGCGATGCTCTGGCGGCCGAGCGCAGCAGGAATGCCGCCGTAGTCGGCGCTGAGCGTCACGCTCTGCGCGCCGCTTGTGTAGTTGTGGACCACGACCGCGAAGGAGACCCGCGCCGCGCAGGTGGCGCAGGCGAGCGCGGGCAGCACCTGCGCGCTGGCGATGTCGAGCCCCTGCACGCGGCGCAGATAGACCTCGCGCAGCAGGCCGCCGTAGTTCCACCAGCCGCCGACGACGCCTGCGGGCCCGCTGCGGCTGAGCGGCGGCAGGTCGCTCAGCGCGTGCGCGTCGCTGACGCGCAGGACCAGCCGGTTGAGCGCGCCGCGGTCGAGGTCGGCGGCGGGCAGCGGCACCTCGAAGGCCAGGAAGGCCCCGGTGTGAGAGCCGATCAGATGGCCGTTCAGCCAGACCGTGACGCTGTTGTTGACCGACTCGAAGCGCACGATCCAGGTGTCGCTCGGAGAGCTCGACGGGAGCACGAAGTCCTTGCGGTACCAGGCGACGGTGGCGGCGTAGGCGGCGGCGCTCTGCTGCCCGGCGTTCCATGCGTTCGGCACGCCGATCGCGCTCCAGCCGGCGCTCGAGCGCGAGTCCTGGAAGCGCTCGCGCTCACCGACGCCGCGGTCGAAGCGAAACAGCCAGGTGCCGCCCAGCAGGTAGCGGCCGCTCGGCCCGGACTGATAGACCGCCCCGGGGGTCGGGCGCTCGCTGGCCGCCGCGAGCGCGGCGACGCCGCGGGCGCTGCCGTCGGCGCCGGTCGACGCGAGCGCCGCCAGCGCCAGGGCAACGAGGGCCAGCGCGCTCGCGAGCCGCCGCCCTGCGCGGCGCTCCCTCAGCAATCGGCTGTGGTGGGGTATAGCGGGCGGCTCACGCGCATGAGCCTAACCGTGAGGCCGGAGATGACATTGCCGCTGCGCGACACGACCACGCATTGGACGACCGGCAGCTGCGCCTTCGAGGACTTCCAGGCGACGCGCGTGAAGCCCGAGCGGCCGCTCAGCGCGTAGGCGGTCTGCGACTGATCGGCGAGGATCTCGACGGCGCCGCGCCGGCGCAGGTGGCTCGCGTCGAAGCGCACGTCGGCGATGCAGGCGGCGGTGCAGCCGTGCAGCTGCGCGAGCATCGCGGCGCGGTCGCCGCGGGCCTCGGCCGCGAGCAGCTTGACGATGTCGGCGCGCTCGACGTTCTCCAGCGTCAGCCAGCGTGCCAGCTCGAAGCTGATCACCAGGAAGACGATCGCCGCGGCGGCGATCCACAGCCTGCGCCGGCGGCGGCTCACGGCGCGGCTTCGTCGACGCGGCGCGTGAGCGCGTCCTCGAACGCCCCGAAGTCGCCCCCCAGCAGCAGGTCGAGCGGGCGTGAGGGCGGCCGGCCCGAGCGCAGCCAGCGCGCCAGCGCGCCGGGCCCGAGCCGCTCGTCGGCCTCGGCGCAGAGCGCGGCGAGGATCTCGACCTCGGGGCGGTGCTCGACATCCCCCGCGATCGCCCCCAGCGCGTCCAGTTCGAAGATCGCGAGGACCTCCTCGTCGCTCAGCCCGAGGCGATCGACGAGGCCGCCCAGGGCGCCTCTCGGCGGCGCCACCACGCCCTCAGAAGAGCTGGTTCTCGCCGCCGAACACCTCGCTGACCGAGCCGTCGGTGAAGATGCGGCGGATCGAGTCGGTGAGGATGTCGGCGCATGGCAGCACGTAGACGTGCTCGGGCGCCCCCGGCGGCGCCGGGATCGTGTCGGTGACGACGATCCGCTCGAACGGTCCGCTCGCCAGGTTCTCGTAGGCGGGGCCGGAGAAGACGCCGTGCGTGGCGGCCGCGTAGACCTTCGCCGCGCCGTGCTCGATCAGCGTCTGCGCCGCCGCGCACAGCGTGCCCGCTGTGTCGATGATGTCGTCGATGATCACCGCCGTCTTGCCCGCGACCTCGCCGATCACGTAGCCGATCTCGGCGACCTGCTGGGCCGGGCGCTCCTTGGTCATCACGGCGAGGTCGGCGCCGACCTTCTCGGCGAACTTCTGGGCGAGCTTGGCGCGGCCGACGTCGGGGGCGACGACGACGAGGTTCTCGAGGTGCAGGTCGTTGAAGTGCTGGGCGAGGATGAAGCGCGCGGTCATGTGGTCGAGTGGCTTCGAGAAGAAGCCCTGGACCTGGCCGGCGTGGAGGTCCATCGTCAGCACGCGGTCGGCGCCGGCGGCCTCGAGCACGCGCGCGACCAGGCGCGCCGAGATCGGCTCGCGCGGGGCGGACTTCTTGTCCTGGCGCGAGTAGCCGAACCACGGCACGACCGCGATCACGCGATGGGCGGAGGCGCCGACCGCCGCGTCGATCATCAGCAGGAGCTCCATCAGCGCGTCGTTGGCGGTCAGGCCGGTCTGCGCGTTGCCGCAGGTCGACTGCACGATGAAGACGTCGGCGCCGCGAATCGACTCGCTGTAGCGGCAGTAGACCTCACCGTTGGAGAAGGTCTTGAGCGTCGTCGGGCCGAGCTCCACGCCGAGCTTGGCTGCGATCTTGGCGGCGAGTTCGGGCGTCGCGCGCCCGGAGAACAGCATCAGCCGCTTGTCGTAGTCGATCGGCAGGAACGTCATCGACGGCTGCGACTCGGTCACGCTCACTCCCCCTAGTTTAGATGGGTTGGGTGCATGCACCCAACCCGGGGTCGGCGCATGCGCCGACCCCACCCAGGTGCTGGCTCATTTGCCACGGCGCTCGCTGTAGCGCTCGACGTTGCGCTGGCGCGCGCGCGCGACCGCGAGGGCGCCCGCCGGCACGTCGTTGGTGACCACCGACCCGGCCGCCGTCCAGGCGTCGTCGCCGACCGTGACCGGCGCCACGAAGGCCGTGTCGACGCCGCCGTGGACGCGCGCGCCGATCTTCGTGCGGTGCTTGGCGGTGCCGTCGTAGTTGGCCGTGATCGAGCCGGCGCCGAGGTTCGTCTGCTCGCCGATGTCGGCGTCGCCGATGTAGGAGAGGTGGGGCACCTTCGCGCCCGCACCGATGTCGGAGTTCTTCACCTCGACGAAGGTCCCGACCTTCGCGCCCTCGCGCAGCAGGGCGTCGGGGCGCAGGTAGGCGAACGGGCCGACGCTCGCGCCCGCGCGCAGCTCGCAGCGGACCAGGTGCGAGCGGACGGCGTTGACGCCGTCGCCGAGGCGCGCGTCGATCAGCGTCGTGTGCGGCCCGACGGTCGCGCCCGAGCCGACCGCGCTCACGCCGAGCAGCTGGCTGCAGGGCTCGATCACGGTGTCCTCGCCGATTGTCACGGCGACGTCGATCGTCGTGCTCGCGGGCTGCACGATCGTCACGCCCGCCAGCATGTGGCGCTCGTGGATCCGCCGCTGCGCCTCGGCGCGCACGCTCGCGAGCTCGGCGCGGTCGTTGACGCCCGCGAGCGTCGCGGGGTCGTCGGCCGCGAGCGTCGCGACCGCGGCGCCGCCGCGCAGCAGCAGCTCGAGCACCTCGGGCAGGTAGCGCTCCCCCTGGGCGTTGTCGGAGCCGACCTGCTCGAGCGCGTCCAGGAGGGCGCCGCCGTTGAAGGCGTAGATGCCGGTGTTAACCTCGCCGATCGCAAGCTCCGCCGCGCTCGCGTCGCCCGGCACCTTCGTCTCGACGACGCGGAGCAGCGCGCCGCCCTGGTCGCGGACGACGCGGCCGTAACCGCGCGGGTCGGCCGGCACGGCGCTCACCATCGTCGCGGTCGCGCGCGCGGCGGCGTGCGTGCGCTCCAGCTCCGCCAGCAGCGCCGGCGCCACCAGCGGCACGTCGCCCGACAGCACGATCACGACGCCGTCGCGGGAGATCGCGTCGGCCGCGGCGGCGAGCGCGTCGGCGGTTCCTCGCGGCTCGGGCTGCACGGCCGTCTGCACGTCGTCGGGGAGCACGCCGGCGAGCGCGTCGCCCGGCGGCACGACGACCACGATCGCCGCCGCCCCGGCCTCGCGCGCGGCGGCGATCGGCCAGTGCAGCAGCGGGCGCCCGCAGAGGTCGTGCGCGAGCTTGGGCGTCGCCGAGCGCATCCGCGTACCGGACCCGCCGGCGAGGATCACGACCGTCGATCCAGGCATCGCGGTCAGCGTAACTACACTTGCGGCGGCACCTTCTTGGGGGGTCGTCTAACGGCAAGACCCCGGCCTTTGGCGCCGGTTATCGGGGTTCGAATCCCTGCCCCCCAGTGGTGCTCGGATCGTGGCTGCGCCACGATCCTGCGCGCCTGCTGGTTTGGTGGCGACTTGAGTTTCGTGGTGCTTGCTGCCGGCGTGTTGGCTGCGGTTTGGTTGCTTGGCGGCTTGTGGTGCTGATGCGTCGTTGCGGGGGCGCTCTCGGGCCTCGGCTCGCAGCTCTCGACAGTGGCCTATCCGCTGCTCGTCGCGATCGCGACGCTGTGCGCGGCCGGCTTGGCGATCGCGCTCGCCGCCACCGCGGCGCCCCCGCTCCGCCACCCTCCCGGTCCGCCGCGCGGCGACCGTCCTGCGCCCTAGCGCCTTGGCACTCTGCCGCCGGCGTGGCCGGGTTCGGTCGAGGGCGCGGCGGCGCCGGTCATGCCGAGTACGCGCATCGCCTTGAGGCCGAGCGAGAGCTTCTCGCGGCCGTCGCTCGAGCCGACGTCGAGGCCGCACAGCTCGCGCACGCGCTCGAGCCGGTAGCGGATCGTGTGTCGGTGGGTGAACAGGCGCTGCGCGGTTCCGGCGACGTTCCCGTCGGCCTCCAGAAACGCCTCGACGGTGGCGACCAGGTCGGTGGCGTACTGCTCGTCGTAGGCCACCAGCGGCTCGACCGTCTCGGCGTAGAAACGCTGGAGCTCGGCCGGGTTCTCGCTCATCGCGCTGAGCAGCAGCCGGTAGGCGCCGGTCTCTT
>DATNHQ010000080.1:0-4132 GCA_035604915.1 Solirubrobacteraceae bacterium
CGCGGCGGCGACGCTCGCCGCCGCCGAGCGCATCACGTCGGGGTCGGCGCCGAACAGCTGGATCGAGACCGGCCCGCCCACCCGCTCGCGCGGGTCGATCCGCAACAGCTCCCGACAGGTCTTGGCGTTGCGGTAGTGCACTGCGAAGCTCGAGACCATCTCCGAGACGACCAGCCCGGCCCCGAACCGCCGCGCCTGCAGCCGCACGAACCAGTTGCCGATCCCGGCGAGCGGCGCGAGCACAACGCGATTCGGCAGCGCCAGGCCGCCGAGCGTGATTGGGTCGGTGAGCGCCGGCATGCCTCCAGGTTAGTCGGCTTCGATAGGTGCTCGCCCGCGAAGCGGCGGAGCACCTAACGATTCATCTCCCAGACCAGCCGGAGCCCCTCCAGTGTCAGCAGGTCGTCGACCAGATCGACCGACGCCGTGAACGACGGCACGAGGTGGTGGGCGAGGCCGCCGGTGGCGATCGCCGGGGCGTCGGTGCCGAGCTCGGCGCGCAGCCGCCCGATGATCCCGTCGACCTGGCCGGCGTAGCCGTAGACGATGCCCGAGCGGACCGCGTCCACGGTGGTCTTGCCGATCAGCGAGCGCGGCTCGCCGAGCTCGATCTGGGGCAGCTTCGCCGCGCGCAGCGTGAGCGCCTCGAGTGAGATCTCGAGGCCCGGCGAGATGATCCCGCCTAGGTATTCGCCCTCGCCCGAGACGACGTCATAGGTGATCGCGGTGCCGAAGTCGACGACGATGCAGGCGCTCCGGAAGCGCGTCCACGCCGCCACCGCGTTGACGAGGCGGTCGGCGCCGAGCTCGCGCGGGTTGTCGAGGCGGATCGGCATGCCGGTCTTGACGCCCGGCCCGATGATCAGCGCCTCGTGCTCGAGGTAGCGGCGCGCCATCGCCGCCCATTCCGGAGCGAGCTCCGGCACGGTCGAGGAGACGGCGGTCGCGCTGATGTCCTCGAAGCCGAGACCGCGCAGCGCGAGCAGGTTGCGCAGCGCGGCCCCCAGCTCGTCGGAGGTCGAGCCGCGCTCGGTCGCGAAGCGCCAGTGCTCGCCGATCTCGCCGTCGCGGACCGCGCCGAAATGCGTCTGCGTGTTGCCGACGTCGACGACCAGTAGCACAGGCGGATTATGCGGGCAGCGCGAGCCTGGGGCCCGCGCGGCGCACGCCCTCGTCGAAGTCGAGCGCCGCGAGCGCGTCGGCGAGGCGTTCTCCGGCCGGCGTGCGCAGCTCGAAGTCGAGCTCGAGCAGCGGGATCAGCACGAAGCGCCGCGTCAACAGCTCTGCGTGAGGCAGCGACAGCCGCTCGGAGCGCAGCACCAGATCGCCGAGCGCCAGCACGTCGATGTCGATCACGCGCGGCGCGTGGCGGGGCCCGCCGGCGGCACGGCCGAGCTCGCGCTCGAGCTCCTTGCACAGATCGAGCAGCTCCAGCGGCTCGAGCGCCGTCTCGACCCGCAGGCAGGCGTTCAGGAAGGTCGGCTGGTCGAGGATCTCACCGACCGGGTCGGTGTCGTAGGTGCTCGAGCTCTCGAGCACCCGCACGCCGCGTGCGGCGAGGCCGTCGACTGCCGCCTGCAGGTTGGCGCGGCGCTCGCCGACGTTCGAGCCGAGACCGAGATAGCCGATCCGCGCGCCGCTCACTCGGGCAGCTCGCGCCAGACCTCCACCGAGACTTCCTCGACCGCCAGCGGGATCGGCGGCTCGGGCTTGGCCGCCTTGACCCACACGGCCTCGGCGCCGAAGTCCTCGATGATGCGGTCGGCAACGACGGTGCAGAGGCGCTCGAGCGTCTTGTAGTTGCGCTGCTGGGCGATCAGCGCCACAAGCTGGCAGACCTCGCCGTAGTCGATCGTGTCCTCGATCCGGTCGGTCTCGGTCGCGTCGGACTCGCCGACGTCGATGCGGATGTCGAACAGCAGCCGCTGGCCGACCTCGCGCTCGGCCGCGCCGACGCCGATGTGGGTGTACAGCGACAGCCCGGAGATCTCGATCGTGACGACAGTCTGGGCGCCGCCCTCGATGTCGAGCTCGTCGTCGGGGTCAAGCTCGTCGTCGGGCGTTTCGCTCATCTGCGCTTGACCGTAGCAGCAGCGACCTCCAGGCCGTCGCGAACGGCCGCGACGTCGTGCACGCGGAAGACGCTCGCGCCGCGCAGCAGCGCGATCACGTTGGTGGCGATCGTGCCGGCCAGGCGGTCGCGCTCGCGCCCGCCGCCGAGCGCGCCGAGGAACGATTTGCGCGATGTTCCGATCAGCACCGGCTGGCCGAGCGCGACGAGCTCGTCGAGGCGGTCGAGCAGCTCGAGGTTGTGCGCGACGGTCTTGCCGAAGCCGATCCCCGGGTCGACGAGGATCCGCTCGCGCGCGATCCCGGCCGCCAGCGCGAACTCGACGCGCTCGCGCAGAAACGACGCGACCTCGGCGACGACGTCACCGTAATGCGGCGCCTTCTGCATCGTCGCGGGCTCGCCCTGCATGTGCACCAGGCAGCACTCGGCGCCGCGCGCCGCCACGAGCTCGGCGATCGCGGGCGCCGCGCGGAAGGCCGTCACGTCGTTGACGAAGCTCGCGCCGGCGTCGAGCGCGGCCCGCGCGACCTCGAGCTTGGATGTGTCGATCGAGATCGTGGCGCCCAGGCCGGCGGCGACGAGCCCCTCGATCACCGGCAAGACGCGCTCGAGCTCGAGCTCCAGGCTGACGCCGCTCGAGCCCGGGCGCGTCGACTCGCCGCCGACGTCGATGATCTCGGCGCCCTCTGCCGCCAGCTCGAGGCCGTGCTCGATCGCCGCGGCAGCGTCGAGGTAGCGCCCCCCGTCGGAGAAGGAGTCGGGCGTGACGTTGAGGATGCCCATGATCCGGTAGCCCACGCTCGCATCCTCCCAGAGGCCATCTTCATGCTTGAGGTCGGCGCATGCGCCGACCTCGGGTCGGCGCATGCGCCGACCCGGGTTGGGTGCATGCACCCAACCCCACAACAGGGTTTGCGTCAGTCCAGCTGCGGACGCTTGGGGTCTTCGCCGCGCATCTCGGCGGCGAGGCCGGGGCGCGGCAGCGGGCGCGCCGTCTCCGGGCGCGCGCGCTCGGGGGTCGGCGCGGGTCCGGGCGCGAGCGCCGGCGCGTTGGGCTCTTCGGGGAAGACGTCCTCCTCGCTGACGCCGACGAGCAGCTTCTCGAACTGCTCCTTCTCGATCGTCTCGCGCTTGAGCAGGATCTTCGAGATCCGGTCGAGGGTCTCGCGGCGCTCACCGAGGATCGTGCGGGCCCGCTGGTGCGCGCCCTCGATGATGCGGCGGACCTCGTCGTCGATCTCGCGCGCGATCTCGTCGGAGTAGTCGGGCTCGGTCGAGAACTCGCGGCCGAGGAAGGGCTGCCCGTGGTCGTGGCCGTAGACGCGCGGCCCGAGCTTGTCGCTCATGCCGAAGCGCATGACCATCTGCTTGGCGGTCGCCGTCACCTTCTCGAGGTCGTTGGAGGCGCCGGTCGTGATGTCGCCGAAGACGACCTCCTCGGCGGCGCGGCCGCCGAGCGTCATCGCCATCGAGTCCAGCAGCTCCGAGCGCGTCGTCAGGAAGCGGTCCTCGGTCGGCATCGAGATCGTGTAGCCGAGCGCGCGACCGCGCGAGACCACCGAGATCTTGTGGACCGGGTCGGCGAACTCGAGGTAGTGGCCGACGATCGCGTGGCCCATCTCGTGATAGGCCGTGATCAGGCGCTCGCGCTCGCTCATCACGCGCGTCTTCTTCTCCGGTCCGGCGATCACGCGCAGGATGCCCTCCTCGAGCTCGATCTGCGTGATCTCGCGCTTGCCGGTGCGGGCGGCGAGCAGCGCCGCCTCGTTGATCAGGTTGGAGAGGTCGGCGCCGGTGAAGCCGGGCGTCTGGCCGGCGAGCGCGTCGATGTTGATGCCCTTCGCGAGCGGCTTGCCGCGCGTGTGCACGTCGAGGATCTTCGCGCGGCCCTTGCGGTCGGGACGGTCGACGGCGATCTGGCGGTCGAAGCGGCCCGGGCGCAGCAGCGCCGGGTCGAGGATGTCGGGCCGGTTGGTGGCCGCGATCATGATGATGTTGTCCTTCGCCTCAAACCCGTCCATCTCGACGAGCAGCTGATTCAAAGTCTGCTCACGCTCGTCG
>DATNHQ010000081.1:0-20917 GCA_035604915.1 Solirubrobacteraceae bacterium
CACCACCGATTACAAGGGCTACAGGGTGGTGACGATTCCGGTTCAGTTCTTCACCGGAGGCGAGGGCTACGTGCAGTATGGGCAACCGCTGAGCGGCATCACCAGTGAGGTGTCCAGCCTCGAGTTGATGCTCTTCCTCGGCGCTCTGATAGGCACGGCCCTCGCCTTTGGAGCAGGCTCACTGGTCGCCAGGCGCTCGATCGCCCCGGTCGCGCAGCTCACTGCCGCCGCCAGCGAGATCGAACGCACCCGGGACCCGAGCCGCACCCTGCCCGAGCCCGTAGCCGACGACGAGATCGCCGAGCTGTCTCGGACCCTCAGCGGCATGCTCACGTCCTTGAGCGACGCCCGCAACGAGACCGTGGCGACGCTTGAGCGCCAGCGCGAGTTCGTCGCCGACGCGTCGCACGAGCTGCGCACGCCCCTAACCAGCGTGCTCGCGAACCTTGAGCTGCTCGTCGATTCGCTGAGCGGGCCGGACCGCGAGGCGGCTGAGTCCGCTCTGCGCTCGACGCAGCGGATGCGCCGCCTGGTCGGCGACCTGCTGCTGCTGGCACGGACCGACGCCGGCCACGCCCCGGTGCGCCAGCGGCTCGACCTCGCCGACGTTGTCGTCGAGGCGGCCAGCGAGCTGGAACCCGCCGCCGGCGACCATGCGATCGAGCTGGACGTCAACCCGGCGCCGCTCGTTGGCAATAGCGACGACCTTCAGCGCGTCGCCACCAACCTGATCGAGAACGCCCTGCGACACACCCCGCCGGGAACGCGCGTCACGGCGAGCACGCGCAGCCTCCCGGACGGCGCCGCCGAGCTCGTCGTCGCCGACGACGGTCCCGGCATCGCGCCGGAGGCCCGCGCAACGCTGTTCGAACGCTTCGTCCGCGGCGCCGGCGACCGCGGCGGCTCCTTCGGCCTCGGCCTGGCGATCGTCGCCGCCGTGACCAAGGCGCACAACGGCACCGTCACCGCCGATGAGTCCCCTCACGGCGGCGCACGCTTCACGGTCACCTTCCCGGCGGTCACGCCGTCGGAAACGCAGCCGGACCCGGTCGCTCCGCAGCCGGTCGGTCCGCAAGCGCGCTGAGCAACGCTCAGGCCACCGCGACCCGCGCCGACGCCTGGCCGGCGCCATCACGACCATCAACGCGCCGGCCCACCCGCGACGGCCGCGAAACTCACACAACCGCCTAGCCGCGGCCATGGGCGCCGAATCCTGAGACGAGCCGCACCCCACCCACCACCCTCGCCGCCCGCCAAGCCACCAAACACCCGCCCCCCACAACGCCCCTAAAGCAGCGGCCGGTTGTTGTCGAGGTCGCTAGACCTCGACAACAACCGGCAGCACCATCGGCCGCCGCTTCAACCGCTCATAGACGAGCGCGCCGAGGTGGTCGTGCAGCAGCTGCTGCAGGTGCTCGACGTCGCGGACGCCCTCGCCGGCAGCGCGCTCGAGTGAATCCTCGACCGTGTCCTTGATCTCGTCGACCAGCTGGCCGGCCTCGTCCATGAAGGCGACGCCGCGGAAGATCACCTCCGGATCGGCGACCGAGCCGCCGTCCTTCTCCGAGATCGTCGCGACGACGATGAAGATGCCGTCGGCCGAGAGCATGCGCCGGTCGCGCAGCGCCGCGTCAGCGACGTCTCCGATGTCGACGCCGTCGACGAAGATCATCCCCGCCCCTTCGGGCTTGCCGAAGCGTGCGCCGCGCGCGTCGAGCTCGAGCACGTCGCCATTCTCGGCGCGGAAGATCGCCTCCGGGGCGATGCCGACCGACTCCGCCAGCCGCCCGTGCAGCTGCAGCCGCTTGAAGTCGCCGTGGAACGGCATCACGTAGCGCGGCTTGGTCAGGTTGAGCATCAGCTTGATCTCCTCCATGTAGCCGTGACCGGAGGCGTGGATCTGCGCATCCCGCGTCGTCACCACGTCGCAGCCGATGTGGTAGAGGCGGTCGATCGTGTCATTGACGGCACGCTCGTTGCCGGGCACCGGCGTGGCCGAGAAGACGACCGTGTCGCCGTCGTGAAGCTTCACCTGCGGGTGGTCGCGATAGGCCATCCGCCGCAGCGCCGACAGCGGCTCGCCCTGCGAGCCCGTCGACAGCACGATCATGCGGTCGTCGCGGAAGTCCTCGATCTCGCGCGCCTGGATGATCAGGCCGTCGGGAACGTCGATGTGGCCGAGCGCGCCGCCGATCGCGACGTTCTTGCGCATCGAGCGTCCGACCAGGGCGACCTTGCGCCCGAGCGCGGCGGCGGCGTCGATCACCTGCTGGACGCGGTGGATGTTCGAGGCGAAGCTCGTCACGATCACGCGACCCTGGGCATTGGCGAAGACCTGCTCGAGGTTCGGGCCGACGATCGACTCAGACGGCGAGAAACCGGGACGGTCGGCGTTGGTCGAGTCGCCGCACAACAGCAGGATCCCCTCGGCGCCGAGCTGCGCGAGACGCGACATGTCGGCGGGCTCGCCGTCGACCGGTGTCTGATCGAACTTGTAGTCGCCGGTCACGAGGATCGTGCCGAGCTCGCTCGTCAGCGCGACCGCGCTCGCGTCGGGGATCGAGTGGGTCATGTGGATCAGCTCGAGCGAGAACGGGCCGAGCTCGACGTCCTCGCCGTCTTCGAGGTCGATCAGCTCGATCTCGCGGAGCTTGTGCTCCTCGAGCTTGGAGCGCGCCATCGCCATCGTCAGCGGCCGCCCGTAGACAGGCGGCGCGTCGGCGGCGCCGAGCTCGCGCAGCACCCACGGCAGCGCTCCGAGGTGGTCCTCGTGGCCGTGTGTGACGACGATCGCCTCGATGTCCTTGACGCGGCCGCGCAGGTAGCCGAAGTCGGGAAGCACCAGGTCGATCCCGAACATCTCCGGGGCCGGGAAGCGCAGCCCGACATCGACGACGACGATGCGGCCGTCGTACTCGACGACGGTCATGTTCTTGCCGATCTCCCCCAGGCCGCCGAGCGGCAGCACGCGCAGGGCGCTCACGCGGTCACGTGCCCCAGCAGGCGGTGGCGTTCGAGCATCGCGCGCACCGCCTCGCGCTCGGACTCATCCGCTGCCACCATCGGCAGGCGCAGGCCGCCGACGCGGTGGCCGAGCAGCTCCAGCGCAGCCTTGGTGGCGGTCGGGCTGGCGGTAATGAACAGCGTGCTGTAGACGTCCTGGAGCTCCGCGTCGATCGCGGCCCGGTTCTCCGGCTCATCGACCATGCGTCGCATCTGGGGCCCGACGATGTGGCTCGCGACGAGGATCC
This sequence comes from Solirubrobacteraceae bacterium, assembly GCA_035604915.1. Lineage (GTDB taxonomy): Bacteria > Actinomycetota > Thermoleophilia > Solirubrobacterales > Solirubrobacteraceae > Palsa-513. Next base: position 3,252 of record DATNHQ010000081.1, read on the forward strand.
CGCCGGGCTCGCCCATGTCGAGCGTGCGCGCGAACAGCGTGTCGTCGCCGGCGTAGACGGCCAACCCGTCGACGGGCGCGAGGTTCGCCGCATTGCTCTGCTTGACGTAGTCCACGCGCTCGATCTGGGCGAGCCGCTCGAGCAGGTCGTTGGGCATGTCGGTGCCGGTCCGCGCCGGGATGTTGTAGAGGATCACCGGCACCTCGCTCGCGCGCGCGACCGCCTCGAAGTGGGCGATGATGCCGCGGCGGTTGGGACGGTTGTAGTAGGGCGTCACCGACAGCACCGCGTCGACGCCGATCTCGTTCGCGCGCTCGGTCAGCTCGACGGCGTGGCGGGTGTCGTTGGAGCCGGCGCCGGCGATGATCGTGACGCCGGCGGGGCGCTCGCGCACCGCCAGCTCGACGAGCCCCATGTGCTCTGCGTCGCTCAACGTCGAGGCCTCGCCGGTGGTGCCGCAGACGACGAACCCGTCCGAGCCGTTGGCGGCGAGGTGGTGCATCAGCGAGACGAACGCCTCCTCGTCGACGGCGAGCTGCTCGTCGAACGGCGTGACGATCGCGGTGATGACGGCTCCCAGATCGGACATGGACTCAGTATCTCAGGCGCGCCAGCGACCGGGCTTGCGAGCGCGCGCACACGCTCAGTCGGAGAACAGTAGGTGCTCGAGCCCGACCAGCGGCGAGCGCTCGAGCGCGGCGACGCGGCGGACCGCGAGCAGCACCCCGGGCATGAACGACTCGCGCGTCATCGAGTCGTGGCGGATCGTCAGCGTCTGGCCGATGTCGCCGAGGATCACCTCCTGGTGGGCGACGAGCCCCGGCAGGCGCACGGAGTGGATCACCGGAGCGCCACGGCCGCTCGCCGCGGCCATCAGCTCGGCGGTCCGCGACGCCGTGCCGCTGGGGGCGTCGAGCTTGGCGTCGTGGTGAAGCTCGATGATCTCCGCCGCGGCCATGTGCGCCGCCGCCTGCGCGGCGAAACGCATCATCAGGACCGCTCCGATCGCGAAGTTCGGCGCCACGAACACGTTCGCGCCGCCAACCCCCTCGAGCGCGGCGACGTCGAACCCGGTCGTCCCGATCACGACGTGGACGCCGGCGGCGAGGCAGGCAAGCGCGTTCCCCAGCGCGACATCGGGCTGGGTGAAGTCGACGACGACGTCGCAGTCGCCGAGGACCGACGCCAGTTCGACGCCCAGAACGGGATCGGCTCGGGCGGTCAGCTCCATCCCCTCGGCGCCGTCGACCGCGCTGCAGACCGCGACCCCCATGCGGCCGGCCGCTCCGGCGACGCCGACGCGGATCACCGCGCCTCCGCGAGCTCCGGCAGAAGCGGCGTCAGCGCGGCGCGGAAGGCCTCCTCGTCCGGTCCGATCGCGGCCGCGCTGAGGCGCTCGACGGCGAGCAGCTCCGACGCCAGCGCTCCGATCTGCTCGGCGTCGACCGACTCGATCCGCTCGAGCGTCTCATCGAGCTCGAGGATCGGCATCTCGGCCAGCACCGCCGAGCCGAGACGCTCCATCCGCGCCGCGGTCGACTCGAGGGCGAGCACGATCCGCCCCTTGACGTTGTCCTTCGCACGCTCGAGCTCCTCCTCGGTGACCGGCTCCTCGCGAATCCGCCGGAGCTCCTCGGCGAGCACGCCGCAGACCTCGGCCAGGTTCTCCGGCCGCGTCCCCACGTAGAGCCCGATCTGGCCCGTGTCGCGGTAGAGGCTCTCGAATGTGAAGACCGAGTAGGCGAGGCCGCGCTGCTCGCGCACCGCCTGGAACAGCCGCGAGGAGGAGGTGCCGCCAAGCAGGCTGTCCATCACCCGCAGCGCGAAGCGCCGCTCGTCGTCGCGGGCGAGCGCGGTGGCGCCGAGCGTCAGGTGGTACTGCTCGGTGTCGCGTGTGCGAAAGCGCGCGCTCGCGCGCTCGGCGAGAACGACCGGGGCCGGCGGCGTCCAGCCCTCGCCGCCGCCCGCACGCTCGGCGAAGGCGTCCGAGGCCCAGGCGACGAGCCGCTCGTGCTCGACGCTGCCGGCCGCGGCGATCACGACATTGCCGGGGAAGTAGCGCTGGGCGTGAAAGCTCCTCAGCTCCTCGCGCGTGGCGGCGGCGACGACCTCGGCGCGGCCGAGCGTCGCGCGGCCCAGCGGATCGTCCGGGAAGATCGTCTCACCGAGCACGTCGAAGATCAGCTCCTGGGGATCGTCCTCGTACATCGCGATCTCCTCGAGCACCACCTCGCGCTCCTCGGCGAGCCCCTCCATCACCGGCACGGCGACCATCTGCGCGATCACGTCGAAGGCACGCTCGAGGTGCTCGTCGAGCACGCGCGCGTAGACCGACGTCATCTCCTTGCCCGTGCCCGCGTTCAGCTCCGCGCCCATCGCGTCGAAGATCTGGTCGATCTCCTCGGAGCGGTAGCGCTCGGTGCCGCGGAAGAGCATGTGCTCGAGCAGGTGCGAGAGCCCCGCCTCGGCTTCGCTCTCGGTGCGCGAGCCGGTGCCGATCCAGAAGCCCAGCGCGACAGAGCGCACGGCGGGCACGCGCTCGCTGACGACGCGCACGCCACCGGGCAGCTCGGTGATGACGTGCGCGTTGCCCACCGCTGGCAGACCGGCTCTAGCTGTCGCGATGGCGCGGGCGGCCAGAGCCGCGGGCGCCGCCGTTGCGCCCGCCACCGTCGCGGTCGCGCTCGCGCGGCCGACGCGGACCGCGGTCGCCGCCACCGCCGCCGCCGCCGGCGGTCGCGAGCGTCGTCAGCTCCTCGACGCTCTTGCCGAGGATCTCGGGGTCATCGCTTCGGCGCACGCCGATGCGTCCGCGCTCGCGATCGACCTCGACGACGCGGACGGTGATCTCGTCGCCCTTGCTCAGCACCTCCTCGACCGTCTCGACCCGGTTGCCCGGCGAGACGTTGGAGATGTGCAGCAGCCCGTCGGTGCCCTTGGAGAGCTCGATGAAGGCGCCGAAGGCCGTCGTCTTGACGACCTTGCCGAGATACTCGTCGCCGATCTCGACCTCCTTCATCATCGTGCGGATGCGCTCGACGAGGGCGTCCGCGAGCTCGCCGTTGGCCGAGTAGATCAGCACCTGGCCGTCGTCGTTGACGTCGATCTGGGACTCGTACTCCTCGCACAGGCCGCGAATCGTCTCGCCGCCCTTGCCGATCAGCAGCCCGATCTGGCTGGGATCGATCTTGACCTTCTCGATCCGCGGCGCGTAGACGCTGAGCGACTCGCGTGGCGCCTCGAGCGTCTGGGCCATCTTGCCGAGGATGAAGGTCCGCGCTTCGCGGGCCTGCGCCAGCGCGTCGCGCAGGATCTCGAAGGTGACTCCCGAGATCTTGATGTCCATCTGCAGCGCCGTGATGCCGCGATCGGTGCCGGCGACCTTGAAGTCCATGTCACCGAGGTGGTCCTCGACGCCGGCGATGTCGGTCAGGACGATGTAGTCGTCGCCCTCCTTGATCAGCCCCATCGCGATGCCCGCCACCGGCCGCGTGATCGGCACGCCGGCATCCATCAGCGACAGCGAGCTGCCGCAGACCGAAGCCATCGACGACGAGCCGTTGGACTCGAAGATGTCCGAGACCACCCGCACGCTGTAGGGGAAGTCCTCGATCGACGGGATCACCGGTACGAGCGCCCGCTCCGCGAGCGCGCCGTGGCCGATGTCTCGGCGCTTGGGGCCGCCCAGCCGACCGGCCTCGCCCACCGAGAACGGCGGGAAGTTGTAGTGGTGCCAGTAGTACTTCTTGGTCTCCAGGCCGAGCGTGTCGAGGCGCATCTCCTCCTTGAGCGTGCCGAGCGCGACGACGCTGAGCGCCTGGGTCTGGCCGCGCGTGAACAGCGCCGAGCCGTGGGTGCGCGGCGTCACGCCGACCTCGATCGTGATGTCGCGGATCTCGTCCGCGGCGCGCCCGTCGGGACGCTTCTTGGCGACCGCGATGCGCTCGCGGATGATCGACTTCTCGAGCTTGTCGAAGGCCATCTGCACCGCGGCGCGGCGCTCGCTGTAGCCGTCGGACTCGCTGTCGCCGGCGTGCTGCTCGAGCACCGCCGCCTCGACAGCCTTGGTGGCATCCTGGCGCTCGAGCTTGTCCTCGACCTGCGTGGCCGCGTCGAGCGCGCCGTAGTGCGAGGCGCGGACCGCCTCGAGCACCGCCGGGTCAAGCTGCGTGACGACGAACTCGAGCTTGGGCTTGCCGACCTTCTTGGCCAGTTCGCGCTGGAGCGCGCAGATCTTCTTGATCTCGGAGTGGGCGATGTCGAGCGCGTCGAGGATCTCGGCCTCCGGGATCTCGCGGGCGCCGGCCTCGACCATCAGGATCGCGTCCTCGGTGCCGGCGACGGTCAGCTCGAGGTCGCTGGTGCCGAGCAGGTCTTCCTCGCTGGGGTTGACGACGAAGTTGCCGTCGATCTTGCCGATCCGCACGGCGCCGACGGGCGTCGCCAGCGGGATGTCGGAGATCATCAGCGCCGCGGAGGCGCCGTTCATCGCGAGGATGTCATAGGGGTGGACGTGGTCCACCGACAGCGGGATCGCGACGATCTGCGTCTCGTAGCGCCAACCCTTGGGGAATAGGGGCCTAATCGGCCGGTCGATCATCCGCGCGGTCAGAGTGCCCTTCTCGCCGGCGCGGCCTTCGCGCTTGAAGAACGAGCCCGGGATCTTGCCCGCGGCGTACATCCGCTCCTCGACGTCGACCGTCAGTGGCAGGAAATCTGCGTCGCGGATGTTTCCGGCGGTCGCGGTCGCGAGGACCATCGTGTCGCCCTGGCGGACCACGACGGCCCCGCCTGCCTGCTTTGCGATCCGTCCGGTCTCGAACGAAATCTCGCTGCCGGCGATCTCCACGGAGAGCCGGGTAACCACTTCACTGCTCATGTTCTGCCTTCCTGTCCGCCGTTTCCTCGGCGGCTCTTTCTGTTCTTTTTCCTGAAGCTAGTCAGTAGATGCTACCCGGTCAGGCGGGCGATCAGCTCGGCGTCCGGCGGGCCGGGCAGAATCGCGCTCCCCGCGATCAGCGTCGGCGTGACGGCCACGCCTGCGCGTATACCGGCCCGGGTCTGCTCGCGCACGCGCTCGCGCAACTCCGGAGAGCGGCGGTCGCGTTCGAAGCGTTCGAGGTCCAGGCCAAGCGTCTGCGCGTGCGCCCACAGGTGCGGGTCGTCGCTGCGCGCCGGGTCCTCGAAGAGCGCGTCGTGGAGCTCCCAGAAGCGCCCCTGACCGCCGGCCGCCTCGGCGGCGCAGGCCAGCGGCACCGCGCGGGGGTGCTTCGCGGCGATCGCGAAGTGGCGGAAGGCGACCCGCAGCTGCGCTCCGCGCAGGCGCTCGTGCGCGAGCGCGCAGCGCGGGCAGGTGAAGTCGGCGTAGATCACCACGAGCGGCCAGGCCGTGTCGCCGCGGACGTGGTCCGAGGCGTCAAGCGGCGGCGGTGGGGCGCTGCGGAGGTCGCTCACATCGATCACGGGGCGCCGCGGCGGACGCCGCGGCGGCTAGACGGCGTCGAGCCCGTCGAAGATCAGGTTGGCGCCAGGCAGCTCGCCCGACGGCGCTTGGTAGCTCCACTTGACGACGCCGTCGGGTCCGACGATGACGAGCGCGCGCTGCGTGAAGCCGCCGTCGTTCAGCACGCCGAAGGCCTTCGCCGTCGCCCCCTTGGGCTCGAAGTCCGAGAGCTGTTCGACGGAGCTTCCGAGCTTCTCCTTGAAGGCCGCCTGCGACCAGCGCGCGTCCGTCGAGATCGCGTACAGGGTCGCACCGCGCTGCGTGAACTCGTCGAGCACCTCCTCGTAGAGCGTCAGCTGGTCGTTGCAGGTGGGGCTGAAGGCGAACGGGTAGAAGACCAGCACGCTGGTCTTCCCGCGCAGGTCGGTGTGGGTGAACTTTTCGCCGTCCGCCCTCGTGAGCGAGAACTCGGGCACCGGCGTGCCCGCCTCGATCACGCTCACCGGCGCAGCCCGAGCGACTTCAACAGCTCCCGGTAGCCCTCGAGGTCGTTGCGCTGAAGGTAGTTCAGGAAGCGCCGGCGGTTGCCCACGAGCATCAGCAGGCCGCGGCGCGAGTGATGGTCGCTCTTGTGCTCGCGCAGGTGCTCGGTGAGCTGGTTGATCCGCTCGGTGAGCTGTGCGATCTGAACCTTGACGTTGCCGGTGTCGTGTTCATTCGCGCCGTACTGCTGGGTGAGCTCGCGCTTGCGTTCGCTGGTCAGGGTCATGGGCGGCGTCGAACGCTAGCAGACCGGCCGAGCGCCCAGACGGGGCCGGCCTCACCGGCCTGCGCAGATCGCGCGGGTCCGCTCGACGTCGCGATGCATCGCCTCGATCAGTGCTGCCGCCGTCTCGAAGCGCTGCTCGCCGCGCAGGCGCTCGAGGAATCGCACCCGCAGCTCCCGCCCGTAGAGGTCGCCGTCGAAGTCGAGCAGGTAGGCCTCGATCAGCTCGACGCGCCCCGTTCCGAAGGTGGGCCGCACACCAACATTGACCGCCGCCGGCAGGCCGTTGGCGAGGCACGCGTAGACGCCGTGGCCCGGGCAGGCGACGTCGACGTCGGGCACGAGGTTGGCGGTCGGGAAACCGAGCTCGCGCCCGCGGCGGTCGCCGGCGACGACCTCGCCACGCAGCTCGAAGGGGTCGCCCAGCAGCGTCCGCGCCCGGCCCACCTCCCCGGCCGCGATCAGCGAGCGGATCTGGCTGGAGGAGACGATCTCGCCGTCGATCTCGTGCAACGGCACGACGCGGGTCGCGAAGCGCCCGTCGGCCGCGAGCAGCGCGGCGTCGCCCTTGGCGCCGGCGCCGAAGCGGAAGTTCTCACCGACCGACACCGCCGTCGCCGTGAGGCGCTCGACCAGCACATCCGAGACGAACTGCTCGGCGCGCAGCGCCGCGAAGGCCGCGTCGAAGCGCACGACGATCAGCTCCCTGACCCCGAGCGAGGCGACGATGTCGGCCTTGACCGCGAGCGGCGTCAACAGTTTCGGCATGTGGGCCGGCGCGATCACCGCGACCGGATGGGGCTCGAAGGTCAGCACCGTGTCGGCCCCCGCGATCACGTCGCGGTGGCCGACGTGGACGCCGTCGAAGGTGCCCACCGCGATCGTGCGTGGCGCCGGCGCGGCGTCGGTGTAGTCGGTCAGCTGCATCCGGTCGAAGCCTAGGCGCTCGCGTGCTCGCCGGCGCGGCGCTATCCGCGCAGGCCGACGTCGACTCGCAGGCGCCCGTCGCGCTCGCTCGCCACGGCGACCGGCTCCCCCGCCGGATCGACCAGCAGCACCGCGCCGGCGCTTCCCCGCGCAGCGATCGCGCGCCCGTGCCCGGCGGCGAGCGCCTCCTCCTCATCGAGCACGATCACCGGCGCCATCCGCGCCCAGGCCGAGGCCAGGTCCACCAGCGTGGGAACGCCCTCCCCAGTCCAGGCCCCAGTCAGCTCGAACGGCCCGATCGCAAGGCGCCGAAGCTCGAGGCAGTAGGCGTCGCCGAGGTCGGCCACGAGCGAGCGCACATAGGTGCCTGAGGAGCAGACGAAACGCAGCCCCGCGCGGTCGCCCTCGCGCCAGAGCTCGCGCGCCTCATGGATTGTCACCTCGCGCTCGGCGGTCTGCACCGCCTCGCCCCGGCGGGCTCGCTTGTAAGCCCGCTCGCCATCGATCTTGACCGCAGAGTGAGCCGGCGGGCGCTGGCGCAGCACGCCCAGCGGCAGCTCGAGACGAGCGGGCACCTCGCCCGTCACGACGATCTCCCCCTCGGGGTCGCCGGTGGTCGAGGTGGCGCCCAGTTGCGCGACCACCTCATAGGTCTTGGGCAAATCGACGAAGTAGCGCGCCAGGCGCGTGGCACGCGCGACCAGCACGATCAGCAGCCCGCTCGCGAAGGGATCGAGAGTTCCGGCGTGCCCGACGCGCCGGACCCCGAGCGCACGTCGCACGCGGCTGACCATGTCATGCGAGGTGGGCCCAACCGGCTTGTCGACGAGGATGATTCCCGTCAGGGAATCATCCATTTTCAAACGAGCGCGCGGATCGCGTCGATCAGCTCGGCGGTCGAGAGCTCGCTCGAGAAGCCCGCGGCGCGGCGGTGCCCGCCGCCGCCGAAGCTGCGCGCGATCGCGGAAACGTCCACCTCGTCGTCGCTCGCGCGCAGCGAGACCTTGCGCTCGCCGCTGTGGCAGCCGCTGCCCATCTCGCGGATCAACGCCGCAACCTTCGCGCCGCGCACGGCGCGCAGGTGATCGACGATCCCTTCCGAGTAGCTGTCCTGCGCAGCGGTGGAGCTGAAGTCCTCGCGGCTCAGCACGGCGACGATCAGCCTACCGTCGTCGTAACAGCGACTGCTTGCGAGAGCATGCGAGAGCAACTCGAGCTTGGCGAATGGGACGCCCTCGTAGATCTGGCTGTAGATCGAGGCTGCGTCAACTCCGGCCTCGAGCAGCTCCGCGGCCATGCGGTGGCAGCGCGGCGTCGTGTTCTCATAGGAGAAGCGGCCGGTGTCGGTGACGAGGCCGACGTAGAGCGCCTCGGCGATCGCCGGCGTCAGCGCGACCCCGAGACTGGGCATCAGATCCCAGACGATCTCGGCCGTGCAGGAGGCGTCCTCGACGATGTGGTTGACCGTGCCGAAGCGCGTGTTGTCGTGGTGGTGGTCGATGTTGAGCAGCGGCTCGGCCTCGCGCAGCGCCGCGAGCGGGTTGCGGTCGAGGTTGCCGCAGTCCAGGAAGATCGCCGTGCGCTCGTCGAGGTCCTGCGGCACCTCGGTGAGCAGGCCCTCGAGCGCGAAGAAGCGGTACTCCGGCGGCAGCGGGAACTCCTCCGGCGCGATCACCATCACAGCGTCCTTGCCGAGCGAGCGCAGCACCGCGTGCATGGCAACCAGCGAGCCGAGCGCGTCGCCGTCGAGGTTCTCGTGGGTGACGACGGCGAAGCGCGCGCCGAGGCGGATCTGATGCAGCACCTGCTGGCGTGTCTCGAGCGCCACCGAGGTCTCGCTCATCGCTGCTCCCGCAGCAGCGACTCGACGCGCAGGGCGCGATCGGTCGTCGGGTCGTAGACGAACTCGAGCCGCGGTGTGCGCTTGAGCGACAGCTGAGTGGCGATCCGGCCCTGCAGCAACCCGTGCGCGCTCGCCAGCGCCGCCAGCGAGCCGGTGCGCGCGTCCTCGTCGCCTAGCACGCTCACGTAGACGCGGGCATTGCGCAGGTCGGGGCTTGTCTTGACGTCAGTCACAGTGACGAATCCGAGCCGGGGATCGGCGAGCTCACCAGCGAGCGCATCGGCGAGGACTTGGCGGATCGCCTCGTTGACCCGGCGCATGCGCTCCCCAGCCATAGTAGTTCCGTTCGCCGATCACTGTTAGGCGAGTGCGCGCTCGACCGTGCGCGTCTCGTAGACCTCGAGCACGTCGCCGACCTTGATGTCCTGGAAGTTGGCCAGCACGATGCCGCACTCGAAGCCGGCTGTGACCTCGCGCACGTCCTCGTTGAATCGCCGCAGGCTCGCGATCGTGGTCTCGTTGACGACGGTTCCGTCCCGCACAATGCGAACCTTCGCCCCGCGCGTCACCTTCCCTTCCAGGACGAACGACCCCGCGATCGTGCCGATCCGCGACGCCCGGAAGGTCTGGCGCACCTCGACCTGGCCGACGGTCTCCTCGACCTCCTCGGGCTCGAGCATCCCCTGCATCGCGGCACGCAGCTCGTCGATCGCCCTGTAGATGACCGAGTAGCCGCGAATCTCGACGCCCTCACGCTCGGCCAGCGCGCGCGCGTCGCCGACCGGGCGCACGTTGAAAGCGAGGATCACGGCATCGGAGGCGGCCGCCAGCATCACGTCCGACTCGTTGATGCCGCCGACGCCGCGGCGGATGATGTTGACGGAGACCTCGCTCTGCGGCAGCTTCGCGATCTCGTCCTCGACGGCCTCCACCGAGCCTGACACGTCGCCCTTGAGCACGAGGTTGAGTTCCTTGACGGCGCCCTCCTGGGCGAGGCGGAAGACGTCCTCCAGCGAGATCTTGCGGCCCGAGCGCCGCGCCAGCGCCTCGGTCTTGAGGCGGTTCGCGCGCTCGCTCGCGAGCTGACGCGCGCGCCGCTCGTTCTCCACAACGCGGGCGTAGTCGCCGGCCTCGGGCACGCCGTCGAAGCCGAGCACCTCGATCGGCTCGCCGGGGCCCGCCGACTTCGTGCGCACGCCCAGGAAGTCGTGCATCGCGCGCACGCGGCCGAAGTGGGCGCCCGCGACCAGCGCGTCGCCGACCTCCAACGTCCCGCGCTGGACGAGCAGCGTCACGACGGGCCCGCGCCCGGGGTCCAGGCGTGACTCGATCACGACGCCGGAGGCCGCGGCGCTCGAGTTGGCCCGCAGCTCCTCGAGGTCGGCGACAACCTGGATCGTGTCGAGTAGCTCGTCGAGCCCCTGCCTGGTCCGCGCCGACACGTCGACGAATTCGACGTCTCCGCCCCACTCGGCGGGCTGCAGCCCGCGCTGGGTCATTTCGGTGCGCACGCGCGTGGGGTCCGCGCCCTCCTTGTCGATCTTGTTGACCGCGACGATGATCGGCACGTCGGCGGCGCGCGCGTGGTCGATCGCCTCGTCGGTCTGCGGCTTGGCGCCGTCGTCGGCGGCCACCACGATTACCGCGATGTCGGTGACGCGGGCGCCGCGGGCACGCATCGCAGTGAAGGCCTCGTGCCCCGGCGTGTCGAGGAAAGTGATCGCGTTGCCGTTGTGGCGGACCTGGTAGGCGCCAATGTGCTGGGTGATGCCGCCGGCCTCGCCCTTGGCGACCTCGGTCTCGCGGATCGCGTCCAGCAGCGACGTCTTGCCGTGGTCGACGTGGCCCATGATCGTCACGACCGGCGGGCGCACCTCGAGCTCGTCCTCCTCGTCGTCGAAGACCGGCTCGCCGATGAGCTCGTCGGCGGCGTGCACGATCTCGATGTCCTTGGAGAACTCCGCAGCGAGCACGGTGATCGCCTCGTCGGTCAGCGTCTGGGTGAGCGTCGCCATCTCACCGAGGCTCATCAGCTTGCGGATCACCTCGGGCACCGGCACGCCGAAGTACTCGGCGACATCCTTGACGGTCGAACCGGAGTTGATCCGGATCAGGTCGGTCGCGCCGCGCGCGACCTCGTCGATCGGAGCAACGGTGTCGTCGTAGGTGCCGCGGCGGCGGCGACCGCGCCGCGGCGGACGCCGGACGGGTTGCGCGGCCGGACCACCGGCTTGGCGGCGTGAAGCCTGCGAGTCGATCACGACGCGGCGGCGACCGCCGGGCCCAACCGCTCCGGGCCGCTGCTCGCCGGTACGCGAGTCGCGCGTCGGGCGCGAGCGGCCGGCCTCGATCGCGCGGGCGGTCTCACCGGGCGAGACTTCGGCCGCGAGCTCCTCCGGCGTCTGCGCGCTCGCCGGTTGCTCCACCACGGCGGCGGCTGTGGGCGGCGCTGCTGCGGAGGCCTTCGCCGGCGCCGCCGGAGCCTCCTCCGCCACCGCCACGGCGGCGGTGGGCGGCGGCGGGGCCGCCGCGTCGGACCTTGGTCCGGCGGCTCGCTTTGGCTTCGGCGCCGCCGCTGGCGCGGCGGCCTTGGCGCTCGCCTTCGGCGTCCGCGCCTTCGCGGCGCCCGCGCCGTTTTGCGTCAGCGCACTCAGCGCGAGCTCCTCGTCCACGCTCGACGCCGCCGCCTTGGCCTCGATCCCGGCGGCGTTGAGCTTCTCGAGCAGCTCCTTTGTCGAAAGGCCCTGCGCCTTCGCGATCTCGTGCACACGCTTCTTTGCCATCAGCCCACCGATTCTACGGTCTGTGCGCCGGCCGGCAATGGCCGCCGAAACGCGCGTTGCAGGCCGCCCCGGGAGCGCGCCCGGCTCAGGCAAGCGTCCGAGCAGACGTAGGCTCCGCGACCCGGCATGCGCTGGGCGCGGTCGACCACCAGCAGCGAACCTTCGTGGAGCGCGAGGCGCACGAGCTCTCGCTTGGGCGCCCTGCGGCCGCACCCGACGCAGCGCCGCTGAGGCGGCGACGGCGAGGCGGCTATGACTCCGGCCCCTCGCCCTGCGCCTCGACCAGCGGGGCGACCTCCACCGCAGCCGCCTCCGGCGGTCCGGGGGCGCTGTTGCCCTCGACCACGGCGAGCGGCACGGCGACCTCGGGGGTCCCCTCCTGCGCAGGCGGCTCCGCCTCCGCGGCGGCAGCGCCCTCGACCGTCGCGAGCGCCTGGTGCGCCTCGAGGCCGCAGTAGCGCGAGCCGGGCAGCGCGGCGTTCGGGCAGCGGCGCCCGTTGCTCATGATCGCCGAGCAGCGTCCGCTGGCCTCGAGCTGCTCGCCGTAGCCCTGCGCGGCCTCCTCGGCGGCGAACTCGCTCTCGGATTTGATGTCGACGCGCCAGCCGGTCAGGCGCGCTGCGAGCCGGGCGTTCTGACCTTCGCGGCCGATCGCCAGCGACAGCTGGTCGTCGGGGACGATCACGGTCGCCTGCTTGGCTGCGTCGTCGACGAGCACCTCGCGCACGCGGGCGGGCGACAGCGCCTTCGCCACGAAGCGGGCCGGCTCGTCGTTGTAGGGGATGATGTCGATCTTCTCGCCGCGCAGCTCCGAAACCACCATGCGCACACGCGAGCCGCGCGGGCCCACGCAGGCTCCGACCGGATCAACCCCGTCGGCGTGCGAGATCACGGCGATCTTCGAGCGGTAGCCGGGCTCGCGGGCGACCCCGGCGATCTCGACGAGGCCGTCGGCGATCTCGGGCACCTCGAGCTCGAACAGCTTCTTGATCAGCTCAGAATCGCGCCGGGAGACGATGATGCTCGGCCCCTTCGTCGACGGCGAGACCTCCTTGATCACGGCCTTGATCCGCTGCGAGTGGTCGTAGCGCTCGCCGTCCACCTGCTCTGACTTCGGCAGCAGCGCCTCGACACGCTCGCGCAGCTGGACGAGCGTGTAGCGCGAGTCCGACTGCTGCACGATGCCGGTGATCAGCTCGCCGACACGGTCGCGGTACTCCTCATACATCATGTCGCGCTCGGCCTCGCGGATCCGCTGGAGGATCACCTGCTTCGCCGTCTGGGCGGCGATCCGCCCGAAGTCGCCGGGCGTGACGTCGCGCTCCTCGATCTGGTCGCGGTACTGCTCGAACTTGGCGGGGTCGATCTCGGGGTCCTCGGGCTCGCGCATCTCGCCGGTCTCGGGGTCGATCGTCGTGCCCTCGTCGATCGTCTCGACGATCAGGTGCGCCTCGAGCCGCTCGGGGATGATCAGCTCGATCACGCGGAAGTCGGCAGTCTCGCGGTCGATCTCGACGCGAGCGTACTTGGCCGACCCCGGCTGCTTCTTGTATGCGGACAGCAGCGCGTCTTCGAGCGCCACCATCAGCTTCTCGGGCTCGATTCCCTTCTCGCGCGCGAGCGCGTGCATCGCATCGAGGATCTCACGGGACATGTGCCTACTCCTCCACCAGGTGGGATCGCCGGATCGCGGCGTAGGGGATGGCGACGACGCCCTCGGGCGCCGCGAGCGTCACCTCCTGTGTAGTCGCGCCGATCAGCTCGCCGGTCACACTGCCACGCTCCCCGACACCAGCCGCCGGTGCGATACGCACGCGGGCGCGGCGCCCGACGAAGCGCTGGAAGTGCTCCGGCTTGGTCAGCGGTCGCCGCGGCCCGGGCGAGCTGACCTCCAGGCCGTAGCGCTCACGCAGGTCCCCGAGGGCCTGCGTGACCCTTTCGCACAGCTCAAGCGTGACGCCCGCGGGATGGTCGATGAAGATCCGCACGGTCTCGCCCGCCTGTTCCACGAGCAGCACCTCCACCTCCGGCTCGGGGCCGGCGAGGCGCTGTTCGATGTCGTGCTGTAGCTGCTCCATGGCGAAAAAAAAGCGGGCGAGCGCCCACTTCGGGAGACACCGCCGCCGCTCACCTGGCCGACGGCACCCACCGAGGATAGCACTCCCGCGCAAGGCCAAACGGCGGCCCACCGACCCGTGTGCCCGGCTGCTCAGCGCTCGCTGTCGAGCTGGGCCATCGCGGCCTCGGGGTAGCGGCTGCCCGCCGCTGCGCCGGGCGGAACGGCGTGCTCGAGCGCGCTGAGGGCGTCCTCGCCCAGGCGCAGCTCGAGCGCGCCAAGGGCGCCGGCAAGGCGGTCCCGACGGCTCGATCCGACCAGCGCCACGATGTCATCGCCGCGCGAGAGCACCCACGCGATCGCCACCTGCGCGACGCTCGCGCCCAGCTGCGCTGCGACCGCCGCGACGGCGTCGACGAGTGCGAGGTTGTGCTTGAGGTGCTCGCCCGTGTAGCGAGGGCTGTGCGCGCGGATGTCGCTCGCCGCCAGCCGACGCTCGGGCGTCCAGGTGCCGCTCAGCAACCCGCGCGTGAGTACCCCATACGCGGTCACGGCGATCCCGAGCTCGCGCGCGGCCGGCAACACGGAGGCCTCGACCCCGCGCGCCAGCAGCGAGTACTCGAGCTGGACGTCGCAGATCGGGTGGACCGCCTGGGCGCGGCGGAGCGTCTCGGCGCCGACCTCCGAGAGGCCGATCTGGCGCACGTAGCCGGCGGCGACCATCTCGGCGATCGCGCCCACGGTCTCCTCGATCGGCACGTTCGGGTCAAGCCGCGCCGGGCGGTAGATGTCGATGTGGTCGGTGCCGAGCCGCCGCAGCGAGTAGGCGAGGAAGTTGTGCACCGCGACCGCGCGCGTGTCGTTGCCGGCGAAGCGATTGTCGGGGCCGCGCAGCGCACCGAACTTGACGCTGAGCAGCGCCTCGCCGCGCTCGCGCGCGCTGAGCGCATCGCGGATCAGCAGCTCGTTGTGCCCCATCCCGTAGAAGTCGCCGGTGTCAAGCAGCGTCACGCCGGCGTCGAGCGCGGCGCGGATCGTCGCGACGCTCTCCGCGTCGTCGACCGGTCCGTAGGTGCCCGACATGCCCATGCAGCCGAGCCCGATCGCGCTGACGCTTGGGCCGTCGCGACCGAGCCGCCGCAGCGGCAGCTGGCTCACGCGCGCAGAGCCTCGACCGCGTCGAGCACCGCGTCGGCGACCGTCCGCTTGTCGGCCGGGCCGACCCTTCGCTCGCCCTCGGCGGTGATGATCGTGACGGCGTTCTCGAGGGAGTCGAAGCCGATGCCATCCTCCGCGACGTCGTTGAGCACGATCGCGTCCAGGTGCTTGCGCTCGAGCTTTGCGCGGGCGCGCTCGAGCGCGCCGTCGCCGTGCTCGGCCGCGAAGCCGACGAGCGTCTGGCCCTCGCGGCGGCGCCCGGCGAGTGTCGCGAGGACATCGGTAGTGGCCTCGAGCTCGAGCGCGAGGCGCTTGGCGCCGTCCTTGGCGATCTTGCCCTCGACCGCCGCGACCGGGCGAAAGTCGGCGACGGCCGCGCACATCACGAGCACATCCGCGGCCGCGAACTCCCGCTCGCAGGCCTGCGCGAGCTCGGCGGCGCTGCCGACGTCGTCGTAGCGGATTCCGGGGGCGCGCGGAAGCCCGACGTTGGCCGCCACCACGACGACCTCCGACCCGCGGTCGGCGGCGGCGTCGGCGAGTGCGAACCCCATCCGCCCCGAGGAGCGGTTGCCGATGTAGCGGACCGCGTCGATCGGCTCGCGCGTGCCGCCGGCGGTGACCAGCGTGCGTGTGCCGCTCCAGCGCCCCGTGCGCAGCGACGCGTTGACGGCTGCCAGAAGAGCGGCGGGCTGAGGCAGGCGACCCGCGCCCCATTCGCCGTGAGTCGCCAGGCGCCCGCTGCCCGGCTCGAGCACGGTCACGCCGCGCTCGCGCAGCAGCGCGACGTTGGCCTGCGTGGCCGCGTTGGCCCACATTCGGTCGTTCATCGCGGGCGCCAGCAGCAACGGACAGCTGGCTGCGAGCGCGGCGCTCGTGAGCAGGTTGTCGGCCAGCCCCGCCGCGAGCTTCGCGATCGTGTTCGCCGACGCCGGCGCTATCAGGAAGGCGTCAGCGGCGGCGCTGAGGGCGAGGTGCCCGGCGGGATCGTGTCCGGGCAGCGCCTCGCCGGGGAACGCGCCGCGCAGCGGGTCGCGCTCGAACTCGTCGGTCAGCACCGGCGCGCCGCTCAGCGCGGCGAACGAGGCCGCCCCCACGAAGCGCTGGGCCGCCTGCGTCTGGATCACGCGCACGGCGTGCCCTTCGGCTGTCGCGAGGCGCACGAACTCGAGCGCCTTGTAGCCGGCGATTCCCCCGCTGACGCCGAGCAGCAGGCGTGGCACGACGGCTAGCGGTAGTGGTACTTGAGCTTGCCGGCTGCGACTTCCTCTAGCGCGATCGTGAGGTAGTTCTTGGAGCCGGTGTCGACCATCGGCGGCGGGAACTCGTCGAAGCTTCCCTCGCCTAGGTTCTGGTAGTAGGAGTTGATCTGTCGCGCGCGCTTGGCGGCGACGAGCACACTCGCGTAATTGGAGTCGACGTGCTCGAGCAGCTTGTCAATTCGGGGGGAGATCACTTACCCAGCATACCGTAGGTAGATCTCGTCCAATTCATCGACGGCTCGATCGAGCTCGTCGTTGACGACCACGAAGCGGAACTCGTCGCGCGCCGCGAGCTCGGTGCGAGCGATCTCCAGGCGCTGACGCAGCGCCTCCTCCTCGTCGGCGCCGCGCGCCCGCAGCCGCTCCTCGAGCTGGTCGAGCGAGCGCGGAACGATGAAGATCGCCACCGCCTCGGGCATCTCGACGCGCACCTGGCGAGCCCCCTGCAGGTCGATCTCGAGCACCACCGGCGAGCCGCCACGGCCGCGCCGCTCGAGCTCCACCCGCAGCGTGCCGTAGCGGTGGCCCGCGTAGCTGGCGTGCTCCAGGAACTCCCCGCGCGCCAGGCGGCGCTCGAAGTCGCTCTCGCTCAGAAAGTGGTACGCGACGCCATCCTCCTCGCCCGGGCGAGGCGGCCGCGTCGTCGCCGACACCGACAGCCCCAGCTCCGAGTGGCGGGCGCGCAGCGCCGCGATCAGGGTGCCCTTGCCGACCCCCGAGGGGCCTGTGATCACGAAGACGCCAGCCATGAGCGAGCGCGGAGCCTAGCCCCCGGGGCGGTCAGCGATTCGGCCCCGGTGCTCGGACGCTCAGCGGTGGAGCATCGAGACGAGCTCGGCGCGCTGGCGCTCCGAGAGGCCGCCGATCGTCTTGCTCGGCGAGATCCGGCAGTGCGTGAGAATCTTGTTCACCTTGACGCGGCCGTACTTGGGGACCGCCAGCAGCATGTCGAACACCTTCGCCGTCTCGAGGAACTCGGGCGGGTCCAGCAGCAGTTGCTGGATCGAGTGCCGACCGGCCTTGAGATCGCGTTTGAGCTGCGCTCGCTGTGAGCGGATCTCGTTGGCTCGGGCTAGGGCATCCATGCGCTGGTTGAATGAACGCTCCGGTGTTCCAGATCCCTTGTGGAGCGTCGGCTGACCAGGCGACATGGGCGGCGAGTCTACCTACTCGGCGGCCCCTTGCAAGCGCTGCGGTGCGAATTCATCTCAACCTTCAGTAGAGGTCGAGCGCGCTTCAGCTCACTTGAGCTTATTCGCATCGTTTGCAGGCTTTTTGCACCGCTGGAGGGTGTCATCGCGCAATTTGCGTGAATTCTCCGTCCAGCTCGGCCGCGATCCGCGCGGCGGCGGTCGGATCGCGGAAGCATTCCGTCCCGACCGCGACGAGCGAGGCGCCGGCCTCGAGCAGCTCGCGCGCGTCGCGGCC
>DATNHQ010000082.1:0-31613 GCA_035604915.1 Solirubrobacteraceae bacterium
GGCGGCGCTGCGGCGTTCTGATCCGCTCGGGCACGCGCCCCTCGAGCACCGAGCGGATGCGGTTGGCGGCGTGATGGATCGTGTCCCCCTCGGGCATCGCCTGAACAATCGCAGAGCGCGGGCGCCGGCTGTCGACATGAACGGCGCCTCGATCGCCTCGCCGTGCCGACGCGTCCGCGCGCCACGGCCGGGCGCCGATTTGTTCGCCTGGGGTTTCGGCGCAAACCGCCCAGTTCGTCGGCGTGGCATGCTCAGCGATTGGGCGGTCGGTTCGTGTACGCGTAGACGGGAGTAAGGGAGCGCCACGAAGTCGGACACGATCGTTACCACCTATGTACGAATCCTCCGTATCGTTCACGCGGACCGGCGCAGCCCGCTCGCTCGCGCTGGACCTGATGGAGGCCGCCCGGCCGCTCGTCGGACCCGGCTGGTTCGATCGGTGTTGTGCGCCGCTTTTCCCACCCGGCCTGGTAGTTCGCGCGGGTGAGCGGTGTGAGCCGCGGCCCGCGGCCGCCGGCGCCAGCGCTGGCCTGACGCCAGATCGAGCGATGCCTGTGAACGCGACACAGGTTGGAGACAACCTCCGCGCCGATGCAGCCGCTGATCTCACCTCGACCTCGGGGATCCCCCTGTCCACCGAACCGGGGGAGATTCAGTAGCATCGTTGGTGCACTCTTGCTCTGCGCACGCAAGGGATCGGGGAAGCGGTGGTGCACCAGCCTAGGCCTTGCCAGTCTGATCGGGGTTCCCGCACGTTCGGCGTGTCGCGCAGTTGGCAGGTGAGGGCTGTCGGTCGTGGCCTGTTGGTGGTGCGGGGCTTGGTGCTTCGCTAGTGGTGCTTCGCTAGGGCCTACGATGGCGCGGTGGATCTTTCGCTGGGACGCTCGGGGTTTTGTTGCGTTGGCCGGGCTTGTTGGCGCGCTGGTCGTGGTGTTGTTTGCTGTCGCACCGGCGGCACGCGGGCAGGACTCGGCGGGAGCCAGCTTCAACTACAACTCGGGCACGCAAGTGCTGAGGGTGAACTCTCGCGTCGACCCGTCAAGCAGCGCCGTCACGAAGGTCACGATCACGCTGCCATTGGGGACGAGCGCCAGCACCGCATCGGGTGGGTCGTGTAGCGCCACGGTGTGCCCGGCGTCGGTCGGCACCTGCGACACGACCGTGGTCTGCACGTTCAGCCCGCCGGTGGCGCCCGGCGACACCTTGTACGTTGACATTACGATCAGCGGCACGGTGCCGTCATCGGTTGGCGTGACGGTCGGCTTTGGCGACGGTGGCAGCAGCGGACTGCTGACTGCCTACCAATGTACCGCCGTCAGCTCGGCGCCGTCCGCGTTGCCCAACGGGCAGGTCGGCGCAGCCTATTCCCAGCCGCTTTCCGGCGTGGGCGGTACCGCGCCGTACGCGTTCGCCTACCAAGGCGCGCTGCCGCCCGGCGTCACACTGTCACCGGCTGGGCTCTTGTCGGGAACCCCAACGCAGGGCGGCCCGTTCGCGTTTCAGGCCCTCATCACAGACAACAACGGCTGCTTCGGCGCCCAGTCCTACTCGGTCACCGTTCAAGACGCCCCGGCCGGGGGGACCGGCGGCACCGGCAGCACAGGCGCGGGGACCAGCAGCAGCCCGTGTCCGCCGGTCCCCCCGATCAGCGTTGGGCCGACGATGATCGTGTTCAGCGCATATGCGCAGGTGCCCTTGACGATCACCGGAGGCACGCCCCCGTACCAGGTGGTGACGTCAGGCGGTGCCGTGGTTGAACACGACACCACGGACTCGCCCTCCGGCTGGTCAATCAGTGTCGACCAGAACACCGCCCGCAGCGGTGGCCCGGCACAGGTCACCGTCGTTACCGCGATCGACAGCGCCGGCTGCAGTGGCATCGCTAAGATCTATGTCATTGCTCAGCCACCTCCCGTCGTGCCGGTGAGAAACGGCGAGAGCGTGGGAGTTTCCAAGGACGGACAGGTTGCTCTGCCCGTCACGTGCGCTGGGCAGGGGGATTGTACGGCGCAGTTGGTGCTCTATAGCGCCACAGGATGTCCGCCCACGCCTCCGATCAGCGTCGGGCCGCAAATGGTCGACCTTGGCGAAGGGGGGTCAGCGCCGCTGACGATCACCGGAGGCACACCCCCGTACCGGGTGGTGACCGTAGGCGGTCTGCATGTGCATGTATTCAGGCATCCAAGCGCGGATTCAGGCTTCGCGTTCTCCCGTGACATCCTGAACGGTGGCGGCGGTTTCACCGATGAGGTCACCGTTACCGCGATCGACAGCGTCGGCTGCACTGGGAGCGCCAAGATCCGTGTCACCGCCACGCCCACCCCCAAGTCTTCGGTTTTGCGCTCGATCACGCGGACCGCGGTTGGTTACGCCAGCATGCGGCACGCGCCAAAGGTGACCGTCGGGGCTGTCCTCAAGCCTGGGCGCACGGGAAGACACTTTGTCGAGTTCGGCGCCGGCAGCAGCCTCATCCCAGCCGGCAAGCGCGGTGTCGTCAGGGTCAAACTCAGCCGCTCCGCGCTGGCACTCCTCAGACGTCGCGGCCACCTCTCAGCGCGCATCACCGGGACACTCCAACAGAACAGCGCGGGAACCCCGTTCGTGGCGACGATCACGCTGAAACTGAAGGGCAGAAGATAACCTGCCTGAACGCTGGTTCCCACACCCCGCGGTGCACAGATTGCGATCGCGCTGAACACCGCGGTCTCGATTACGGCGACCGGCCCCTGGACGATTCACGTCTCCTACCCAGCATCCGTCAGTCGACCGCCTCCCAACGGTGCGGTCGTCACTTGCACGCCCGGCCTCTGTGCTGGTTGTCGAGGCAGCGAGGTTCAATCGCCTCGTACAGCCGCGGGCTCCGCGAGCGCCGGTTCACGAGCGAAGGCGGCTGGTTAGCGGAACTCTACGCACTCAGCGTCAGCCGCCGCGGGCCGCTGCGGAAGCCGAGCTCGACGAGCAGCGGCTCGCTCGCCGAGCCGAGCACCGGCTCGCCGTCGACGCGCTCGAGCTCGAGCTTGCGAATGCGCCCGCCGCGGACGGCGTCGGCGAGCGCGGCGAGCGCGATCCGAAGCCGCTCGCCGTCGGCGAAGGTCAGCAGGCCGCGCCCGCCGGCCTCGACGTAGCAGGCGAGCTCGGCGCCGACCAGCACGACGTGCGCGCCGGCGACGCGCGAGGGCCGCCGCCCCTCGGCCTCCTTCGGCCACGCAAGCGCCGCGCCGAACGGCTGCGCGGGATCGGCGGCGGCGAGCACGAGCGGCGCCGCGCCGTCGAGGTCGCGCTGGGCGCGCAGCCGCTCGACCGCTCCGGGCAGCGCGAACTGCGCGCCGCCGAGGCCCTCGATGAAGTAGCCGCGGCGGCAGATCCCGAGCGTCTCGAGCTGGGAGAGCGAGTCATAGAGGGCGGCAAAGCCGCCTTGGACACCTTCTGCGAGCACGAGCTCACGGGTCAGGATTCCGTAGCGCTCGAGTAGTAGCTCCGCCAGCGTGCGCCGGCGCGCGACCGGATCGGCGGCCGGTGTGAACAGCGGCGCGACCAGCGACCAGCGGCCCTGCACCGGGGCGCGCGTCTGCGCGCGCGAGGAGCGCACGGCGGGCGCGAAGCGCCGGCCCGAGCGCGGGCCGGAGACGCCGCCGCGTGCCAGCGCGAGGCGCGGAGCGCGCAGCGGCGCCCACGCGTCGTTGGTCACCTCGCCCGCCCAGACGAGGTCCCAGAGCGCCTCCTGCAGCGCCGCCGTGTCGACCTCAAGCTCGGCGGCTAGGTCGGCGAAGAAGCAGGGCGAGGCGCGCAGGCGCTCGCGGATCAGCTCGTGCTCCTCCTCGCCCGGCGCCTCCAGCTTGGCGGCGGCCGCGGGCGGGCCGATCGCGGCGGCGTCGTCTCGGAAGTAGAGCGCGACGCGGCCCGAGCGGCGCGCGATCGCGCCGGCGCCGACCCAGACGATCTCGCCGGCCGCGCAGAGCTGGTCGAGCCAGCTGGTCGAGTAGGCGCCGACGCGGCGCGGCAGCACCGAGCGCTCCCACAGCTCCGCCGGCAGCGCGAGGCCCTGCAACGGCACGAGGATCTCGCGCAGCCGCTCGATCCCGGCGCCGGCGGCGGCGTGGCGGTCGACGCCCTGCCACGAGGGCAAGAACTGCGCGAGCGCGCGCCGCTCGGCCGGCTCGATCTCGCGGCGCAGGACCGCCAGCGACGCCCGGCGCAACCGCCGCAGCACCTCCGCATCGCACCACTCGCGAACGCCGGGGCGAGCGCGCGGGTCAGAGATCGGCCGCAGCTCGCCACGGACAAGGTGCCCCTCCAACTCGAGCTCGCGCAGCGCGCTCGCCATGTCGACGCCGTAGCGCTCGCGCAGCTCGGCGGTCGTGAACGGCCCGTGCGTGCGGGCGTGGCGGCGGGCGAGCTCGCGCAGCGCGTCCGGCACGTCTTCGAGGAACGCGTCGGGCAGCCCCGAGGGCGGCATCACGCCGAGCGCGTCGCGGTAGAGGCCGGCGTCGGCGGCGCTGATGTAGCGCTGCTCGCCGGCCATGCGGACCGAGACGGCGCGACGCTCGCGCACGAGCTCGGCGGCCATCGCCTCGGCGTCGAGCTCCGCCAGCACGCGCTCGCGCAGCTGCTCGCTCGTGAGGTCGCCGAGGATCCGCAGCAGGTCGGCGAGCTCGTCGCGCGAGGTCGCCTGCAGCGCGGGCGAGAGCCTCTGCAGGTCGGCCTCGAGCGCCGCCAGCGCGCCGGGGTCGATCAGCTCGCGCAGCTCCTCCTGCCCGAGTAGCTCGCGCAACAGCTCGCGGTCGAGCGACAGCGCGGCGGCGCGGCGCTCGGCGTTCGGCGCGTCGCCCTCGTACATGTAGGTCGCGACGTAGTCGAACAGCAGCGAGGAGGCAAACGGCGAGGCGCTCGGCGTCTCGACCTCGACCAGCGAGATCTCGCGGCGCGCGAGCGCGCGCAGCAGCGACTCGAGGCCGGAGAGGTCGAGCACGTCGCGCAGGCACTCGCGGTAGGTCTCGAGGATCAGCGGGAAGTCGGGGTAGCGCCGCGCGACCTCGAGCAGCGTCTGCGCCTTCAGGCGCTGCTGCCACAGCGGCGTGCGCTTGCCGGGGTACGCGCGCGGGATCAGCAGCGCGCGCGCGGCGTTCTCGCGGAAGCGCGCGCCGAACAGCGCCGAGGCGCCGAGCTCGCCGACGACGAGCTCCTCGAGCTCCTCGGGATCGGGCAGCACCAGCTCGGCCGCGGGCGGCTCGTCGGTGTCGGGGAGGTGGATGATGATGCCGTCGTCTGACCAGATCGCGTCCGACTCGAGGCCGTAGCGCTCGCGGATCCGCGCCGACAGGGCGAGGCCCCACGCGGCGTGGATGCGCCCGCCGAAGGGCGTCAGCACGCACAGCCGCCAGTCGCCGATCTCATCGCGGAAGCGCTCGATCACGATCGTGCGGTCCGAGGGGATCACGCCGGTCGCGGCCTGCTGCTCGCGCAGGTACTCGAGCAGGTTGCTCGCCGCCAGCGCGTCGAGGTCGTAGTCGCGCTGGAGCACCTCGGCGGGCTGGTCGATCGCCCAGCGGGAGAAGGCGCCGATCGCCTCGCCGAGCTCCTTCGGGCGTCCGACGGAGTCGCCCTTCCAGAACGGGACCGCGCCGGGGGCGCCGGGCGCGGGCGTCACGATCACGCGGTCGCGGCCGATCTCCTCGATCCGCCAGGCGGTCGCGCCGAGCAGGAAGGTCTGGCCGGGGCGCGCCTCGTAGACCATCTCCTCGTCGAGCTCGCCGACGCGGCGGCCGTCGGGCAGCGTGACCATGAAGAGGCCGCGGTCGGGGATCGTGCCGGCGTTGACGACGGCGAGCTTCTGGGCGCCCTTGCGCGCGCGGATCGTGCCGGCGAGGCGGTCCCAGCTGATCCGCGGGCGCAGCTCGCCGAACTCGCTCGAGGGGTAGCGGCCGTCGAGCATGTCGAGTGTGTGCTCGAGCAGCTCGCGGCGCAGCTCGCCGTAGGAGTGGGTGCGCGTGACGAGCGCGTAGAGGTCGTCGACCGAGACCGACTCGGCGCTCGAGGCGATCGCGACGATCTGCTGGGCGAGCACGTCGAGCGCGTTGCGCGGCACGACCGTCGGCTCGATCGCGCCCTCGCGCATCTGGCGCACGACGACCGCGCATTCGAGCAGGTCGGCGCGGAACTTCGGGAAGATGCGGCCCTTGCTGGTCGCGCCGACGCCGTGGCCGGAGCGGCCGATCCGCTGCAGGCCGCGCGCGACGGACTTCGGCGACTCGACCTGGATCACGAGGTCGACGGCGCCCATGTCGATGCCGAGCTCGAGCGAGGAGGTAGCGACCAGGCACGGCAGCTCGCCCGCCTTGAGCAGCTCCTCGATCGTCGTGCGCTCCTCGCGCGCGAGCGAGCCATGGTGGGCGCGCGCGATCTCGAGCGGCGCCGCCTCGCCGGGTTTGAGCTCGCCCTCGACGGCGAGCTCGTTGAGGCGCAGCGCAAGCCGCTCGGCGGCGCGGCGGCTGTTGACGAAGATGATCGTCGAGCGGTGCGTCCTGACCAGCTCGAGCAGCTGCGGGTAGATCGCCGGCCAGATCGAGCGTCGCGTCGCCTCGCCGCCGACGACCGGCTCGAGCGGGTCCGCGTCGACGCCGCGGTCGGGCTCGACCATCGACTCGACCGGCACGCGGATCTCGAGGTCGAGCGGGCGGCTCGAGCCGACGTCGACGATCGTCGCCGTGCGCGTCGGGCCGACCATGAAGCGCGCGACCTCCTCGAGCGGGCGCTGCGTCGCCGAGAGGCCGATCCGCTGGAGCGGGCGCCCGTCCTGCTGCGCCTCGAGGCGCTCGAGCGTCAGTGCCAGGTGGGCGCCGCGCTTGGTCGCGGCGACCGCGTGGATCTCGTCGATGATCACCGCCTCGACGTCGCGGAGGATCTCGCGCGCCTGCGAGGTCAGCATCAAATAGAGGGATTCGGGGGTGGTGATCAGGATGTCGGGGGCGTGTCGTAGCATCGCTGCGCGCTCGCGCGCCGGCGTGTCGCCGGTCCTGATCGCGACGCGGACGTCGCCGGCGAGGCCGAGGCCGCGCAGCGGCGCCCGCAGGTTGCGCTCGACGTCGTAGGAGAGCGCCTTCAGCGGCGAGACGTAGAGCAGGCGCGTGCGGTGCTCGCGCTCGCTGCCGTCGCCCGCCCCCGCGCCCGCGGCGACGAAGCGGTCGAGCGCCCAGAGGAACGCCGCGAGCGTCTTGCCGGAGCCGGTCGGGGCGCTGATCAGGACGTTCTCGCCGGTCGCGATCGCCGGCCACGCCTGCGTTTGCGCGGGCGTCGGCGCCTCGAAGGCGCGCGCGAACCAGTCGCTCACGAGCGGGGTGAAGGGGGTCGGCGGCACGAGCTGACGACGTTAGCGCGTGCGCAGGGCGGGCTGCACGCCCGCGTGCAAGATCAGTCGGGGGACGGCGTGCTGCCGGTGCCGGGCGAGCTCGGCGACGGCGCCGGCGTTGACTGCGCCGGCGTTGACGGCGCCTGTGGCGCTCCCGGGATGTCGGTGACCGCGTCCGCCGGCGGCGGCGAGACGGCGGCCTGCGGCCCGTAGTCGAAGAAGCTCATCGCGAGCGAGGCGCTGACGACCCCCGTTGGGGTGGTGATCGAGAGGTCGATGTCGAGCTGGCGCACGAGGTTTGAGTGGTCGATCCAGACGTCGATCGGGATCGTGGCGGCGCCCGTCGCCTGCTGGTAGCTCTGCACGGCCCGCTGGGCGGCCGCCTGCTGCGCTGCCGGCAGCATCGCGGCGTAGCGCGTGAGGTCGACGACCGCGTGGTAGTGCGTGGTCGCGACG
The DNA here is from genome assembly GCA_035604915.1 of Solirubrobacteraceae bacterium. GTDB lineage: Bacteria > Actinomycetota > Thermoleophilia > Solirubrobacterales > Solirubrobacteraceae > Palsa-513. Next base: position 7,802 of record DATNHQ010000082.1, read on the forward strand.
CCGCCGACGGCCTGCGGCCCGTCGTCGGCGACGGTGCCGGCGGCGCGTAGGTAGTTGAGCATCGCCGCCGGATCGGTGCTGGCGAACTGCGACGAGCTGCTGTTGTCGATCCCGTCCAGGCCGCTGAGATAGAAGCGCCCCCAGGTGTCGCCGTGGGTCGAGGACTGGACGTAGGCGTAGGAGCCGACGATGAGCTCGTTGACGCTCACGCCGTCGACGGTCGCGCTCATCGAGCCCGACAGCGGCGGGCCGGTGTTGATCGCTCCGGAGCCGTTGACGCTGACGTTCTGCCCTGCCGCGGCGGCGGTCACGGTGATGTTGAACTTGTAGCCCGGCTCGTGCGCCGTCACGTCGGCGGCGAGCACGACGGGGCTCTTGGCGCCTGCGCCGCCGCCTCCGGAGAGCACGACGACCGCGACGGCGACGAGGACGGCCGCGCCGAGCCCGCCGAGGAGCAGTCTCGGCCCGACGCGCCTCACTTGAGGCGCCACCACCTGCGGCGGAGCCTCGGCCGGGTCGACCGCGGGGGTTCCCTCCCAGTCGAACGGGTGCCGGGGATCGTCTTCAGGGGCCACTCGGAGTGCAATCGGCCCCGGCCGGGCGCGCCTTTAGGTCGCTTCAGCCGTGCTGGACGGCTTGCACCCGCTCAGACGGCCGCCCCCAGCTTCAGCCCGAGCAGCTTGCCGACCGCGGCGACGAAGCCGTTGCCGCCGAGCAGCGGCGTCTGCGTGCGCCCCTCGATGCTCAGCCGCATCGGATCGCAGGCGGTGTTCGGCCCCGGAAAGGCGGCGTACTGGCTGGCCTGGGCGAGGATCTTGCCGCCGGCGCTCGCGCGGAAGGTGAAGGTCACGGTGGGCCCGTTGATCATGATCATCGGGCAGGCGATCGCGCCCGGCTGGACGATCGGGAGCGCGTCGATCAGCGTGACGATGGTGCGGACCTGGCTCGCGTCGGTGACGCTCCTGGTTAGCGACGGCGGTCTGCCTGGATTGGCGCTCGAGACATCGACCTCGCCGACGCCCGCGGGGATCCGCTCACCGGGCGAGCGCGGGATCACCCAGACATCCTCGGCGTCGACGCGCAGCGCCGTCGCGTGCGCGCCGAGCGCGCTCACCTTGACGATCAGCATCCGCGAGCCGAGCACCCCGGCCCGGGCCGGGAAGGAGAACTCGACGTAGCTCCACGCGGCGCTCGAGGATTCGCCGGTTGTGCCGGGCGTCGTGCCGCCGCCGGTCGTGCCGGGCGTCGAGCCGCCGCCGCTGCCGGCGAAGCTCGAGCCGGCGGGCGCGTGGGCCTTCTCGAACGCGACGACGGAGTCGAGCGTGCCGGGCGCGCGCCACCAGGCCTGGACGTCGGCGATGTCGGGCGTCGCCTGCTGCGGCTGCGCGTTGTCGATCGCGCCGGCGCCGGGCGGCCGGCCGGAGAGCGCCCTGGCGCCTGGCGGCAGTACCACGCGACCGAGCAGCGCGCGCACGTCGCGGTCGGCGCTCGCGCGGTTGGCCGCCGCGGTGGGCGCCGCGCCCGCGCCGCTCGCCGCCTGAATGCGCGCCGCGCCCTCGCCGGCCGCCGCCTGACTGCCGGCGGCCAGCGCGAGGACCGCACACGCTCCGGCGAGCGCCGGGAGATGGGGAGCCCTCATGCAACTGATACGCGCGAGCCGGCGATCGATCACGCCGCTCCGATCGCCGGCGGCGCGGTCTGCGCGAGCTCGCGCGCTCGTGTGAAGACGGCGTCGATCATCGGCTCGGTCAGCCTCCCGGTGAACGTGTTCTGCTGGCTGGGGTGAAAGCAGCCGAGCAACGGCGCCGCCTCGGCGGCGTGCCCGAAGCGCGGTCGCGGAGGCGCGATTGGCCGCCCGGCGAGGGCGAGCAGCCGCAGCGCCGCATCCCACGCGAACGCGCCGAGGCAGACGATCACGCGCAGGCCGGGCAGCAGCCCGAGCTCGCGCGTCGAGAACGGCAGGCAGTTGTCGCGCTCCTGCGGCGTCGGGCGGTTGGCCGGCGGCGCGCAGCGCACCGCCGCGCAGACCCAGGCGTCGTGCAGGCGCAGGCCGTCAGCGCGCGCCCGCGAGGTCGGCTGGCTTGCCAGGCCGGCCCGCCAGAGCGCGGCGAACAGGAAGTCGCCGGAGCGGTCGCCCGTGAAGACGCGGCCCGTGCGGTTGCCGCCGTGGGCGGCCGGCGCGAGGCCGAGCACGGCGATCCTCGCGGCGGGGTCGCCGAAGCCCGGCAGCGGGCGCGCCCAATAGGTCTCGCCGGCATAGGCGGCGCGCCGCTCGCGCGCGACCTGCTCGCGCCAGGCGACGAGCCGCGCGCAGCGGCGGCAGCCCTCGATCTCACCGGCCAGCGTCGCGAGCTCCTTGTCGCGTAGGCTCTCGGGCGTGTCCTCGCGTGCCTTCATCGCCGCTGGTGTGTGTCTAGCACTCGCGCTCGGCGGCTGTTCGCTGACGCCGACCAGCAGCTCGAGCGCGGGCGGCTTCGCCGGCGCCGCCGCGAACGTCGCCACGGAGCTCAACCTGCTCGCCAGCGACGCCAGCTCCGCCAACGGCTCCGACATCTGCAAGAACGTGCTCGCCGCATCGGTGCGGAGCAAGCTCAACCAGCTCGGCACCTGCGCGACGATCATCGACAACCAGCTGAAGACGAGCGATGACTTCACGATGACGGTCGAGGCGATCAAGGTGACCGGCTCGACGGCCACCGCACAGGTCAAGACCGTCAGGAACGGCAAGAAGATCATCTCCACGGTCTCGCTCGTCAAGCAGAGCGGCGGCTGGCGGATCACCTCGATCTGATCGAGGGCGCATCGCGACACCCTCGTGACGAGGCCGTCGCGAGCGCTCAGCCCTCGAGCGCGCGGCCGTACTGGCGCTCGTAGTACTCGCGGTAGGCGCCGCTTCGAATTGGCTCCCACCACCAGGCGTTGTCGCGATACCAGGCGACCGTGCGCTCGAGCCCCTGCTCGAAGCGCGTCGCCGCCGACCAGCCGAGCGCGCGGACCTTCTCCGAGCCCAGCGAGTAGCGGCGGTCGTGGCCCGGGCGGTCGGTGACGTACTCGATCAGGCTCTCGTCGCGGCCGCACAGCTCGAGGATGCGCCGCACGACCTCGATGTTGGGGCACTCGTCGGGGCCGCCGACGTTGTAGGCCTCGCCCGCCACGCCGTGCTCGAGCACGTGCGAGATGGCGCTCGCGAAGTCGTCGACATAGAGCCAGTTGCGGACGTTGAGGCCGTCGCCGTAGACCGGCAAGCGGTCCCCCGCGAGCGCGTTGAGCACCATCAGCGGGATCAGCTTCTCCGGGTACTGGTAGGGCCCGTAGTTGTTGGAGCCGCGGCAGATCACCGCCTGCAGGCCGAAGGTCTCGTGGTAGGAGGCGACGAGCAGATCCGCGCCGGCCTTGGTCGCGCTGTAGGGGGAGGAGGGATTGAGCGGCGAGGACTCATCGAAGGAGCCCTCGGCGATCGAGCCATAGACCTCGTCGGTCGAGACCTGCAGGTAGCGGATGCCGCGCTCGCGCGCGGCCTCGAGCAGCACGAAGGTGCCGAGCGCGTGCGTGCGCACGAACGCGTCGGGCTCGGCGATCGAGCGGTCGACGTGCGTCTCGGCGGCGAAGTTGACGATCGCGCCGGCGCCGTCGAGCGCGGCGGCCACGGCGTCGGCGTCCTCGATCGCGCCGTGCACGAACGAGAAGCGGGGGTCATCCTCGACGTCGTGGAAGTTCTCGCGCCGCCCCGCGTAGGTGAGCTTGTCGAGCACGACGACCTCGTCCTCGCTGCCGCGCAGCCGCTGGCGCACGAAGTTCGAGCCGATGAAGCCGGCGCCGCCGCAGACGAGCAGTCTCATCCGCGCGAACCGTCGCGGGCGAGCGCGAGATAGGCCGCGAGGCCGTCGCGCCAGGGCGGCAGCGGCGTGCGGATGCGCTCGCTGCCGAGCACGCTCCAGGCGGGCCGCCGTGCCGGGCGCGCGAGCTCGTCGGTCGTCGTCTCGGTCACCACCACCTCGACGCCGGCGGCGGCGAAGATCTCCCGCGCGAACTCGTTCCACGAGCACCAGCCGGCGGCCGCAGCGTGGAAGATGCCGCCGCGCCCCGACGCCGCGTGCTCGAGCAGCCGCAAGGCGAGGTGGCCGGTGAATGTCGGGCAGCCGATCTGGTCTGTGACCACCGCGAACTCGCGCTGGCCGGCGTCGGCCTTTCCGAGCATCGTTGCCACGAAGTTGTGTCCGTGGGTGCCGAACAGCCAGGAGCTTCGGACCACGGCGTGGGCGGGGGAGGTCGCGAGCACGGCGTGCTCGCCCGCCAGCTTGGTGCGCCCATAGGCGGTTTGCGGCATCGTCCGGTCGGACTCGAGGTAGGGCGCGCTGGCGGTTCCCTCGAAGACGTAGTCGGTCGACAGCTGCACGAGGCGCGCCCCGGCCGCGACGGCGGCGCGCGCGAGGTTGCCGGCGCCGTGGGCGTTGACGGCGAAGGCGGACACCTCGTCCGCCTCGGCGCCGTCGACGTCGGTCCAGGCGGCGCAGTTGATGATCGCCTCGGGGGCGATGTCGACGGCCGCGTCCATGACCGCGCTGTCGTCGGTGACGTCGAGGTCGGCGCGAGTCAGGCCGATGCACTCGTCGCCGCGCGCGGCGGCCGCCGCGACCACGTCGCTGCCAAGCATCCCCCCGGCACCCGCCACGAGCAAGCGCATCAGGGCATCCTCACTTCCGAGTTGTCGCCCAGCATGAAACGGTAGGCGCGCGGCTGGCGCCCGTCGCGGCTGATGCGGACGTTGCGCCCGAGCAGCGAGGACTCGACGCGGCCGTCGAGGCGGCAGACCTCACAGCCGGCGAGCAGGATCGAGTGCTCGACCTCCGCCGACTCGATCAGGCAGCCGTCGCCGACGGCGGTGTAGGGGCCGACATAGGCGTCGATCAGCCGCGCGTCAGCGCCGATGATCGCCGGGCCGCGCACGATCGAGCGCTCGAGCCGCGCCCCGGCCTCGACGATCACGCGCCCGTCGAGCTGCGAGCTCTCGAGCGTGCCCTCGCAGCGTGGCTCGAGCGTGTCGAGGACCAGCCGGTTGGCCTCGAGCATGTCGGCGAGCTGGCCGGTGTCCTTCCACCAGCCCTTGACGATATGCGGCTCGACGCGCAGGCCGCTGTCCAACAGGTGCTGGATCGCGTCGGTGATCTCGAGCTCACCGCGCTCGCTCGGCTTGATCGCGCGCGCGGCGTCGTGGATCGCGTTGGTGAACATGTAGACGCCGACCAGCGCCAGGTCGCTGCGGCGGGTTCGCGGCTTCTCGGTCAGGCGCACGACGCGCTCGCCCTCGAGCTCCGCGACGCCGTAGTTCTCGGGGTCGGGCACCGGCGTGAGCAGGATCAGCGCGTCGCAGCCGCCGCCGCGGAAGCGTTCGACGAGCTCGACGATGCCGCCCTGCAGGAGGTTGTCGCCTAGGTACATCACGAACGGCTCCTCGCCGAGGAAGGGCTCGGCGGTCAGGACCGCGTGCGCGAGGCCGCCCGGCTCCTCCTGGAGGATGTAGGTCAGCTTGACGCCGAAGCGCGAGCCGTCGCCGGCCGCCGCCTTGACCTCATCGCCGGTCTCCGGCGCGATGACGATCCCGATCTGATCGATCCCGGCGGCGGCGATCGCCTCGATCCCGTAGAAGAGCACCGGCTTGTTGGCGACGGGGATCAGCTGCTTCGCGCTGGTGTGGGTGATCGGGCGAAGCCGTGTGCCCTTGCCGCCAGACAGGATCAGGCCCTTCACGCCGCCACCTCGAGCTTGCGGTGATCCCAGCTCGCGCGCGAGCGCTCGCTGAAACGGATCGCGACGCGCTTGGGGGCCTGGCGCGTGATCGTCGCGCGGACGTCGTCGGGGAGCTCGCCGGTTCCGAGGTAGCGCTCGTAGAGGGCGAGCCCGAGCGCGGTGACGAAGTCCGGGTTGCGCTCGATCACGGCCGCTACCCGCAGCATCACCCCGCGCAGCTCCTCGTAGGTTTCGCCGGCCTCGACCAGCAGCGTCGCGCGCGGGTCGCGCTCGAGGTTTCGCACCTTCTGCGAGGCGCCGTAGGTCCAGACCCAGATGTCGTCGTCGCGCAGGACGTACCAGAGCGGCATCACGTGCGGGCTGCCGTCGCGGGCGATCGTCGCGCAGATCAGCGTGCGCTGCTCGTGCAGGAAGGCGCCGAGCTCGGCGTCGTCCATCCGGATCTCATCGCGACGGCTCACCCGATCCGCGCCGCGGCCACGAGCACGGCCTCGCGGGCATCGGGCGGGTCGAGCACGGCGGCGTCGCCGGCCTCCTTGAGGACCTCGCGCACGAGCCACTCGACCCCGGCGAAGCTGAGCTCGACGGCGATCGAGCCGTCGTCCCAGCTGCCCACGACCTTGCGCTGCTCGCGCGCCCAGCGCGCGCGCTCGGACGAGATCCACACCCGCGCGACGCGCGATGCGCTGACCTCGCCGGTGCGCGGCCAGCCGTCGACGTCCGCCGAGGGGTTGACCTCCGGCCGTGGCTTGAAGCGCTCGCCGGTCGCCTCGGCGCGGCGGATGCGGTCGAGGCGGAAGTGGCGGACGTCGTCCTTGGCGGGGTCGAAGGTCGCGACATACCAGCCCTCGCGCCCGTTCATCAGCGCGTAGGGCTCGACCCGCCGGACCGAGTACTCGTCCTCGTTCTCCTTGTAGTAGTCGAGCTCGAGCAGCGTGTGGCCCTTGATCGCCTTGGAGATCACGCGGGATACGCCCGAGTCATCAGCGCCGGCGTGGGCGACCTGGAGCCCCTGCTCCATCGGGTCCTCGCCGAGCGCGTGCACGATCTTGGTGCGCGCCGACGTCAGCGAGCCCTGCGGCAGATGCTCGCCGATCAGGTCGATCGCGGCGACCAGGGCCTTCGCCTCGACCGGCAGCAGGCGGGCGGGGCGCGCGAAGTTGTCGCTGTAGGGCTCGGGGTCGACGTCGATCGTGCCGGCCGCCTCGTCGATCTCGGCGTAGAGGACGTAGGAGCCGCCGCCGAAGTTGACGACGTTGAGCACGCCAATGTCCTCGCGCAGCTCGCCGTCTGAGATCTGAAGGCGGGTGCAGACGTCCTCGATCGCGAGGCTGCGGCCGGCGCGGCCGGCCTCGATCAGGATCGAGGCTAGCGTGACGAGCCGCGCGAAGCGCTCGGGGCGGATCGCGGTCTCCGCGCGCGTGGAACTGTCGCCGTTGCCGTTGCGGCTGATCGCCGCCAGGCCGTCGTCGTGCTCGGCGTGCTCGACGCCGCGCGGCGGCTTGGTGTGGCGCGCGACCAGCAGCGCGAGCCGGCGCTTCAACTCGGCCGCGAGCTCGGAAGGCTCGATCACGTGCGCGTTCTCGCCGAGGCCGAGCACCCACGAGATCAGCTGGCGCTCATTCGCATAGTCGGTCACGAACAGGCGGTCGCCGCTGCCTTCGATCTCGCGGATCTCGCCGTAGCGCCCGAAGTGGCGCTCGAGCAGCCAGGCGATCCGCTCGGCGATGCGGATCTGGGCCGAGCCGAGGATCTCGCCGAACTGCCACGCGGCGAGGTTGGCGAAGGCGCGCGGGTCGAAGTCGGCCGGGCGGCGAAAGTCGTGCTCGGCCTTGGTCGCGTAGGCGACCTTGCCGCGGATCCGCGACAGGCGGAAGACGCGCAGCGCCTGGCGCTCGTGGGCGTAGCCCAGGAGGTAGAACTGGCCGCCGCGGAAGAGCAGGTGGTAGGGGTCGACGGTGCGCGACCCGGTCTCGTCGCGCTCCATCGTGTAGTAGTCGAAGGTGATCGTCTTGTGGCGGAAGATCGCGGTCTCGATCTTCGCGAGCGACTGCGAGAGCTCGTGGCCGCCCGCCGAGGCGGTGATGCCCAGCGCGACGCCGCTCTGATCTGGGGCTGTCAACGGGCTCGGCCGCCCCCAGGTGATCTGCTGGAGCGCGAGGCGCAGCGGCTCGGCGTAGGCGAACTCGCCGTCGAGCAGCGCCAGCGCCGTCGCCAGCGCGGCGAGCTCGGAGTCGGAGAACTCGATCGCCGGCAGGTGGAAGTTCTCGGGGCGCAGCGAGTAGTTCTCCTGCTCTGCGACGCCGTCGAGCGGCTTCTCGACGGTCAGCGGGATGCGCAGCGACTCGAGCTCGGCCCGGTCCGCGTAGAAGCGCCGCGCGAAGGCGTCCTCGTTCATTCCGCTGTAGCCCTCGACGTCCCGCTTGATGTCCAGCGCAGTGACCGGCCGGCGCTCGGCCATCAGGTAAGAGATGAGGGAGAGCTGACGGATCAGCTTCTCAGTGTCCTTCGCCATCGGCCTTGAACCATAGAGCGCGGCTGCGTTGGCGCGGCGCGAGCGACTCGGTCTTTGCGCGCTTTTGGCCCGCCGTATACTTGCGGGCGCAACCATCTCCCCCCCGACGAGGTACCGCAACGATGCTCGCGCTCGACGACAAGGCCCAGGACCTGCTCTTCCGCGAGGCCCACACCGCCGTCAATTTCAGTGACGACCCGGTCAGCGACGAGCAGATCGCGGAGATCTGGGAGCTGATCCGCTGGGCGCCGACGAGCGGCAACGCGAGCCCCGGCCGGCTGTTGATCGTTCGCTCCCCACAGGCGCGCGAGCGGCTTGTGGCGCACATGGGAGAGAGCAACCGCGCGAAGACGCTGGCGGCGCCGCTGACCGTCGTCGTGGCCGCCGACACCCGCTTCCACGAGCTGTGGCCGAAGATCTCCCCGAGTCGCGCCGAGGGGGCGGCGCGCCTGGAGGACGACCCTGACGCGCGGGAGCGGCTGGCGATGCTGAGCGGCACCCTGGTGACCGCCTATTTCCTGATCGGCGTGCGCGCCGCCGGACTGGCCGCGGGTCCGATGGGCGGCTTCAACCGCGCCGGCGTCGACGGCGAGTTCTTCCCGGACGGGCGCTGGCGCTCGATCCTGGTCGTCAACGTCGGCGTGGCGGCTGACGAAAGCCCGCCGGAGCGTCAGGGGCGGCTCGAGTTCGCGGACGTCGCGCGCGTCGTCTGAGCCCGCCCCGGTCGCCGGCGCGCGCTCAGCCGGCTTGCTCGAGAAGCTCTTCCGCGAGCGCCTGCGAGCGCGCCGCTACGCCACGTCCAGCGCCGCCGCCTCGACCAGCTCCGGCGCTGCGAAGTAGGCGCCGCCGCCGATCGCGCGGTCGAAGCCGGACCAGCGCTCGCCGTCGCGCAGCTCCTTCTCGAGGCGGTCGAAGCTGCCCAGGCGCCCGCCGAGGTTGTCGACCATGTGCACGAGCGTCGCCTCGCGCGTCGCCGGGAGCACCGGGCTGCCGTGCTCGTGGCTGCCGTGGTGGGAGAGAATGATGTGCAGCAGCGCCTGGGCCAGCGCCGGCGAGAAGCCGTCGATCTCCTCGATCTCGCGGCGCACGCGGTAGTAGCCGAGTGCGATCTCGCCCTGCAGGCGGCCGTCGTCGGTGAGGTCGATGTTGCCCGGGTCGTCGGTGTAGGCGTCGAGCTTGCCGATGTCGTGCAGCAGCGCACCGGTGACCGCGATGTCGCGGTCGATGCCCGGGAAGGTGGCCGAGATCGCGCTGACGGCCTGGCCGACGGTGAGCGAGTGCTCGAGCAGCCCGTGGCGGTAGGCCTGGTGGTAGAACTTCGCCGCCGGCGCGTCGCGGTAGGCGGGCCAGCGCTCCGAGCGCACCCCGATCAGCCGCTCCAGCAGCGTTCGCAGCGGCGGCCGCTGGATCGTCGCGATCAGCTCGCGCAGATCGGTCTCGAGCTGCTCGGGGGCGCGCACCGGGCCGTCGAAGAGCTCGGCGGCGTCGTAGCTGCCCGGCTCCGGCGCGCGGAGGCCGCGCAGGTTGACCTGGGCGCCGTAGCGGGGATGAACGACGTAGCGGCCGAGCACGTGCACGGGCCGCCCGGCCGCGAGTAGGCCCGCGACGTCCGCGACGTCATCCCAAACCATCGCCACGACCTGCCCGGAGCGGTCGCCGAGCGTCACGCGCAGGAACTCGCCGCCGTCGCGGCGCGAACGGCGCTCGACCTCTCGAACCAGGAGCACCTGGTCGAGGTCACTCCCGTCAACCGCGTCGCGAATCAGCATGGGTTGAAGGTAGCCCCGGCTGCGGACGGGTACCGTTCAACGTGATGGCGGCGAGCTTGGTCGTGAGCGGGGGCACCGGCGGGCTCGGTTCGGCGGTCACGCGCGTGCTGCTCGAGGCCGGCTGGCACGTCGTGGTTCCGTACGTCGAAGAGCGCGAGCTCGAGCGCGTGCAGGCGCATCCGCAGCTCGAGCTCGTCGAGGCCGACCTGTTCGACGCGGCGGCCGCCGCGGCAGTGGTCGAGCAGGCGCCGGCTCCGTTCGGCGGCCTGGTCAACCTCGTCGGCGGCTTCGCCGCCGGCGGTCGCGTGCACGAGACGCCGGTCGAGGAGTTCGAGCGCCAGTTTCAGCTCAACCTGCGCCCCACCTACCTGCTCTGCCAGGCCGCGCTGCCGCGGCTGATCGAGGCCGGCGGCGGCGCGATCGTCTGCGTCTCCTCGCGCGCCGCACTACGGCCGTTCTCGGGCGCCGCCGGCTACATCTCCTCGAAGGCCGCCGTGCTCGCGTTCGTCGACGCGCTGGCGGCCGAGTACACCAAGGACGGCGTGCGAGCCAACGCGATCCTGCCGAGCGTGATCGACACGCCGGCCAACCGAGCCTCCCAGCCCGATGCCGACTTCTCGCGCTGGGTCACGCCGGAGCAGATCGCCCGCGTGATCCGCTTCCTGTGCTCCGAGGACTCGGCGCCGATCAGCGGCGCCCACATCCCGGTCTACGGGCGCGCGTGAACGGGCCGGCGCTGACGGTCGACGTCGTCGTCCTCGCGGGCGACCGGCCCGCGACCGTCCTCCTGATCAAACGCGGCGGCGATCCGTTCGAGGGAGCGTGGGCGCTGCCGGGCGGCTTCGTCGAGGGCGATGAGCGCGTGGCCGTCGCCGCCGCGCGCGAGCTGCGCGAGGAGACCGGGATCGAGGCCGGCGAACTGGAGCTGCTCGGCGTCTACGACACGCCGGGACGCGACCCGCGCGGCCCGACGGTGTCGGTGGTCTTCGTGATGCGCGCCGCGGAGGAGCTCGACGCGAGCGGTGCCGACGACGCAGCGGACGCGCGCTGGGTCGATCTGGGCGCGCTGCCGCAGCTGGCCTTCGACCACGCCGTCGTGGTCGCGGACGCGCTCAGCTTCGCAGCGCGCGACCGACGAAGCTGAGCATCGCGCGAAGGTGGCGCTCGATCGGCGCGAACGCGTGCGCGCCGGGGTAGACGGCGCTCTGCGCGTCCGCGCCGGCCGCCCGCATCGCCGCCGCCCACGGAGCGTTCAGCTTGCTGGCGACGACGGTGTCCTGGGCTCCGCCCCACACGAACGCGTGCAGCGGCAGCGCCTTGAGCAACCGCCGGTCGGCCTTCAGCTCGCCTTGCAGGTTCGCGAAGTCGCCCTCCCAGCTCTCCACGACCGAGTAGTTGCGAAGCTGCGTCAGCGCCACGTTCATCGCGCCGAAGCCGCCCATCGAGTAGCCCGCGATCGCTCGCGCCGAGCGCGTCGGGATCGTCCGCAGCACGCGGTCGCTCAGGCTCTGCACCTCGCCGACGTAGTTGTAGTAGCCCGCGCCCGCCGTGTTGCGCCAGTCGGCGGGGGCGCCGGCGCCCTGGAGCATGACGGCGATCATGGGCCTGATCGCGTGCGAGCCGATCAGCGCGTCGAGCGTCGGCTGCAGGCCGAGCCGCAGGAACGAGCTGGCCGGCTGCTCATCGCCGTGGAGCAGGTAGAGCACCGGATAGCGGCGGGCGCTCGTCGCCGCATAGTGCGGCGGCAGATAGACGAGGTAGCTGTCGGCTCGCCCGAGCGCCGCCGAGTTGAAGGTGATCGCGGCGATCTGGCTGCCCGCGGCGTCGGAGCTGATCGTGACCGGCTCGGGCAGCGGCGGCGTCAGCGCCGCGGCGGTCGGGGCTGCGGTGAAGGTCTCGACCGGCGGGACGGTTGAGGCTGGCGGAGCGACCGCGCTGACGCCCGGCGCGAACGGGTTCGTCAGCCGCTCGGCGAAGCGCGGTGGCGCGACCGCGACGGCCTGGCGCGGGGCCGGGCGCGCCAGCACGGTGCGGCTGACCACGAAGGTGGCGCCGGCGACCGCGACCAGCAGCACCAGGCGCGCGAGACGGAGCAGCCGCGGCAGCGTGCTGCGGCGGGCGTCCGCCACGCGGACCGGAACGGCAGGCGACTCCACCGTGATCCTCGGCTGCGCCGGCACCCACGCTGCCGGCGACAGCTCGACCGCCGGCCGCAGCCCAGGCCAGCTCCAGTCCCCAAATCCATCGAGCCAAGTCGGCGCACCGATCGCTGCCATCCGCCCCATTCAAACCCCGTCGGCGCAATCCGCCAACCACTGCACGCCGACTCGCACCAAGCAACTTTTCGTGCGGCGGAAAAGCGGCGCCTCGCACGCCCTTTTGACCCGGCCACGCAGAGCCCCCGCGCTCCAGCCCCGGCTCGCCACCAATCCACCCCCGAGGCAACTCACCCCCGCCACGCAGCGCCACCACGAGGCGCAACTAACCCCCACCCTAAGCCGGCGCGCAGGAATCGCGAAGCGATTCCGAGCACCCCACGAGCACCCCTATTCCGTTGCCAGCGCCGCCAGGATGTCGACGCTCGCCGCGCGCCGCGCGGGCCACGCGGCGGCGATCAGGCCGGCGAGGCCTGCCAGCACGAACAGCACGACCATCGTGATCGGCGGGACGACGAACACGAAGCCCGACCCCGACAGCGCCGTGCCGGCGAGGATCGCGGCGATCACGATGCCGAGCACGATCCCCAGCACGCCGCCGACGAGGGCGGTGAGCACCGACTCGTAGCGGATCATCTGGCGGACCTGGCGCTTGGTCGTGCCGATCGCGCGGAGCATGCCGAGCTCGCGCGTGCGTTCGAAGATCGAGAGCACGAGCGTGTTGACGATGCCGAACAGCGAGACGATCACCGACAGCGCGAGCAGCACGTAGATCAGTGCGAGCAGGCTGTTGATCTGCCCGCCCAGCGAGGTCTTGAACTGCGCCGCGGTCTGCGACTGCGTCTGGGGGAAGCGCGCGGCGAGCAGCCGGTTGACCGTGGGCTGCACCTGCGAGTTGCTCACGCCGGGCGCGTAGCTGACGAAGTCGACGGCGTCGGTGCGCTGGTTGAAGGCGGTGCGCGCGAGCGGTAGCGTGATCGTCAGGTCGGCGAGCAGGCGGGCGTTGTCGGTCGCGATCCCGCGGACGCTGAGCGTGACGCGCTGCCCCGACGGTGTCTGCACCGACAGCCGCGCGCCGACGTGGAGGTGGTGGGCGTTGGCGAAGCCCTTGGTCAGGACCGTGCCGGTCGTGCCCAGGCCTTCGAGCGAGGCGTTCGAGCCCTTGTCCCAGTCGATCCGGTAGACGCGGGAGAAGCTCGCAGGGTCAAGCGCGGTGATCGATGCGTTGCCGCCGATGCCCTTGACGCGGCCCTCGGTGAAGGCGATCGCCGTCACCGACGAGACGCCGGGGATCGCGCGGACCGCGGCGGGGATCTCGGTCGGAATGCCCGTGTTGCCGGCGGCGGAGGAGTTGGAGAGGATCAGGTCGCCGGCGAAGGAAGCGTCGATCGCGTTGTTGATCGACGCCTTGGTGCCGGCCGCGAGCACCGAGATCAGGCTGACCAGCGCGAGCCCGATCATCAGCGCCATCGCCGTCGCCGCGGTGCGGCCCGGGTGGCGGATCGTGTTGTCTCGGGCGAGCCGCCCGACGATGCCGCGCAGCTCGAGCGGGCGCGCGAGCAGCCGCGCGAGCGCGACGATCACCGCGGAGAACGCCGCCTTGATCCGCGCGCGCGACTGCGGGACGCGCCAGAGGAGCACGATCGCCACGATCACGACGATCGTCACGATGCCGGCGCCGCTGCGGAGCTCCAGCACGACGCGGAGCAACACCGCCGCCACGATGACGCCGATCCCGATCCGCCGGCGCATGTGGCTGCGCACGCCCTTCTCAGTCAGCGAGACGCCCTCGCGCATCGCCGCGATCGGCGTGACCCGCGAGGCCCGCAGCGCCGGCAGCAGCCCGGCGATAACGGTCACGACCGTACCCGCGAGCAGCGAGACCCAGACGGTGCGAAACTCGATCACGGTGCCGCTGTCGGGCAGGTCGGCGCCGAACGCCTTGAACAGCTGATCGAGCCCCGGCGCGAGCGCCAACCCCCCGAGCAGGCCGAGGATCGCGCCGCCGAGCCCGAGCATCACCCCCTCGGCGACGACCGAGCGCACGATCTGGCCGCGGGTCGCGCCGAGCATCCGCAGCAGCCCGAACTCGCGCGTACGCTGCGCGACGGTGATCGAGAAGGTGTTGAAGATGATGAAGGCGCCAACGAACAGCGCAACGTAGGCGAAGATCAACAGGAACGTGCGCAGGAAGCCGAGCTGGTTCTCGAGGTCCGAGGTCTGCTGCGCGGCCTCCTGCAGGCCGGTGCGCACGTCGAGGGTGCGCGGCAGCATCGCGCGGATGCGCGCGCGCAGGTCCTTGTCGCTGACCGACGGCGAGGCCGCCACGACCAGCTCATCGAAGGCGCCGGGCTCCGAGGCGACGCGCTGGGCCTGCGGCAGCGTCAGCACCGCCACGCCGGCGCCGCCGAAAGACGTGGCGCCGGCGAACTTGACGATGCCGCCGATGCGGTAGTCGACGGCGGCGCTCGCGCCCGCGACGCGCAGGGTCTCACCGACCTTCAGTGCGTAGCGCTGCGCGGTCGCCTGGTCGATCGCGACCTCGGTCCCCGAGGACGGCAGCCGGCCCTGCACGGCCGAGAAGTTCTCGAAGCGCGCCGGCAGCGTCGAGCCGACGAAGCTCGGCGCGTTCTTGTTGAGGCGCTTGCCGTCGGCGAACAGCGAGACCGTGGTGAAGACCTCGCCGGAGGCGACGGCGACGCCGGGGACCTTGCGCACCTTCGCGAGCGTCGCCTCGTTGATCGTGGCGGTCTGCACGGCGGCGGTCGAGCCGAGGCCCTGATGGGGGGTCACGACGACCGAGCGCCCGCGCGCGCCGGTGTTGAAGATCGCGGCGAAGGAGTGGTTGATCGTGTCGGTGAGGATGTAGGTTCCCGACATCAGCGCGACGCCGAGCGCGATCGCGATGCCGGTCAGGAACGCCCGCAGGCGGCGCGCGAAGAAGCCGCGCACGACCACGCGGCTCATGTCTTCAGCGACTTCATCAGGTCGAGCACACCGTCCGCGCTGAGCGCCTCCCCGTCGTGGACGACGCGCCCGTCGGCGAGCACGATCAGGCGGTCCGCGTGCGAGGCGGCGTGCGCGTCGTGGCTGACCATCACCACGGTCTGGCCGAAGTCGTCGACGGCGCGGCGCAGCAGGTCGAGCACCTCGCCGCCGGCGGTGGAGTCGAGGTTGCCGGTCGGCTCGTCGGCGAAGACGACGGCGGGCCTGGAGATGAGCGCGCGCGCGACGGCGACGCGCTGCTGCTGGCCGCCGGAGAGCTGGGCCGGTCGGTGGTGCAGCCGGTCGCGGATGCCGACCGTGTCGATCAGGCGGTCGAACCACGCCTTGTCGGCTCCGTTGCCCGCGATCGAGAGCGGCAGCGTGATGTTCTCGCGCGCGTCGAGGATCGGCAGCAGGTTGAAGGTCTGGAAGATGAAGCCGACCTTCTCGCGCCGCAGTATCGTCAGCGCGCGGTCGTCGAGCGTCGCCAGCTCGATGCCCTCGAGCGTGACGGTGCCGCTCGTCGGCCGGTCGAGCCCGGCGAGCAGGTGCATCAGCGTCGACTTGCCCGACCCCGACGGACCCATGATCGCGGCGAAGCGTCCGGCCTCGAACTCGATGTCGATGCCGGCCAGAGCATCGACTGCGACATCCCCCTCGCCGTAGCGGCGTGTCAGCGCGGAGGCGGCGACGATCGCCGTCATACCTGCTGGGCCGGCTCCGACCGGCCCGCGGCGGCGAGCTGGTGCGCGCGGTCGACGGCGCTGACGACGTGCTTGGGCGTCGCCACGCCAACGAAGGAGAACTGCGACTCATCGGTCGCGGCGGTGTCGAAGTCGACGGTGCCGATCCGCAGCACCCGCTCCCACAGCGACTGGCGCGTCTCGACGTTCTGGACACGGTCGATCGTCGTCTGCTGCTCGGTCCGCGAGAGGATGCCCCGCTTGATGTACAGGCGCCGGTCGGTTATCTCGTAGTCGGTCGAGACGCGACGGACCCAGCCGACCAGGAGCGTCAGCGCGAGGATCGCGGCGAAGGCGGCGATCGCGTAGCCCCAGTTGGAGGTCGCCAGGCGCGCGATCGCGCCGGCGGCCGCGGCGGCCACGAGCCCGGCGATGTGGAGGTCGAGCATCGACTTCCACGATGGATGGCCCGAGTAGATGACCGACTCGCCGTCGCTCGCCTTCATCGCGCGCCCCACATTACTATCGGACGCTAACGAGCACGCCTGCCGCGCGGAGATAATGTCAGCTTGAGCATGAGCATGCTGCGGGCGATAGTCGCGCGCGAGGCCGGGGTCGTCGCGGAGCTTGTCGAGCTCTCCCACGAGGAGCTGCCGCCGGGCGATGTCACCATCGCCGTCTCGCATTCCTCGCTCAACCACAAGGACGCGCTCGCGGTCAGCGCCGCCGGGCCGATCGTGCGCAGCTTTCCGATGGTCTGCGGAATCGACCTCGCCGGGGTCGTGCAGGCTTCGGACTCGCCGAGCTGGCCGCCCGGCGCGGAGGTCATCGCGACCGGCTGGGGCCTGTCGGAGTCACACCCCGGCGGCTACACCCAGCTTCAGCGCGTGCGCTCGGAGTGGCTGACCGCGAGGCCGCAAGCATTCACGCTCGCCGAGTGCATGGCGATCGGCACGGCGGGGCTGACCGCGATGCTCTGCGTGCTCGCGCTCCAGCGCGCCGGGGTCGAGCCCGGCGAGGCCCCCGTGCTGGTGACGGGCGCGGGCGGCGGCGTCGGCTCGCTCGCCGTCTGCCTGCTGGCCGGCATGGGCTTCAAGGTCGCGGCCTCGACCGGCCGCGAGGAGCTCCACGAGCACCTGCGATCGCTCGGGGCGAGCGAGATCGTCGCCCGCGGCGAGCTCGATCAGCCCGGACGCCCGCTCGGGAGCGAGCGCTGGGCGGGCGCGGTCGACAGCGTCGGCGGCCAGACGCTCGCCAACGTGCTCGCGCAGACGCGCTACGGCGGCGCTGTGGCCGCGTGTGGCCTCGCCGGGGGCGCGGAGTTGCCCGCGACCGTGCTGCCGTTCATCCTGCGCAACGTCAGCCTGCTCGGGATCGACTCGGTGCTCTGCCCGGCCGCCCAACGCGAGGCGGCCTGGCGGCGCCTGGCGTGCGACCTGCCGGCGAGCCGCCTGGCCCAGATCGCGACGCACGAGCCGCTCGGGCGGGTGCCGGAGCTCGCCGCGCAGATGCTCGTCGGGCGCATCCGCGGCCGCGTCGTGATCGATACGGCCGCGGTCTGAGCGCGCGTCAAACGGCCGCGAAGCGGTATTCGCGCCAGTCGGCGAAGCGCTCGTAGCCGACCGCCGCGTAGATCCTGTTGGAGGTCGGGTTCGCGAGGTCGGTGAAGAGCATGCAGGCGTGCGCCCCGCGTGCGAGCGCCGCCTCGCTCGCCGCCGCGACGGCGCTGGTCGCGTAGCCGCGGCCGCGATGCTCCGGCGGCGTGTAGACCGGGCCGAGGCGCACGACCCCGGCGACCTCGTCGTTGACGCCGACCATCGAGACCGGCCCGCCGTGCTCCCAGACCAACAGCCCGCCGGCCGCCAGGCGGCGGTCGACGATCCGCTCGGCGTCGCCGTAGTCGACCTCGGCCTCGCGGGCGAAATCGATCGACCAGCGCACGAGCAGCGCGCGGTCGCTCTCGCGACCCGCGCGCAGCGCGCCGGGCGCGGGCCGCTCCGGGGCGAGCACGCGCTCCAGGCGGTGCGCCGCCTCCGCCGTCGCGAGCGTCGCCTTGCCGCCCCGCAGGCGCTCCCACGCGGCGGCGATGTGCGAGGCCGCGGGCGCCGGGGCGACAACGCCCGGAAGCCCGGCGTCCTCGCGCAGCCAGGCCTCGACGAGGTCGGCCGCCGCCGCCTCCTCCATTTCGCTTGCGATCAGCGGGCGCGGCGGCGAGCGCAGCGCGAGCGCGACGACCTCGCCGCGGTCCTCGACCGTGGCGAACAGGGCGTCGGGGCGGCCGCTGGGATCGGAGCGGATCGCGCCGAGCACGGTGGCGTGGAGGTTGGTCTGCGGTCCCGCCGCCAGCAGCGCGCCGGCGCGCGCCGCGAACTCCTCCGCCGAGCGCGTGAGCGCGACGCGCAAGCTAGCGGGCATTCCCCGAACGTCGTCGAACGTTTTCGAGCGGGCCCACTAGGCGGCTCCTTCGTCCGGACGGGTCGAGAAAGCCAGCCGCCAGTCCTCGTCGCTCTCCTGATCGACCGTCAGGCGCCACTCGTAGCGCCCGCCGGGCGCGATCGGCTGCGGCCCCATGTTGATCGCGAGCGGGAAGGGCAGCGGGGTGCCGCGCTTGACGCCGGGGGGCCGGCCAACCTCGAACTGGCCCTCGATCACGAGCGGCTCCTCGCCCGCCGACGTCTCCGTCAGCACCGGCTCGCCGTCGGAGTCGACCAGCTCGAGCCTGAAACGGTGCTGCTCGTTGGCGCGGTCCCACGGCACCTCGAACAGGATCGCGATCGCAAACGGCGCGGGGCCCGGGCCGACCAAGGTCCAGCCGGCGCCGATGATGTTGAGCTTGCCCTCGGCCGCCTGCGCGTGGTCGGCCAGCAGCATCGTGACCTTCATAGCGGCGACGATAGCGGCGCGAGCCCGCGCAGGCGCGGCGGCAAGCTCAACCCCAGATCGGCGGGCGGTCCTCCTGCGTGGCGCGGAAGCCCTCGATCGCGTCGGAGCCCGGCTCGCGCAGGTAGCGCAGGAACTCGCCGCGCTCGTGCTCGACGCCGCTCGGCGTGTCCAGACCGAGGCCGCCGTTGATCTGGCGCTTGACGGTCGCGAGCGCGCCGCGGGACTTGTTGGCGAAGCCGGCGGCGATCTCGGCGATCGCCGCGTCGAGCTGCGCCGACGGGACGCTGCGCAGCGCAAGCCCGATCGCGGCAGCCTCCTTGCCCGGCAGCAGGCGCGAGGAGTAGAGGATCTCGCGGGCGTGCTGAGCGCCCACCGCGCGCGGCAGCCGCACGGTCGCGCCGCCGCCGGGCACGAGCCCCTGATCGCCGCGGCCGTCGCCGATCTGGGCCTCGTCGGCGATCACGATGAAGTCGCAGGCGAGCGCCAGCTCAAAGCCGACCTCGCGGGCGATGCCGTTGACGGCGGCCACCACCGGAACCTCGAGCGCCTCGAGCGAGAGGCAGGTCGCGGCGACGCGGGTGAGCACGTGCTCGTAGTACTCGATGTCGACGAACGCGCTGGCGAGCAGCTCCGCATCGAGGCCCACGCAGAAGGCGTCACCCTGGCCGCGGATCACCAGTGCGCGCAGGTGCTGGTCCCGCTGCACCCGCGCGACGACGTCGTTGATGTCGTCGAGCGACTGCTCGGAAAGGCTGTTACCGACCTCGGGGCGAGCGAATGTCGAATACGCGACACGGTCGTCGACACTGAAGTCGAGTGTCGCGTGGCTGGCCGGGTTCGCCATACGCAGGCACTTCCTTTCGCGGTTGAGCTGGCCGGCGTGATCTTACCCACGCCGCCCGCTGGCGCCTACGCGAGCCAACGAAGGTGGGAGGCACGGGCCGCCGCCGCTACGATCGCGGCGTGTCCGACTGGCTGGCAGCCGCGATGACGACCCACGCGATCATCGACGCCGCGCACGCGACGCTCGAACCCGACGTCTGGGACTACATCGCCGGCGCCGCAGAGACCGAGACGACCGCGCGGCGCAACCGCCTCGCGATCGACTCGCTGGCGCTGCGCCCGCGCGTCGGCCGCGACGTCGAGACGATTGACACCTCCGCCAGCCTGCTCGGCCACCGCCTGCGGATCCCGGTGGTGCTGGCGCCGATCGGCGCCTGCGAGGCGATCACCAGCGACGGCGGCATCGCCCAGGCGCGCGCGGCCGAGCGCTTCGGAACCGTCCCGACGATCAGCTCGGTGACCGAGCCGAGCTTCGAGGCGGTCGGCGCCGCGACCGCGGCGCCGAAGGTCAGCCAGCTCTACATCCGCGGCGACGAGGCCTGGACCAACGCGCTGATCGACCGCGTCCGCGAGGCCGGCTTCATCGCCACCGCGCTGACCGTCGACGCGGCCCACTACGGCCGCCGCGAACGCCAGCTGCGAAGCGGCTGGCTCCCGCCGACCCACCGCGGCGGGCGCGAGCGAGACGCCGTTTGGCAGTCGCGGCTGACGTGGGACTGGATCGAGCAGATGCGCGACCACTCCGGGCTGCCGATGGTCGTCAAGGGGATCCAGACCGCGGCCGACGCGGAGATCGCGGTCGCACGCGGCTTCGAGGTCGTCTGGGTCTCCAACCACGGCGGCCGCGAGCTCGACCACGGCGAGGCGACGATCGAGGTCCTGCGCGAGGTCGTCGATGCCGTCGCGGGGCGTGCCGAGATCGTCGTCGACGGCGGCTTCATGCGCGGCACGGACGTGCTCAAGGCGATCGCGCTCGGGGCGAGCGCGGTTGGCATCGGCCGCCTGCAGGCGTTCGCGCTCGCGGCCGGCGGCGAGGACGCGCTCGTGCGCACGCTCGAGCTGCTCGAGCAGGAGATCACCGTGGCGATGGGCCTTCTCGGCGTCGTCCGCCTCGCCGACCTCGACCACAACTACATCACGCAGACGCAGGCGCTGGCGGCGCCGAGCTCGCTGCTGGCAGCCTTCCCCGAGCGCCTGCCCGACTGGCCGCCGGCCCCGTAGCCCGTCTCAGCGCACGACGCGAAGCGTCGCGTGCATGCCGAGCCGCCAGTGCGTCGCCAGCGAGCACCAGAGGTGGTAGACGCCCGGCCGCAGCACGACGACGCCATCCCAGCGCTGCCCCGACTGAAGCGCCGGCTCGGCGATCACCGTCGCCGAGCGGCCGTAGCGCAGGCGCAGGTCGTGGGGGTCCATGCCGGCGTCGATCGCCTCGAGGTCGACCGGTCCCGCCTTGACGACGGCCTCCGACAGCATCAGGCGGTACTCGACGAGGTTGACCTGCAGGTGCGAGCCGGGCGCCGCCGCGTGCGCGCGCAGGCCAACCCCGGAGGCCGACGCGGCGCCGCCGCCGAGGGCGAGCGCGGCGATCGCCAGAAGCAGCGGAGCCCGCCTCACTTGACGACCCGCACGCGCGCCAGCGTGGACGCGCCCGGGATGATCGGCGCGGCCTCGTGGGCGAACCACTGCTCGATCAGCGAGCAGTACAGCGAGCGGAAATCGGCCGTCTCGGTGAGGTTGCCGAGCGGGTCGAGTCCGCTCGCGAGGCCCGGCCACTCGCCGATCATCGTTCCGGCGGCGCGCGTGCCGATCACGAACGCGCAGCCGGCGGCGCCGTGGTCGGTCCCCGCCGAGCCGTTCTCCTGCGGGCGGCGGCCGAACTCCGACCAGACCAGCGTCAGCACGCGGTCGGCGAGCCCGCGCGCCTCGAGGTCGCGCTGGAAGGCGTAGAGCGTCTGGGCGGCCTCGCCGAGGCCGGCCGCGAACGGCGCCGCCTGGCTCTCGTGGGTGTCGAAGACCGAGTCGGTCGAGACGCTGACGCAGTTGATCGGCAGCCCCGCGCCGAGCAGCTCGGCGACCGCCGCCATCCGCGCCGGGAACTCGTCGGTGGCGGTCGGGTAGCTGCTCGGCGGCGCCGGCGCGCTCTGGCCGTCGGCCGGCTGGAACGGCAGCAGCTGGCGGCGCAGCGTGCTCGACATCAGCGCGGCCTGGCCGGACGCCATCATGCCCACATCACGCGAGCGCACGCCGACGTGGCCGAGTGCCTCGAAGGCGTTGTACATGATCGTCTGCGGCGGGCCCCAGACCCCCTGCGTCCAGACCGAGTAGTCCGACGGCAGGTCGATCGTCGCCACCGGCAGCTTCGCGGTGGCGAGCGCGGGGCTCAGCGAGTCGTCCAGGCAGAGCCCCTGCAGCGGGTTGTCGGCGGTGCCGACGATGTCGAGGTAGCGCCCCATCCAGCCGGTCAACAGGTCGGCCTGGGTCGCGCCGACCTCCCAGAAGTGGCGGCTGGTGAAGTGCGACTGGTTGGGGTCGCTGTAGCCGATGGTCGGCATCACGCTGACCTTGCCCTCGCTGTGCAGCTGTGCGAGCGGCGCCGCCAGCGGGTGCCAGAACAGGCGCGGGTCCTCGCTGAAGGCGGGACCGGCGCCGGCCGCCAGCGCCAGCGACGTGCGGTACTGGCCGTAGAGCGGGTCGCCGGCGGGGTAGAGCACCGACATCGAGTCGATCCCGCCCTGCAGGTAGACGCTGACCAGCACCGGGCCGCTCCCGGCCTCGGCGGCGGCGGCGACGCCGGCCTCGAACGCCGGCGCGTCGAGCAGGCGGCCGGCGCCGTAGACCGACAGCACGAGCCCGGCCGAGGAGAGCAGGAAGCCGCGGCGGGAGAGGCCGGTGCCGGCCGGCGTCGGCATCCCCGGCTCGATCGCCGGCAGGCCCGCCCCGGCCGCCGCGACGCCGCGGCGCATCAGCGCCGAGCGCGTGAAGTCGTTGCAGCTGCAGGCGCGGTCCATCTCAGCAGGCGTGGTAGTCGGGGCTCGCGACGACGAGCGCGCGCAGGCCGTTGACGATCAGCGCCGGGTACTGCTGGCGCTCCCAGTCCGCGGTGGCGGAGTCGATCGCAGCGCGCGCGTAGGCGCGCAGCGCCTCCTGCGTCGGCCCGCTCAGGGTCGGGCCGCCCCAGAAGGCGATCGCCTCGCGCGTCATCGCGCGCGGGTCGGCTTTGACCTTGGCCTTGGCCGGGTTGAGCACGCGGGCGGGCTTGATCATCTGGTTGGTCAGGTTGAAGCGAGCCAGCCAGGTGTCGGTATTGAGCCAGCGGGTCGCGTCCCAGCCGGCGACGTTCGGTGGGTAGAACGGCATCTGGCCGGCCTGGCTTGACTCCCACGCCCAGGCGTCGGTGTCGACGTAGCGGCCGATGCCGCGCAGCATCCCCGCGATCTGCACGATCGGCGGCTTGACCAGGCGCGGCCCCTCGTAGATCAGCGGGTGCATCAGCATCGCCTCGACGAGCGGGCGGATCTGCTTGCCCGAGGACACGTACAGCGCTGCGGCGGCGCGCGCGTCGGCCTTCGGCAGCGGCGCCGGCGAGAAGTACGACCACAGCTTCGCGACGAAATAGGCCGGGTGGCCGGGATGGCTGAGCGCGAGGCGGAGGCTGTCGCGCCAGCCGAAGCGCCCGCGCCGGTGGTAGATCAGCTTGACGCCGTCGTCGTGGAGCTTCGGGTCGAAGTGGAAGTCGTCGGGCTCGCCGGTCGCGTTGTTCCAGCTGTTGGTGAAGCCGGTCAACGCGCGCGCGTGCTCGCGCACGTCCTGCTCGGTGTAGCCGTCGCCGACGCCGAGCGTGAAGAGCTCCTGCATCTCGCGCGCGTAGTTCTCGTTCGGGGCGGCCTTGGTCGAGCCCGACAGCGACAGCCACAGCATCATCGCCGGGTCGAGCGTCATCGCCGTCAGCATCTGCGGGAAGCTCGCGAGGCACAGGCGCCGCTGCGTGCGGTTCTGGCTGATCATCAGCCGCTGCGAGCCGACTCCCTCGTTGCTGGTCGCGAACCAGTCGTGCCAGGTCAGCGTCATCCGCTCGATCAGCTGTGCGCGCGAGCGCACCATGCGGTCGAGCCACCACAGCACGTCGTTGCCCCAGACGTCGTACGGTGCGATCGGCTGGCCGGTCTGAAGGCGCGGCGGCGGTCCCACGAGGGCGCGGCTCGCCGGCCGCGTCAGCGACATCACGGCTCC
>DATNHQ010000083.1:0-4057 GCA_035604915.1 Solirubrobacteraceae bacterium
TCGGAGGCTGTCTGGTCGCTGTCGGAGGCTGTCTGGTCGCTGTCGGAGGCTGTCTGGTCGCTGTCGGCGGCGGCCTGGTCGCGCTCGGCGGCGGCCTGGTCGCGCTCGGCGGCGGCCTGGTCGCGCTCGGAGGCGGCCTGGTCGCGCTCGGAGGCGGTGCGGTCACCGTCAGAGCCCGCCCCGTCGGCCTGCATCCCGGGCGGCGCATCGCCGCCCGCGAGCGCTCGCACAATCGACTCGCGAATTGCCTCCGTCGATTCGCGGATTGCCTCCCGCCCGTCCGTCGCCCCATTCGTTGGTTCGACGGTCCCATCACTGTCTGCCGGACCGGCCACGCCGGGCCTCCGAAATGGCAAGGCGGCGGATTCTGAAGAACCCTGAAGCCTCGCCGCTTGATATGACGAATCTAGCACGCCGGTCGAGGGCAGCTCCAAGCGCGCCGCGGGAGTAGCAGATTGGGGCCGCCGGGCCACCCACCCGAACGTTCCGGCGAATCGGCGCGACAACGATCATGCAGCGGCGGCCTCGGTCAGGTAGGCGAGGCGGTCGCGCAACTCGCCGAGCGCCTGCGGGCGCCCGACGCTGAGGGCCGCGACCGGCTCCCCGGCCCGGGTGTAGAGCGCGACGAAGTCGCGCTCGGCGGGATCCCCGTCGATCTCGACGGCGTCGGCCAGGGAGGCGTGCCCCAGATAGTTGATGCGCATCCCGTACTGGTCACTCCAGAAGCTCGAGAGCGCCGGCGCGGGCGGGGGCTGGCCGGCGATCGAGTGTGCAACCGCGGTTCCCTGGCGGCCCGCCGCCTCCCAGTGGCCGCTCAGCAGATGGCGCCCGAGAAAGGCGTCATAGAAGGCAGCGGCGTCGCCGGCGGCGTAAACGGCGGGCAGCTCGCTGCGCCCGCCCGCGTCGGTCGCGACCCCGCGCGCGCTCAGCCCCGCGGACGAGGCCCAGTCGAGATCCGGGTCGACGCCGATCGCGACAAGCACGTGATCTGCGGCGATGCGCCGCCCGTCAGCGAGCGTGACCTCCTCGACGCGCCCCGCGCCGTGGATCTGGGCGACGGTCTCGCCGAGCACGAGATCGACGCCCTGTTCGCGGTGCACCTGCGCGAACCATCCTCCGATCTCGCGGCCGAGCAGCCCGTGCATCGGCAGCGGCTCCGCCTCGATCACGGTCACCGCGGCGCCGTGCCCGCGCGCTGCGGCAGCGACCTCCTGACCAATGAAGCCGGCGCCGATGACCAGGAGCCGCGCGCCCGAGAGCAGCAGCTCGCGCAGCGCGCGAGCGTCCTCGATCGTGCGCAGTGTGCTCACGTTGTCGTAGGCGGAGAACGCCGCCAGCGTGCGGGGGCGGGCGCCGGTCGCGATCACCAGCTGCTCGTAGCCGAGCGAGCTACCGTCGCTCAGATCGAGTCGATGAGCCGCCGGGTGCAGGCCACTCGCGGCGACGCCGAGGATCGGCTCGATCGCCTTGTCCTCGAACCACGCCGCTGCGCGGAAGGGCACCTTCTCCTCCGCCGCAGCCTCCGCCAGCACCTCCTTGGACAGCGGCGGGCGGTTATAGGGAAGGCGGCGCTCCGCGCACACGAGCCGAATCCGCCCCTCGTGTCCGAGCCGCCGCAGCGTCTCAGCGCAGCGCTGCGCCGCGAGGCCGCCGCCGGCGATGACGACGCCGTCGGGCTCGCTCACCCGCAATCACCGCCGCCCGTCGCTGCGATCGCCACCGCGCAGATCCTACGTCGGGAGCGACGCTCGGAACCGGCGCAGCATCCCGATCACCTACGCTCGTAGTTGTGCTCACCCAGCGCAGCGACATCCGAAACGTGGCGATCGTCGCCCACGTCGACCACGGCAAGACGACGTTGGTGGACGCGATGCTCTGGCAGTCGGGGGCCTTTCGCGTCAACCAGGACGTCGCCACGCGCGTGATGGACTCGATGGATCTCGAGCGCGAGAAGGGCATCACGATCCTCGCCAAGAACACCTCCGTGCGCTACCGCGGCGTCAAGCTGAACATCATCGACACTCCCGGCCACTCGGACTTCGGCGGCGAGGTCGAGCGTGGGCTGACAATGGTCGACGGCGTGCTGTTGCTCGTGGACGCCAGCGAGGGCCCGCTGCCGCAGACTCGCTTCGTCCTGCGCAAGGCGCTCGACGCGAAGCTACCGGTGATCCTCGTCGTCAACAAGGTCGACCGCCACGACGCGCGCATCGGCGATGTCGTCAACGAGGTCTACGAGCTCTTCCTCGACCTCGACGCGGCCGAGAAGCAGATCGAGTTCCCGATCGTCTACACCAACGCCAAGGCGGGTTGGGCGGCGCTCGAGGAAGGCGCCGTCGGCACCGACCTGGGCCCGCTGATGGACCTCCTGCTGACGCACATACCGGCGCCACTACACGATCCCGAGCACCCCTTCCAGGCGCTTGTGACCAACCTCGACGCGTCGCCTTACGTGGGCAGGCTGGCGTTGTGCCGCGTCCGTCACGGCATCGTCCGACGCGGGCAGCAGATCGCCTGGTGCCGCTCGACCGGCGAGATCGAACGCGCCCAGGTCGGCGAGCTCTACGTCACCGACGCGCTCGATCGCGTCGAGGCAGAGGAGGCCGGGCCGGGCGAGATCATCGCCATCGCCGGCATCGCGGAGGTCACCATCGGCGAGACGCTTGCAGACATCGACGACCCGCGCCCGCTGCCGGTGATCACCGTCGATGAGCCCTCGCTGTCGGTGACGATCGGGATCAACACCTCGCCACTGGCCGGGCGCAGCGGCACCAAACTGACCGCGCGCCAGATCAAGAGCCGCCTCGATTCCGAACTTGTCGGCAACGTCTCGCTGCGGGTGCGCCCGACCGAGCGGCCCGACGCCTGGGAGGTCCAGGGCCGCGGCGAGCTGCAGCTCGCGGTGCTCGTCGAGATCATGCGCCGCGAGGGCTTCGAGCTGACCGTCGGGCAGCCGCAGGTGCTCACGCGCGAGATCGAGGGGCGCGTGCACGAGCCGGTCGAGCGGCTCGCGATCGACGTGCCCGAGGACTACGTCGGTGTCGTCACGCAGCTGCTGGCACTGCGCAAGGCGCGCCTTGAGCAGATGGTCAACCACGGCACCGGTTGGGTGCGCATGGAGTACCTCGTCCCGGCGCGCGGGTTGATCGGCTTTCGAACCGAGTTCCTCACCGAGACGCGCGGCACCGGTCTCATGCACCATGTCTTCGACCGCTGGGAGCCGTGGGCGGGCGAGATGCGGCTGCGACCGACGGGCGCTCTGGTCGCCGATCGCACCGGCGTCGCTGCGCAGTTCGCGCTGATGAACCTGCAGGAGCGCGGATCGCTGTTCGTCGGCCCGGGCGACCCGGTCTACGAGGGCATGATCGTCGGCGAGAACGCCCGCGCCGAGGATCTCGACGTGAACGCCTGCAAGGAGAAGCACCTGAACAACATCCGTTCCTCGACCGCGGAGGTGTTGGTGCGCCTCGTTCCCCACCGGCAGCTCTCGCTCGACCAGGCGCTCGATCTGCTCGCCACCGACGAGTGCGCCGAGGTCACCCCCGACGCCGTGCGCCTGCGCAAGGCCTCACTCCCAAAGGTCGATCGCGTCAAGGCCGCCCGCCGCGCGCGGGCATAGCCTCCGCCGCGTCGACTCAAGCGCGTCGAGCGCGAGGGCGGCGTCAGGGACCCGGGCCGCGCGCCGCGCGCGCGCATAGCTCCAGCGCTGGCGGCGAGCGGCACTCCGTCAGCTGCGCCGCCGCGCCTTGCGCGCGGCCTTCGCCCGCGCGCGCGAGCGCTTGCGCCGCTCGGTCAGCGGCGCGACCGTGCCGCGGCCGCGATCGATGGCGCGCGCGGCGTGGCGGGGGGCGTGCAGATGCGCGTCGCGGCGGATCAGGTAGGTGATCGATCCGAACAGGATCACCACGACCGCCGCAATCAGGATGTAGTCGTAGGTTGGCAGCCCGCCCCCGCTCGTACTCGTCGAGGGGATCGTGATCGGCGGCGCCGTCGTCACCGTCGAGGTTGTGGTCGTCTGAGCGGGGTTCGACGAGCAGCCCGCCCCGGTCAGCCCCGTGCA
>DATNHQ010000084.1:0-7225 GCA_035604915.1 Solirubrobacteraceae bacterium
CATTGACTCCTCGACGCGGTTGACGATCCGCACCGGGCGGCCCGCCTTGCGCGAGAGCGCGACCGTCAGCGGCTCCATCTTGGTGTAGGACTTCGAGCCGAAGCCGCCGCCGAGGTAGGGCACGACGATCCGCACCGAGCCGATCGGCAGGCCGAAGAGGTCGGCGATCTCGGCCTGGACCAGGAACGGATGCTGGCAGTTGGCCCACAGCGTGATGCCGTCGCCGTGGTGGTGGGCGATCGTCGCGTGCGTCTCCATCGCGTACTGGTAGACGGCGGGGAAGGTGTAGGTGCCCTCGACGGTGATCGCCGCCTGCGCACGCACGGCCTCGACGTCGCCGGCCGCCAGCGCGTAGCGGTAGCAGACGTTGCCCTCCTGCTCGCCGAGGTCGCCGAGGCCGTGGAAGAGGCCGATCTTGGGGCGGCGCTCGTGCAGGCGCGGGGCGTCGGGGGCGAGCGCCTGCTCGAGCGTCCCGAGCACCGGCAGCTCCTCGTAGTCGACCTCGATCGCGCGCACCGCGGCCTCCGCCGCCGCCTCGCTGATCGCGGCCACCGCGGCCACCGGCTCGCCGGCGAAGCGAACGCGCTCGATCGCGATGATCGGGCGGTCCTTGATCGCATGGCCGTAGTAGGGCTCGATGTCCTCGAGGTCGGCGGCGGTGAGGACCGCCGCGACGCCCTCCAGCTCGAGCGCCGCCGCGAAGTCGATCGAGCGGATGCGGGCGTGGGCGTGCGGGCTCCGCAGGACCTTGCCGTGCAGCATCCCCGCCATCTCCATGTCGCCGACGTACTGCGCCTGGCCGCGCAGCTTCTCGTGGGCGTCCTTGCGGGGCCGCGAGACGCCGACCTCGACGGTCGCCAGGCGCTCCTGGATCGCCATCAGCGAAGCCCCGCCAGCTCGCGCGCCGCGTCGAGGATCGAACGGTAGCCGGTGCAGCGGCAGATGTTGCCGTCGAGGCCGTGGCGGATCTCCTCCTCGCTCGTGAGCTCGCCGGCGTCGCGCAGGCTCTTCAGCGTCAGTAACAGGCCCGGCGTGCAGTAGCCGCACTGCAGCGCGGCGTGGCGGACGAAGGCGGCCTCAAACTCCGCGAACTCGGCGCTCTGCGCGAAGCCTTCGACGGTCAGCACGGAGCGCCCGCCGGCTTCGACCGCGAGGTAGGTGCAGGAGCTGACGGGCCCGCCGTCGACCAGCACCGTGCAGCTGCCGCAGACCTGCACGTCGCAGGAGCGCTTGACCGACGTCAGCCCCAGCCGCTCGCGCAGGAAGTCGATCAGCAGCTCCTGCGGCGGCAGCGTCGCGCGGACGGGGTCGCCGTTGACGATCAGCTCGAGCTCGAGCTCGTCGGCCATTCAGGCGGCCTCGCCGGGCATCTCGAAGGCGCGTCCGCTGCGGCGCAGCTCGCGCACCCAGGCGTCCCAGTACTCGGTCGCGAAGCCGGCCTGGTACTTGGTCGAGTGGATCCCCGGCAGCAGCTCCTGGGGGATCGGGTGCAGCGGTCCGAGCGATGAGGCGATCGCCTGCAGGCGCACCGCCCGCTCGAGCAGCACGCTCGCCAGCACGGCCCAGCGCAGGTCGCGTTCGGCCACGAGCACGCCGTGGTTGCGCAGCAGCACGGCATTGCCCGCGCCGAGCGCCGCCGCGACGAGCGCGCCCTGGCGCGCATCCATGATCAGGTCGGGCACGCCGTCGTAGGTCGAGATGCCGTCGACGAACAGCACGCTGTCGTGGGTCAGGTAGGCGAACTGCGCGTCGGTCGAGCCGAACGCCGTCGCGTAGGGCGGGTGCCCGTGCACGACGCTGCGCACGTCGGGGCGGCGCTTGTAGACCTCGGTGTGGAGCACCGTCTCCAGGTGCATGCCGGCGGCGACGTTGTCGTGGTCTGCCTCGAGGTCGACGGCGACGACGTCGGCGGGGGTGACCTCACCGAGCGCCACCCCCTTGCGCTTGATGTAGACGGTGCGCTCGTCGGCGCCGCGCGCGCTGACGTGGCCGAGCGTGAGGTCCTCGTAGCCGTGCATCGCGAGGATCCGGCTCGCCCACGCCACCTCGACCGCCGTCGTGGCGCCGTCGCCCGCGAGCGGCGTGCCGCTCTGTCGGTGCGCCTCGAGCGTCACGTCGCTCTCCGCTGCGTGGGCGGGTAGTCCGGGTGCGGGAAGCCGAACACCATCGCCACGTCCTCGTCGCCGGTGTTGGCGACGGCGTGCCAGATCCCGGCCGGGATGTGGAGCCCCTGACCGGCGGCGAACGGCACCGCCACGGCGTCTTCGCGGCGCAGCTCGCCGGAGCCCGAGAGCACGTATGCAACCTCCTCGGTCTCGTGGCACACCATCGCCGTCACGCACCCCGGTGTGAAGACCGAGTAGCCGAGCGAGGCGCCGTTGCCGCTCAGCGAGCGGTCGTTGAGCACCATCCGGCTCCAGCTGCCGCCGGGCAGCTCGATCGGCTCCACCTCCTCCAAGGACACCACCGCGACGTCGCTCATAGGACCCACTTGCCGTCCTTGAGGATCCAGCGGCCGTTGTCGACGATCTGCATCGAGGCGTCGAGGACGACGCCGTCGAGGTGCAGCGAGCAGACGTTCTGGCCGCCCGGGTAGGCGTTGTGGTTGTCGCCGAGCGCGAGGTGGACGGTGCCGACGCGGCCCTTCTCCGAAGGCGTCCCGAACGGCGCGACCTCGCTGACGCCGAAGGCGAACTCGCCGATGACCGTCGCGTTCTCCACGCCCTCGAGCACTTCGCGCAGCCGCCGCGCGTCGTCGCCGCCCTCGATCGCCACCGCCTTGCCCTTCTCGACGGTCCAGGTGATCGGGTCGGTGACCTGTCCGGGCAGGCCGATCCCGAGCATCACCCCGTCCACCACGACGCGACCGTCGGTGCCGTCCTCGACGGCGGCCCAGGCGACCTCGGCCCACAGCGGCAGCGGGCCCATCATCTGGCCGCGCTTCTTGATCGAGGTCACCTCGAGCGCGGGCCGGTCCTTGATCGTCACCGTGAAGTCGGTGCCCCTGCCCGAGGTGACGCGGACCTTCTCGACGCCCTCGAGCGCCGCCATCGCGTCCCAGGCGCGCTGCTGCGCGCGCTGCAGCTTCTCGACCGTCAGCCCCCAGCCGCCCATGCCCGGCTCGACCGAGGCGATCTTGGCGTTGTTCGCGCAGGACTCCTTGACGGCGGAGACGTGCGCGAAGCGGTTGGCCCACTCGAGGTTGGTGATGATGATGATCTCGTCCGAGCTCACCATCGCCTGATGGAGGTTGCGCGGCGGCGCCATCGGGAAGTGCGTGTCCGCGCGGCCCCGGCGCACCTGCATCTCGTTGTTCATGATCACCGGCCAGGCGCCGCGGTCGACGCAGACCGCCGCGACGACGTGGGCTTCGTCGGTGTGCTCGTCGTCGGTGATGATCGTGACGACGTCGTCTGACTCGACCGACATGCAGACGTCGACGACCAGCTCGGCGTCCTTGCGGATCGCATCCGCGTCGGGCATGTTCACCTCACCTCCTGGGTCTGGAAGGCGGGCAGCACCTCGCGCGCGAAGCGCTCGACCTGCCCGAATTGATCGATCGCGCCGAAGCGGCAGATGAAGTGGCGCACGCCGCGGGCCTGGAACTCGCGCAGCCAGGCGGCGATGTCGTCGGGCGTCCCGACCGGCCCCCAGTTGGAGAGGTCCATCGCCTGCGACAGCTCCGGGTAGTACTTGGAGATGTAGTCGCCGAAGGCCGTGCGCGCCTCGTCCGCCGAGTCGCCGATGTTCATCGTCACCTGGTAGGCGACCGTGTAGTCGTCGAAGCTGCGGCCGTGGCGCTCCGCCGCCTCGGTGAGGTAGCCGATCTGCTCGGTCAGCTCCTCGGGGTGCATCGCGCGGCAGCAGGTCATCCAGCCGTCGCCGAGGCGGATGATGCGGTCGCAGGCGCGCTCCATGATCGCGCGCATCTTCTCGGTCGGCTTGTCGCCGACCAGGCGCGGATTGGAGACGATCCAGATCGGCGGCGGCTGCTGGATCGGCCGCAGCGGCGCCATCTCGGTGCCCGAGTGGAAGGCGACGTCCTCGTAGTTGAAGTACTTGCCCTTGAACGAGGTGCGGCCGGTGCGGAACAGCTCGCCGACGATCTCGAGGCCCTCCTCGAAGACCGTGGCGCGGTCACCGAAGGGCAGGCCGAGCGCCTCGAACTCGCGCCGCACCCCCTGCTCGGGGTTGCCCATGCACGGGCCGAAGATCGTGCGCCCGCCCGAGATCTGGTCGAGCGTCGCCCACTCGAGCGCCAGGTACAGCGGGTTTCGCATCGAGCTGACCAGGCAGGCGGTGCCGAGCTTGACGCGCTCGGTCCGCTGCGAGATCGCCGACAGCAGGCTCATCGCCTCGTAGCGAGGCTTCGAGAAGAGGCTGTCGCCGACCCAGACGGAGTCGAAGCCGAGCGCCTCGACGCGCGCGGACAGGTCGAGCAGCGCCGCCAGGTCGTAGTCGGGCGCGATCAGCGGCTCGCGGTTGTTCAGGTTGACGCCGAACTGGGTCGGCGGGTCTGCGGTGGTCTCAGCCATCGGCGCGCCACTCCTCCTGTCGTGGTTGGTCGGGGTCGTCTTCCTCCTCGAAGAGCGCGTGCGCGGCGGGCAGGTGCAGGACACGCTGGGGCACCTCGATGTGCTCCTCGAGCAGGCGCACCGCCAGCGCCGGGTCGCCCTCGTCGATCGCCGCGAGGATCGCGCGGTGCTCGGCGGCGGACTGCTCGAGGCCGCCGCGCAGCTCGGCCGACTTGCTCATCAGCCGCCCCATCTGGGCGATCAGCTGGGCGTGCACCGCCTCGAGCTTGCGGTTGCCCGAGGCCGTCACCAGCAGGCGGTGGAACTCGCGGTTGATCTCGAAGAAGCGGCTCCTGTTGCCGGCTCGCGCCTCGCGCGCCATCGCTTCGCACATCTCGTGCAGTTGCTCCTTCTCGCCCGCGCTCAGGCGGGGCACGGCCAGCCGCAGCGCCAGCGACTCGAGCGCCTCGCGCACCTGGTAGGCGTCGAGGAACTCGCGGCGCGTCAGCCGCGTGACGACCGCGCCGCGGCGCGGGACCATCGTCACCAGGCCCTCGGCGGCCAGCTGTCCGAGCGCCTCGCGCAGCGGCCCGCGGCTGATCCCCAGCGAGCGCGCGAGCGCGACCTCGCTCAGCTCGGTGCCGGGCTCCAGGCGGCTCGAGAGAATCTCCTCGCGCAGGTGGTCGAGCACCTGCTCGCGCAGCGTGCGGTTCTCGAGCGGGGCGTCGGGCGCGGGCGTGGCGGCGCTCATCGGGCTCCGCGGACATAGGGGATGCACAGCGCCGGCGGCAGGTAGGAGCGCCGCCCGAAGGCGATCAGCGAGAGGATGATCGCGATGAAGGGCAGCATCGTGACGAGGTCGTTGGAGATGTTGATCCCGGCCAGCTGCAGCGCCGTCGCGATCGAGAGCGAGATCCCGAACAGCAGCGAGCCGACCACTACCCAGCCCGGCTTGCCGCGGCAGAGCATCGCGATCACGATCGCCATGTAGCCCTGGCCCTGGGTCATGAACGGCGTGAACACGCCGGCGGCGACGATCGAGAGGTAGGCGCCGCCGAGACCGGCGAGCGCGCCGGTCGCCATCGCCGCCCAGCTGCGCGTCGCGCGGACGCTGATGCCGGCGGCGTCGAGCGCCTCTGGCTTCTCGCCGGCGGCGCGCAGGTTGAGGCCGACGTTGGTCGAGCGGAAGACCCAGTAGAGGAAACCGGCGAAGGCTAAGCCGAGGTAGACGAGCAGCGGCTGGTCGAAGACGCTCGGCCCGAGCACCGGGATCTTGTCGAGCAGCGGGATCGCGACCGTCGAGGGCGC
The DNA here is from genome assembly GCA_035604915.1 of Solirubrobacteraceae bacterium. Lineage (GTDB taxonomy): Bacteria > Actinomycetota > Thermoleophilia > Solirubrobacterales > Solirubrobacteraceae > Palsa-513. The sequence continues at coordinate 5,823 of DATNHQ010000084.1, forward strand.
GCCCAGGCGCGGGTAGCTCGAGCCGAACTCGGCTCCCTGGAGCACGCTCGTGATGCCCTCGCCGGCGAGCGTGATCGCAATGCCGACGACGATCTGGTCGAGGCCGAGCCAGACGCACAGCGACACCATCAGCGAGGCGCCGATCATGCCGCCGACCGCTCCCATCAGGAAGCCGAGCGCGGCGGAGTGGCCGTAGTAGGCGCCGAGGAAGCCGAGGTAGGCGCCGAGCAGCATCATCCCCTCGAGGCCGAGGTTGAGCACGCCGGCGCGCTCGGAGATCGTCTCGCCGAGCGCCGTGAACATCAGCGGCAGCCCGGCGACCAGGCCGCCCGCGACGAGCGCGGTCAGCACCGGCTTGCTGAAGATCCCGCTGGAGGCGAGGACGAGGCTCACTGCTCCACCTCCGCGGCGGCGCGCCGGCGCATCAGCGGCTGGCGCAGGGCGGCGCGGAGCCCCGGCGTCAGGTAGCTGCCGCCGAGCTCGCGGCGGCGCCCGAAGAACTCAATCACGGTCATGAACAGCAGGATCAGCGCGACCAGGACGAGCAGGAAGTCGGTCGAGACGTTCGCGTTCGTGGCCGCCAGGTCGCCGCCGGTCGAGAGGACCGCGAAGAAGCAGATGAACGGGATCACCGCGAGCGGGTTCAGCCGCGCGAGGAACACGAACGGGATCACCGTGTCGCCGTAGGCGGGATTCCAGTTGGCGCGCATGTAGCCGACGACGCCGAGGATGTCGACCGCGGATGCGGCTCCGATCAGCAGGCCACTAATCAGGAAGGCGCGGATGATTAGCCGGCGCACGTCGAGCCCCATGTGAGCCGCCGCGCGCGGGTTGGCGCCGAGCACGTGGAGGCGCAGGCCGAACGAGGTGCGCGTGAGCACGTAGTAGGCGATCAGCGCGACGGCGATCGCGACCAGCACGCCGATGTGGACGCGCGTGCCCGGTATCGACGGCAGCATGCGGCTGGGGTCGATCTGGCGGGTCTGCGGGATGTTGACCGTCGGATCCTGGAACGGGCCCTTGACCAGGATGTTGGCGATGCCGATGCCGATGAACGACATCATCAGCGTCGTGATGATCTCGTTCGTCTGGTAGCGGGCCTTGAGGACCGCGGGGATGATCGTCCAGGCCGCGCCGGCCACCATCGAGAGCGCGAACAGCGCGAGCAGTCCGAGCCAGGCGGGAACGCCGCCCAGGTGGGGCGCGACGCCCGTCATCAGGGCAGCCCCGAGCAGGTACTGTCCGTCGTAGCCCAGGTTCCAGATGTTGGCGCGGAACACCACGATCAGGCCGACGGCGATCAAGAGCAGCGGCGCGGCGAGGATCGCGCTGTCCTGCCAGGCGCCCTGCTGCACGCCGTACTGCCAGACGTTTGAGTAGAAGGTGAAGGGGTTGTCGCCGAG
>DATNHQ010000085.1:0-19795 GCA_035604915.1 Solirubrobacteraceae bacterium
CGCCGCGCCGGCCTGCTCGTGCTCGGCCCCGACCCGCACCGCACGCCCCGCTGGTGGCGCGCGCTCGCCGCTCGGCGCGTGCGCCGCGAGACCGACTGCCTGGTCTGGATCGCCGAGTAGCGCCCGCCGCGTTCGGGCTAGCGCCCGGTCAGCTCGCGCATCGTGCCGAAGCGGCCGGTGTAGAAGAGGAGCGGTTCGCCGTCCTCGTGGCTGAGCTCCTGGACTTCGCCGATCCACAGGATGTGGTCGCCGGCGGTGTGCGCGTCGACGACGTGGCAGACGATGTGGGCGAGCGCGCCCTCGATCAGGGGGAGGCCGGCGCGCCACGCGAACCGCGGATCCTCGGGGGAGGCGCGCTGGCCGGCGAAGTGCTGCGCGAGGTGCTCCTGGGCGTGCGACAGCACGCTGATCCCGTAGCGGCCGGTGCGCGGGAGCATCTCGTTCATCTTGCAGCGTCCGAGCGAGACGAGCACGAGCGGCGGGCGCAGCGAAACCGACAGGAACGCGTTGGCGGTCATCCCGTGGATCGTCTCGCGGTCGAGCGTGGTCACGACTGTGACCCCCGTGGCGAAGCGCCCCATGACGTGGCGCAGGTCGCGCGCCGCCTGCTCTGCCGCCGCGGCCCGCGGTGTCAGTGTCGCGACGCCCGTGGGCGCGGCGAGCCCGCGGCGAGGCGCCGGCGGCCGCTGCGGCGGCGGCAGCGGCGGCATCATCCCCGTGCTCTGCGCCGGGCGAGCGACGCGGGTCAGCCGGGCGACGCCTTCGCGCGTCCTCACGAGCGTGGTCGGGTCTTGTCCGGGTCGTAGAAGGGGAAGCGCACGACCCGGGCCGGGATCCGCTTCTGCAGCCCGTCGAGCTTGCCCACCTCGACCGCCGTGTCGAGCTCGGCGTACTGCACCGCCATCCGGCACAGTGCGATCGCCCGACGCAGCGTCGGGCTACGCGTGCCGCTCGTGACGACGCCGACCCGCCGCCGGCCGACGTAGACCTCGTCGCCGTGGCCCGCGGTCTCGTTGCCCTCGAGCTCGAGGCCGACGAGCCGCCGCTGCGGGTGCTCGCGGCGCTCGGCAAGCGCATCGCGGCCGATGAAGTCCTCATCGCCGATCGCGACGGTGAAGCCGATCCCGGCCTCGAACGGGTCGACCTTGTCGTCGAACTCGTAGCCGGCGAAGATCAGCCCCGACTCGATGCGCAGGATGTCGAGCGCCTCGAGGCCCAGCGGCGTCAGCCCGTACGGCTCGCCGGCGGCCCATACGGCGTCCCACACGGCCTCCGCGTCCGAGGGGTGACACCAGACCTCATAGCCCAGCTCGCCCGTGTAGCCGGTGCGCGAGACCACGATCGGGATCCCGTCGTAGGTCCCGATCCGTCCGACGAGGAAGCGGAACCAGCGCAGCTGCTCGAAGCTCGGCTGCGTCGGCGGCGTCCACACGATCTTGGCCAGCGCCTCACGGCTGCGAGGACCCTGCACCGCGACGTTGTGGAGCTGGTCGGTCGAGGGCTTCACCCACGCCCGCAGGCCCGCGCTCGCGGCAAGCTCACGCAGCCAGACGCCGTCGTACTCGTCGCCACCGACGAAGCGGAAATTGTCCTGACCCAGCCGGAAGACCGTCGCGTCATCGATCATCCCGCCGGTCTCGTTGCAGACCGCCGTGTAGACGACATGCCCGATCGCCAGCTTGCGCGCGTCGCGCGTGATCGCGCGCTGGATCAGCGTCTCGGCGTCCGGTCCAAGCACCTCCCACTTGCGAAGCGGCGAGAGGTCCATCACCGCGACGCGCTCACGGCACGCCCAGTACTCGGCAATCGCGCCCTCGTTGTCGAAGCAGTGGGGCAGCCAGAACCCTCGGTACTCGAGGAAACTCTTGGTGAGCGCCGATGTACGCGAGTGAAACGCGGTCTCGCGGCTCAGCACCGGCTCGGCGTCGGCGGTCACGCGATGCGCGATGGCCACGGAGAAACGGGGCTCCGGCTCGTAGACGCGAACGTGGACATCTGTCACCTCCCAGGCGTTTGATGCGTCGATGTCGTCGGGACAGGCTGAGGACGCGCAGACGAGGTCGCTGATCGCGCGCAGCATCACATAGTCGCCGGGGCGCGACCACGGCTCGTCCGAGACCAGCTGCCAGCTGCGGTCGAACGAGGTGTTGTAGAAGAGGTTGAGCGCGGGCCAGCCCTTGCGCGGTGCGATCGGGTAAGCCTCGAGCGCGCCGTTGAAGTTGTCGGTGCAGTTGGTGTGGCCGGGGTAGCCGAGGTCCTCGTAGTACTTCGCCTGGCAGGCGAGCGCGAAGGTGTCGTGACGCCCGACCGTGTCGCGCACGACCTCGACGAGCGGCTCCATGTCGAGGTCGTAGAACTTGCCGTGCAGCCCGGGCATCGGGTAGGCGTTGCCCATCAGCGTGCGCGTCACGGTCGCGTCCAGGCCGCGTTCGAGCCCGTCTGCGAGCTTGCGCGCGTGGAACGCGAGGAAGTCCGAACACTGCTTGCCGGCGACGTCGAGGATCTGGATGTACTCGCCATCGCGCACCTCGTAGCTCGCGGCCGTGGCGGCGTCGATGTGGACGTCCAGGCGCGGCTCACGCAGCGGGGGCGGCAGCGGCGGCGTCTCGCGCACGCGCGGCTTCGCGCGGCGGACCTCGACGAGGATCTCAGACGAGGGTGGGTCGCCGTCGACGATGCGCCCGCCCGGTGTGGCCACGATCAGCGTCAGCTCGCGGTCGATCGCGAGGGACAGCTCGCTTCCGGGCGCCGACTCGGGGCCGAAGAGCCGGGTCGCGCGCGCCTGCGCGGTGTGCCCGAGAGCGGCGAGGAGCGTTGCCGGGGCGTCCGCGCGAAGGCCCAACCCCGCGCTCGCATCCCGGCCATCCGCGTCCAGCGCCGTCAGCTCGACGGCCTGCGCGCCGTGGCGGTCGACGATCCGCACGCGGTCGTCGCCCTCGAGCGCGATCGCGGTCGCGCCGCCGGGCGCAACGAGGTAGGTCTCACGCGCGGGGTCGTGCGCGAGCAGACCGTTGGGCGCGAGCAGCACGGCGCCGGCCACTACGACGTCGCCGCCGCCCCGATCTCGGCGAGCAGCTCCTCGGCGAGCTTGCGCTTGCCCTCGGCGTCCAGCTTCTTCACCTCGTTCTCGACCGCCCGGCGGTTGTAGGTCTGGTTCCAGTAGTCAAGGCTCTCGAAGCCCAGCAACACTGCCTTACCGACGAACTGTCGCAGGACCTCGTTGGTCGGGCCCATGACCCAGCCGGCTTTCGCGTCGCGCAGGTAGCGCTCCAACTCCATGTCGCGCTTGTAGCCGGTGCCGCCGCACGCGTGCAGCATCTTGTCGACCACGTGCGCGGTGTTCTTCGCGGCGACGAACTTGATCTGCCAGGCCCAGTGCAGGAAGTTCGCGCGCGCGAACTCGCCCGGCGGCAGCCGCAGCGTGTTGTGGTCGGTCGCGTTGTCGCAGGCCTGAGCGACGCTGTAGGCGAACAGCCTCGAGGCGTTGGTGTCAATCACCGCCTCGCCGATGTAATCCTGGATCGTCGGGTAGTCCGCGACGCGCAGGCCGACGTCGACGTGGCGCTTGCGCGTGGTCTGGCGCTTCGCGATGTCGATGGCGCCCATCGCCAGGCCGTTCCAGACTGAGGAGGAGCCGATCAAGAACCACGGGTCGACCGATTCGTCGTTGGAGGCCGCGCCGTCGCCCTCGGGGCCGACGATCTGCGACGCCGGGATCTCGACCGCGTCGACCTCGATCGGCCCCGACTGGTTGCCGCGCAAGCCGAGCGCGTCCCAGGTGGAGGGCTGCGCCTTGATGTGCTCGCCGTCGATCACGAACACCGACAGGTCGTCGTAGCCGGAGAAGTCGGGGCTCGTGGTCTGCACGACATAGAAGTCCGCGAAGCCGCCGGAGGTGGTCCACGAGGCCTTCTTGCGGACCTTGTAGCCGCCGTTGGCGTGCTCCGCCCCGGACGAGATCGGGTACCAGAAGTGCGACCCGGTCTCGGGGTCCGAGTAGGAGAGGGTGCCGATCTTGCCGCTGTTCAGTGGCCTGATGTAGCGGTCGATCAACTCATCGGTGGCTCGCAGCATGATCGCGTTGACCGCTCCCATGTGCATCACGTAACACATCGCCGTCGACGCGCAGCCGTAGCGGGCGATCGTTTCGCAGGTCATCGAGTAGGCGACGTGGTCCTCGCCCAGGCCGCCGTACTCGGTCGGGACCGTGAGCGCGAGAAAGCCGTGCTCACCGAGCAGCTCGAGGTTGCGGCGCGGGAACTTCAGCTCATCGTCGGAGACCTTCGCGTTCGCCCGCATCTCCTTTTCGCACAGCTCGATGAGGACATCGCGGAGCTCGCGCTGGCGGTCGGTGAGGACCCACTCCGGGTCCCACTCGTATCCGAGTCCCCAGAACGGCTCTCCACCCCACATCTTCTCGGGCATCCGCTCCTCCGGTGTTGCGCGCAGCGCCGGCCGGTGCACCGTGGCGCTGCACAAATAGGTTCAATAAAGTTGTATCGGAGTGGGTCCGATCTGTCCAGGTTCCCGGCGATGCGTGCGCGCCCACTGATCGGCGTCTCCGCGAGCATGCACGACTTCGGCGACTACGGCGGGGTCGGCGTGCAGCGGCCGCTGCTCGAGGCGGGTGGCCTGCCGGTCACGCTCGCGCAGCTTCCCGAAGGAATCGACGCCGCGCTCGACGAGCTCGACGCGATCGTGCTCGCCCCCGGCCGCGACATCGCGCCGGAGCGCTACGGGCAGGAGCCCCACCCGATGCTGGCCCCGACCGATCCGCGCCGTGACGGCTTCGAGCTCGAGCTGGCGCGGCGGGCGCTCGAGCGCGGACTGCCGCTGCTCGGCATCTGCCGCGGCGTGCAGATGCTGAACGTCGCGCTCGGCGGCACACTCGCGCAGGACGTCAGCCTGATCGCCGACGCGCACCCGAGCGACCCCGGCTGGGCGCGTTGGAAGCAGGTTGAGGCGGCCTCGCTGGCCGGCGCACCGGTGCCGGCACACCCCCGCCACGAGATCGAGATCGTGCCGGGGAGCATCCTCGGCGTGGCGCTCGGCGTTCCGCGGATCGCCGTCAACTCCTTCCACCACCAGGCGGTCGACCGCCTCGGCGCCGGGCTGGTCGTGACGGCGGCAGGCGAGGATGGCGTGGTCGAGGCTGTCGAGCTGGCCGGGCGGCCCGTGCTCGCCGTCCAGTGGGAGCTCCAGGAGGAGTACCGGATCGACCGGCGCTTCTTCGCCGTGTTCGAGTGGTTCGTGGAGGTGGCACGCCATGCGAGCTAGGGCGCGCGCTCTGGCCTGGTCTCCTCAGGCCGCGCCGGCGCCCGTCGAATGGGCGATGAACGCGGCGACGAGAGGCGAATCATCGTCCGCCCGCGCGACCGCCAGAAGCTCCGCATCGGGCCCCCCGCTGACTGGACGGTAGGTCACGCCGTCGAGCGCCAGCCGTGCGATCGACTCGGCCCCGATGGTCACCCCGATGCCGGCCGCGACCAGGCCGATGATCGTGAGCGTCTCCGGTGCGTACTGCACGACCCGCGGGTGGGCGCCCGTCGCCGCCAGGCTCTGCATCAGCAAATCGTGGAAGCCGGGCGCCTGGTCGCGCGGGAACAGCACGAGCGGCTCGACGGCCAGTCGCCGCAGCGGGATGCGCCGCAGGGCCGCGAGCGGATGGTTCGCCGGCAGCGCCGCGACTGTTCGCTCCCGCAGCACCGATACGCAGCGCAGTGCGTCCACCTCGTCGATCGGCGCTCGCACGAGTCCAACGTCGACCGTCCCGTCGAGCACGTCGCGGAGCCCGTCGACCGTGGGCCGCTCGCGCAGCTCGACCTCGACACCTGGTCGCGCCTCACGGAATCCGTGCACGATCCCGGGGACCACCGAGAGCAGCGCGGAGCCGACGAAGTCGACGCGCAGCCGGCCGCTCTCGCCCGCTGCCACTCGACGCGCGGTCGCCACCGCCCCGTCGAGTCCCGCCAGCAGCGACCGCGCGTCCCGCAGGAACGTCTCCCCGCTCGGCGTCAGCTCGACGCGACGGCGCGTGCGTTTGAGCAACGTGCACCCCATCTCGGTCTCGAGTGCTCGTATCTGATGGCTGAGCGGCGGCTGCGAGACGTGCAGCGACGCAGCGGCCCGCCGGAAGTGCAGCTCCTCGGCCACCGCGACGAAGTACCGCAGCTGGCGCAGTTCCACGACGACCTCCTGATCGCGATTCCAGATCAATAACGCTGAATTCCGTATTGGACACGATCAGAGGGGGCGGCGTAATCTCCAGCCGTCGCCCTGAGCGCGCCGTCGCCATGTCCTTTGTGCTCACCTGCCCCAACTGCGGGCCCCGCGAGGTCACCGACTTCGGCTTCGGCGGGGAGCTGAGCTCGCGCCCGCGCACGCGACCGTCGCTGCGCGAGCTCGGCGCCTACAACTACTTCCGCCGCAACGTCGCGGGCGTCCAGCGCGAATGGTGGTATCACCGCTCCGGCTGCCGCGCCTGGTTCTACGCCGAGCGCGACACCCGCACCAACGACGTGCTGTGGACGGCGCTGCCGGGCCAGGAGCCCGACGGCGCCGCGCCCGCCGGAGCTGCCACGTGAGCCGCCTGCCGCCGACGCCCGGCGAGCGCATCGACCGTTCACGCACAATCAGCTTCACCTTCGACGGGGCCACGGTGACGGCGCTCGAGGGCGACACGATCGGCTCGGCGCTGCACGCCTCCGGCCGGCGCACGCTCTCGCGCAGCTTCAAGTACCACCGTCGCCGCGGCCTCTTCTGCTGCGCCGGGCAGTGCCCCAACTGCCTTGTCGCCGTCGACGGCGCGCCCGGCGTGCGCGCCTGCGTCGAGCCGGTGCGCGAAGGGATGGCGGTCGAGCACCTCAACGCGTGGCCGAGCCTCGGCTTCGACGTGATGCGCGCGACGGACCTCTTCGGCGGCCCGTTCACGCCGCCCGGCTTCTACTACAAGACGTTCATCCGCCCGCGCCGGCTGTGGCCGCTGTATGAGAAGGTGCTGCGCCACGCCGCCGGCCTCGGCGTGCTGCCGAGCTCGCAGGACGAGCGCCAGTGGCGCACCGAGTACCGCCGCCGTCACGCCGACCTGCTGGTCGTCGGCGGCGGCGCCGCTGGGCTGCACGCGGCGATCGCCGCCGCCGGACTGGGCGCGGACGTCGTGCTCGTGGACGAGGGGCCGGAGCCAGGCGGGCGCCTGCTCGCCGAGGGCGCGCTCGAGCAGGCCCGCAGCCTCGCCGCGCAGGCGCGGGCGGCGGGCGTCGAGATCCTCTCGCGCGCCTCGGCGCTCGGGCACTACGACGGCATGGTCCCGGTCTGGCAGCAGGACACGCTGCACCAGGTCCGCGCCCGCCGCCAGCTGTTCGCGACGGGCACGATCGAGCAGCCGCTGGTCTTCGCCGGTAACGACTTGCCGGGGGTGATGCTCGCCGACGGCGCCCGCCGCCTCGCCGCCGTCTATGCGGTCGCGCCCGGCAAGCGCGCCGTGCTCGCGACGACCTCCGACCGCGGCCTCGCTGCCGCCGCGTCGCTGGCGGCGGCGGGCGTCCAGATCGTCGCGGTGGCCGACCTGCGCGAGCGGCTCAGCCACGACCTGCGCGAGCAGCCAAGCGCCGCCGCCGAGCCGCTGCTGAGCGCCGGCGCCGAGATCCTCAGCGGCCACACGATCGTCGCCGCGAGCGGTCGCCGCGCCGTCTCAGGCGCCGTGCTCGCGCCGCTCGGCGGTGGCCCCGAGCGCCGCTTCGCCTGCGATCTGGTGCTCGTCAGCGGCGGCCAGGCGCCGGCGAGCTCGCTGCCGCTGCAGTCGGGGGCGCGCGCTGAGTACTCCGAGCGCGACGGGAATTTCTCACTCGGCACGCTGCCGGACGGCGTTCACGCGGCGGGCGAGCTGAGCGGCGCCGGCGACGGCAGCGGCGAGGCGATCGCGCTGTCGGGCACGCTCGAGGGTCTGCGGGCGGCCCAGGCGCTCGGCTTCGCCGACGCGCAGACGGCGTCGCTGATCGAGGAGCACGCTCGCGCGCTCGAGCAGAGCCGCTCGGCGGAGCCGCCGGTCGCGGTGCCGCCGGCGGTCAGCGGCGCGGCGCACGGCAAGTGCTTCGCCTGCCTGTGTGAGGACGTCACCAGCAAGGACATCAAGCTCAGCACCGCGGAGGGCTACGACTCGATCGAGCTTGCCAAGCGCTACACCACCGTGACGATGGGCCCCTGCCAGGGGCGCATGTGCCAGCTCGCGTCGGTTCGGCTGATGGCCGGCGAGACCGCGCAGTCACCGGAGAGCGTCGGCCTCACCACCGCTCGCCCGCCGTGGACCGCCGTGCCGATGGGGGCGCTCGCCGGCCGCCCGTTCGAGCCGGCCAAGCGCTCGCCGATCCACTCGCGCCACCGCGCGCTCGGCGCCGCGGTGATGTGGGCCGGCGACTGGCGGCGCCCCTACCACTACGGCGACCCCGACGCGGAGGTGCGAAGCGTGCACGAGGCCGGCGGGCTGATCGACGTCTCGAGCCTCGGCAAGCTGCTCGTCCGCGGCCCCGCCGCCGGCGCCTTCCTCGACCTGATGTACCCCAACCGCTTCTCGGACCTCGCGAGCGGCCGGGTGCGCTATGGCGTGCTGGTCTCCGACGCCGGGCGGATCACCGACGACGGCACCGTCTGCCGGCTCGACGAGGAGAGCTTCTACGTCACCACCACCTCGAGCGGCGCCGGCGCCGTCGAGCAGTGGTTCTCTTGGTGGCTCGCGGACTGGCGCATGGACGCGCACCTGACCGACGTCACCCAGGCGCTCGGCGCCGTCAACCTCGCCGGGCCGCGGGCGCGCGAGGTGCTCGCGAGCCTCACCGACCTCGACTGCGGCCCCGACGCGTTCAAGTACCTCGACGCGCGCCGCGCCGCCGTCGCCGGGGTCGCCTGCCTGATCCTGCGGATCGGCTTCGTCGGCGAGCTCGGCTACGAGATCCACTTCCCGGCCGCCCACGGCGAGCATCTCTGGGACGCGCTGATCGAGGCCGGGGCGCAGGTCGGGATCCGGCCCTTCGGCCTCGAGCCCCAGCGCGTGCTGCGCCTGCAGAAGATGCACCTGATCGTCGGCCAGGACACCGATTCGGAGTCGGACCCCTACGCCGCGGCGATGCCCTGGATCGTCAAGCTCGACAAGGACGAGAGCTTCATCGGCCGTTGGGCGCTCGAGCACCTGCGCGAGCGCGAGCCGCAGGCCCGGCTCGTCGGCTTCGAGATGGCCGGCGCGAGGGTGCCGACCGAGGGCGCCGTGGTCGTTCTCGACGGCCGCACGCCGGCCGGCCAGGTGACGAGCGCCCGCTATTCGCACAAGCTCGGAAAGGTGATCGGCCTGGCCTGGGTTCCCGCGGAATGCGCGCACGACGGGGCCGCGCTGACCGTCTCCGACGCCGGCGCGACGATGGCGGCGACGGTCGTCACCCAGCCGTTCTACGACCCGGCCGGAGCGGCGCTGCGGTCGTGAGCGCGCCGGGCACCGGGCACCTGGAGTTCCTCGCGGTCAACGGCGCCGGCGCCGACGGCGACCGGACGCCCCTCGCGCGCAGCCCGATGGAGGCGCAGGCGCGCGCCGCCGGAGCCCGCTTCGCGGTGCGCGAGGGCTGGAACGTCGCGGTCGACTACGGCGAGGCCGCCGCCGAGCGCGAGGCGATCGCGGCCGCCGCCGGCTGGAGCGACTGCTCGCACCTCGGCAAGCTCGAGCTGCAGTGCGCGAGCGAGGAGGTCGCCGCGATCCTCGCTCGCACGTGGGCCGGCGCGGCCGGCGAGCACGATCAGGGCGCGGCCAGCGAGCGGGTCCCGGCGCTCACGCTCGCATTCGCGACGCGCGCCGCGGGCGCCTGGTGGTGCCCGCTGACCCCCGGGCGCGTGCTCGCGATCTGCCCGTCCGCGCGCACCGCCGCCCTGCGCGAGCGCCTGCACGCCGCGGCCGCGCAGGCGCAGCGCCCCGCCAGCGTGACCGAGGTGACGACGCTGTACGCCGCGCTGACGCTGGCGGGCCCCGCCGCGCGGGAGATCTTCGCGCGCTTCTGCGCGCTCGACCTGCGAGCGTCCTCGACTCCGCTCTACGGGCTGCGCCCCGGCTCGGTGGCGCGCACGCCCGGGCTCGTGCTGCGCGAGGGCGAGGAGCGCTTCCTGATGCTGTTCGGCTGGGCGCTTGGCGAGTACATGTGGACGGTCGTCGAGGACGCCGGGCGCCATCTGGGCGCGCGGGCGGTCGGCGCCGACGCGCTCGCGAGCCTCCAGGGAGGCGCGGAGGAGGAGGTGGGCGCGAATGCTTGACATCCTTCGTCGGCGGCGGATGTGGCGGGCGCCGGCGCAGCTGCGCGACTCCTACGACGTCGTGATCATCGGCGGCGGCTCGCACGGCCTGGCGACCGCCTACTACCTGCGCGAGCACGGGATCACCAACGTCTGCGTGCTCGAGCGCAACTACATCGGCTCCGGCGCGGCCGGGCGCAACACGACGATCCTGCGCTCCAACTACAAGACGCCCGAGGGTGCGCGCTTCTACGACGCGAGCGTCAAGCTTTACGAGGGCCTCTCGAAGGAGCTCAACTTCAACCTGCTGTTCTCGCAGTGCGGCCACCTCACGCTCGCGCACTCCGACCGTGCGATGTTCGTGATGGCCAACCGGGCCGAGGTCAACCGCCTCGCCGGGATCGACTCGCGGCTGATCTATCCCGACGAGATCAAGCGCCTGGCGCCCGCGATGTACGTCGGGCCCGACACCACCTACCCGATCCTCGGCGCGCTCTACCACCGCCCCGGCGGGATCATCCGCCACGATGCCGTCGTCTGGGGCTTCGCGCGCGGCGCCGATCGCGGCGGCGCCGAGATCCACCCCTACACCGAGGTCACCGGGATCGAGCGCTCGGGCGGGCGCGTCAGCGCCGTCCAGACCAACCGCGGCCGCATTCGCACCGGCACCGTGATCAACGCGACGGCCGGCTGGAGCACGCTCGTGTGCGACATGGCCGGCGTCGGGCTACCGATCACGACGCACATCCTGCAGGCCTGCGTGACCGAGCCGATGAAACCGCTGCTCGACGTCGTGATCGTCTCCTCGCAGATGCACATCTACATCAGCCAGACCGACCGCGGCGAGTTCCTGATGGGCTCCGAGATCGAGCCGTGGACGACCTACCGCATGCAGGGCACGCTCAACTTCCTCCAGGACCTCACACGCCACACGCTCGAGCTGTTCCCGCAGCTCGAGCGCGCGCGCCTGCTGCGAAGCTGGGCGGGGCTATGTGACCTCAGCCCCGACTACAGCCCGATCCTCGGCGTCACCGACGTCGAGGGCTTCCACGTCAGCGCCGGCTGGGGCACCTACGGCTTCAAGGCGGCCCCGATCGTCGGCAAGACCCTCGCCGAGCTCGTCGCGACCAACCGCACGCCCGAGCTGATCGCGCCGTTTCGCCTCGAGCGCTTCTACGAGGACCGCCTCGTCTCGGAGCTGGCCGCAGCGGCTGTCAGTCACTGACCGCCGGCGTGCTCCGCCAGGAAGGGCGCGAGGTAGCGGGCGGTGACCTTCGAGGGCGGCGACCAGCTCGGCGCGTCGCTGATCTCGGAGTGCAGGGCGCGATCGCCGCTGATCGTGGCGCTCAGATACAGCGGCGCCGCGCCGGTGAGGAGCATGCCGTGGATCAGCGGCCGCAACGGCCGCGCCTCGACCGCCAGCCCGGCCGCCGCCGCGATCGCGGCGGCGGCGGTGTCGGCCTGCTGGGCGGCGAGGCCGCCGTGCTTGAGCGGCGAGTCGGTCGCGTCGCCGGCCGCGAAGATGCCGGCCGCGCCGAGCACGGCGCAGTGCGCGTCGATCGGGATGAAGCCGTGCTCGTCGGAGCGCAGCCCGCGCACGGCCGGCCCGAACAGCTCGGGAAGCGACACGATGCGGTCGGCTTCGATCGCGCGGTCGCCCGGATTGATCACGACGTGCTTGGCATCGGGGACCTCGCAGCGCGCGGCGGTCACGGTGGCGATCCCCGCGGTCGCGAGCAGCTCCGCGACCGCCGCGCTCGCCGTCTCGCCGAAGATCGCGAGCGGCTCATCCTCCGGCGTCACGACCGTCACCGCCAGCTCGACGTCCATCTCGAACGCGCGGCGACTCGTCATCAGCGCCAGCTCGTAGATCGGCAGCGGCCACGCCATCCGCGCCGGCACCACGAACGCCAGGCGGCGCACGTAGCCGCCGTCGATGTCCTCGATCAGCCCGTGCAGCTGCTCGTCAAGGCGCGTGTCGTCGATCGTCAGCGCGTGCGGGAAGCGCACGTGCGCGGTGGCGCCGAGGGCGAGCAGCAGCGCGTCGTAGTCGAGCCTCGCGCCGGACTCCGTGTGCACGATGCGGGCCGCCGCGTCGACCGAGGCGAAGCGATCGGCGAGCAGCTCGGCGCCCGCCGCGTCGGCCACCTCGCGGACGCTGTGGCGCTCGGCGGCGCGGTAGGCAAAGGGCTCGCGCACCGCCATCGGGCGGTATCGAAATTCCCGCTCGGGGGCGATCAGGGTCACCGCCAGGCGCTCACCGCCGAGATCGTGCAGGGCGAGCGCGCCCTCGAGCGCGGCGACCCCGCCGCCGGCGATCAGCACCCTGAAGCGATCGGAGGGGGGCGTTTCGGCCATCGCGGTGAGCCTATCGCGAGTGGCGTGCGCTGTCGTGAAGGTCGAGCACAGTCCGGCTCGTCAACATCGCCGCGGGGGACCCGATACCGTTAGCGCAATGGGCGAGGGCGACGCGACAGGCGCTCCCAGCGAGCCGGAGGCGTCGATCCGGATCGTGCTCGCCGACGACCACGCGGTCGTGCGCCGGGGGCTTCGCCTGCTGCTCGACGAGGAGGAGGGCTTCGAGGTCGTCGCCGAGGCGGGCGACATCGACGAGGCGCGCCGCTACGTCCGCGGCCACCATCCGCGCGTGCTCGTGCTGGACCTCAACATGCCGGGCGGCTCGAGCCTCGACGCGATCCCGACCCTTCGCGAGGAGTTCCCCGAGACCGAGATCGTCGTGCTGACGATGCAGCAGGAGCCCGCGTACGCGCGCGAGGCGATCGCCGCCGGCGCGATCGGGTACGTGCTCAAGCAGGCGGCCGACGGCGAGCTGGTCGAGGCCGTGCGGCTCGCGGCGGTTGGCGAGGCCTACCTGAACCCGCGGCTGGGCGCGCGGCTGGCGGCCGAGCCGCCGCCGGGCCCGCCCGACAACCTCTCCGAGCGCGAGGTCGACGTGCTGCGGCTGATCGCCCTCGGCCACACCAACACCGAGATCGCCCAGAAGCTCTACATCTCGGTGCGCACAGTCGAGACCCATCGCGGTCACATCTCCCAGAAGCTGCTGCTCAACTCGCGCGCCGAGCTCGTCCGCTACGCGCTCGACCACAAGCTCGTCGACACCTAGGTTCTGACGGGTGCATGCACCCGTCAGGCGGCTGGGTGCATGCACCCAGCCGAGGGGGCGGCGCATGCGCCGCCCCCCGGATGTAGGACCGCTCACGCTTGGTTGGCGACGGTCTCGAGCGCCTCGGTGCTCTCGGGGCGAACCGCGGCGGTGCGGGGCAGCACCAGCAGCGCGCAGCGCGCGTGACGGGCGAGGCCGCTCGAGGTGCTCCCGAGCACGAGCCGCCGCACCGGGCCGTAGTTGCGCGAACCCACGACCAGCAGGTCGACGCGGTCGCCGAAGGCTGCCAGCTCCTCGACGGCCAGGCCGTAGACGGCGGTCGTCTCGACCCCCTCCAGCTTGCCGATCTTCTGCTCGGCGGCGCGGCGGTCCTCCTCGAGGATCTCGCCCCAGTTGGCCGGCATCACGGCGACGTAGGCCCAGCTCGGCATCGACACCACGTGCATCGCCGTCAGCTGCGCTCCGTCGCGCTCGGCGAGCTCGCGCGCCGCCAGCAGCGCCGCGTGGCTCTCATCGGAGAAGTCGTAGCCGACGCCGATGCGCAGGAAGCCGCCGCTGCGCGCGACGTAGCCGTGCGGAGCGACCGCGACCGCGCAGGAGGCGCCGTTGAGCGACGCGCGCGTGTCGTCGCCGACCAGCACGCGGCCGAGCAGGCTGTGGCTGTGCGAGCCGACGACGATCAGGTCGGCGCCGCGCTGCTCGGCCACGGTATGCAGACCGCGGCCGACCGACGATGACCCGTAGGGGAGCAGGGCGGCGCTGACGCCGGCGCTCTCGCGCTCGCGCTCGAGCAGCAGCTCGGCCTCGGCGTGGGCGCCCGCCGCCAGCGCGGGGATCGGGGCACGGCCGGGAGTGAGCCCGCCGCCGTAGACGTTAACGAGCGTCAGCTGCGAGTCCGGCTCGGCGAGCGAGCGCGCGAGCGCGATCGCGTCACGTCCAGTCGGGCTGCCGTCGACTCCGATCAAGACGTTGCGGAACATGGGCGCCTCCTGTCGAGCTTGCACTGCAGACGCTAGGTCAGCGCGTTCCAGCCCTCATCCGTGCCCGCGCGCCAATCGACTGCGGAAACGTACGGAGTGCAGCGAGGCCGCGATCTGGGCATATTCCCCTCATGACCGCGACGCGCGCAAGCGCCGCCGGCCCGCTGAGCGCGGATGAGCTGGAGCGCCTCGACGCCTACTGGCGGGCCGCCAACTATCTCTCGGTCGGCCAGATCTACCTGCTCGCGAACCCGCTCATGCGCGAGCCGCTCGCCGTCGAGCAGATCAAGCCGCGACTGCTCGGCCACTGGGGCACGACGCCCGGCCTGAACTTCCTCTACGCCCACATGAACCGGGCGATTCGCGCCCGCGACCTCGACGCGATCTTCGTCACCGGGCCCGGCCACGGCGGCCCCGGCCTCGTCGCCAACACCTATCTCGAGGGCACCTACAGCGAGGTCTACCCGCACATCGGCCGCGACGAGCAGGGCCTGGCGCGGCTCTTCCGCCAGTTCTCCTTCCCTGGCGGCATCCCCAGCCACGTCGCGCCGGAGACGCCGGGGTCGATCCATGAGGGCGGCGAGCTCGGCTACGCGCTGCTGCACGCCTACGGCGCCGTCTTCGACAACCCCCAGCTGCTCGCCCTCTGCGTCGTCGGCGACGGCGAGGCCGAGACCGGCCCGCTCGCCGCGAGCTGGCACTCCAACAAGTTCCTCAACCCGGCAAGCGACGGCGCCGTGCTCCCCGTCCTGCACCTAAACGGCTACAAGATCGCCAACCCGACCGTGCTCGCGCGGATCCCCCGCGATGAGCTCGAGGCGCTGATGACCGGCTACGGCTACCGGCCGTACTTCGTTGAGGGCGACGAGCCGGCGGCGATGCACCAGCTGATGGCGGCGACGCTGGACAGCGTGCTCGACGAGATCGCGCAGATCCAGCGCCGCGCGCGCGGGCAGGCGCGGCCCGAGCGCCCGCGCTGGCCGATGATCGTGCTCAGCACGCCGAAGGGCTGGACCGGCCCGAAGGTGGTCGACGGCCTGCCGGCCGAGGGCTCGTTCCGCTCGCACCAGGTCCCGCTCGCGCGCGTGCGCACCGACCCCGGGCAGCTGGCCGCGCTTGCGCAGTGGCTGCTGTCCTACCGGCCGGCGGAGCTGTTCGACGAGGAGGGAGCGCTGCGGGCCGAGCTCGCCGCGCTCGCTCCGAGCGGCGCGCGGCGCATGGGCGCCAACCCGCACGCCAACGGCGGCCTGCTGCTGCGCGACCTCGAGCTCCCCGACTTCCGCGACTACGCCGTGGCGGTGCCCGCGCCGGGAGCGAGCTCGAGCGAGGCCACGCGCGTGCTCGGCGGGTTCCTGCGCGACGTCATCGCCGCCAACCCCGAGAACTTCCGTGTCATGGGGCCCGACGAGACCGAGTCCAACCGGCTCGGCGCCGTGTTCGAGACGACCGACCGCCGCTGGCTCGCGCAGACGCTCGCGACCGACGAGCACCTCGCCCCTGACGGCCGCGTCATGGAGGTGCTCAGCGAGCACCTCTGCCAGGGCTGGCTGGAGGGCTACCTGCTGACCGGCCGTCACGGCCTCTTCAACTGCTACGAGGCGTTCATCCACATCATCGACTCGATGTTCAACCAGCACGCGAAGTGGCTGAAGGTGACGCGCGGGATCCCGTGGCGGCGGCCGATCGCCTCGCTCACCTACCTGCTCTCCTCGCACGTCTGGCGTCAGGACCACAACGGCTTCTCCCACCAGGACCCCGGCTTCATCGACCACGTCATCAACAAGAAGGCCGAGATCGTCCGCGTCTACCTGCCGCCCGACGCCAACTGCCTGCTGTCAGTCGCCGACCACTGCCTGCGCTCGCGCCACTACGTCAACGTGATCGTCGCCGGCAAGCAGCCGGCGCTCGACTACCTGACGATGGACGAAGCGATCTACCACTGCACGCGCGGCGTCGGCGTTTGGGACTGGGCCTCCACCGACGCGGGCGTGGAGCCGGACGTCGTGCTGGCCTGCGCCGGCGACGTGCCGACGCTCGAGACGCTCGCGGCGGCGGCGATCCTGCGCGAGCGCGTGCCCGAACTGCGCGTGCGCGTCGTCAACGTCGTCGACCTGATGCGCCTGCAGCCAGAGAGCGAGCACCCCCACGGCATGCCCGAACACGAGTTCGACGCGCTCTTCACGACCGGCCGGCCGGTGATTTTCGCCTACCACGGCTACCCCTGGCTGATCCACCGCCTCACCTACCGCCGCGCCAACCATCACAACATCCACGTGCGCGGCTATAAGGAGGAGGGGACGACCACGACGCCCTTCGACATGGTGATGCTCAACGACCTCGACCGCTTCCATCTGGTGATCGACGTGATCGACCGCGTCGAGGGGCTCGAGGAGCGCGCCGCCCACCTGCGCCAGGCGATGGTCGACGCCCGCCTGCGCCACCGCGCCTACACGCGCGAGTTCGGCGAGGACCCGCCTGACATCCGCGACTGGGTCTGGCCAACGGCCAGCGGCATCGACGCGGCGGACGCGTCCTGAGGCGCGGGAGCGTCGTCTGCGCGTCCTTGTCGCAAACGCCGGCTCGAGCAGCCTGAAGCTGTCGCTGCTCGACGAGGACGACCGCACGCTCGAGGCCGGCGAGCTCGACGCCCCGGGACCCCAGATCGATCCGGGGCCGCTGCGCGACGCGCTCGCGGGGGCGCTCGGCGAGGCCGATGCCGTCGGGCACCGGATCGTGCACGGCGGCGAGCGCTTCCACGCGCCGGTGCGCCTCGATCCGGCGGTCACCGCGGAACTGTGGGCGCTGGTCGAGCTGGCGCCGCTTCACGAGCCCAAGGCGCTCGCCGCGCTCGAAGCGATCTCCGCTGTGCTCGCGGGCCTGCCGGCGGTGGCCTGCTTCGACACCGCCTTCCATGCGACGCTCCCGCCCGCCGCCTCGACCTATGCGCTGCCGCGCGCCTGGCGCGAGCGCTTCGCGCTGCGCCGCTACGGATTCCACGGGCTCTCGCACGCCTGGGTCGCGCGGCGCGCGCCGGCGATGCTCGAGCGCGACGGCGCGAACCTGCGCATCGTCAGCTGCCACCTCGGCGCCGGCGCCTCGCTGTGCGCGATCGCCGGCGGGCGCTCGGTCGACACGACGATGGGGTTCACGCCGCTCGAGGGGCTCGTGATGGCGACGCGCTCGGGCAGCGTCGATCCCGGCCTGCTGATGTGGCTGCTCGAGCCCGGTCGCCTGTCGCTTCACGAGCTGGCGCAGGCGCTCGAGCACGAGTCGGGCCTGCTCGGCCTCGCCGGCAGCGCCGACATGCGCGAGGTGCTCGAGCACGCGCAGCACGGCGAGCAGGCGGCAAGCCTCGCGCTCGAGGTCTACCTGCACCGGCTGCGTGCCGCGATCGCAGCGATGGCCGCCTCGCTCGACGGCCTCGATGCGCTCGTCTTCACGGGTGGCGTCGGCGAGCATGCGCCCGCGGTGCGCGAGCTGGCGGCCGGCGGTCTCGGCTTCCTCGGCGTCGCGATCGACCCGCGGCTCAACCTCGCCGCGGCCGGCGACGCCGAGATCTCCTCGCCCGATGCGAGCGTGCGGACGCTCGTGATCAGCGCCCGCGAGGACCTCGAGATCGCGCGGTCGGTGCGTCGCGTGCTGCGCGGCGAGGCCTGAGCGCCTCGGCGCTCGCGTGCTCGGTCGGCGCGCTCGTCTTCAGCGAGCAGGACCGTCGGCGGAGCGTGTGAGGGTCGGCGCTAGTCCGGCCGCTCGGCGGCGCTCGCCCCGATCCGGCGTCCCGAGATCGCGGTCGTACGGATGCGCATCCAGCGCGGTGCGAGCGCGGCCTGGACCCAGGGGCGAAGCGGCGCCCTGTTGAGGCGCGCAAGCTCGGCCGCGGCGACGACCTCCTCGACCGGGCCGATCACGATCACGCTCCAGCCGCTGCGGTTGCCCTCGTCCTCGCCGTCGACCTCGAACGCCGCGCGCTGCGCGTGTCTCAGCGCGTGCAGCTTGGAGCCGTTCGCGCAGCGGAATGCGACCGACTGCGACGGTTCGTCGAAGACGTAGTTGACCGGGCGGATCACCGGCGGTGAGCCGGGCAGGTTGACGGCGACGCGTCCCAGGCTCGCGGCGGCCAGCAGGCGCAGGCAGTCCTCGCGCTCCAGCAGCGCGAGTTCGAAGCCCGCTTGGCTGGGCATCGTCGCTGTCAGCGCTGGCCGAGCGCGCGTCGCTGCGCCCGGTAGTGGTCGCGCCAGATGTAGCGGTACAGGGGCACCCAGCGGGGGATGTCGCGGAGCCCGGGGATGAAGGGGATTAGGAGCAGGGCCAGGCTGAGCACGCCCATCGTCAGGAACACCAGCAGGTCCGCGTTGGCCGAGCTGTTATACGGCGAGATCTGGTACCAGAAGGTGTAGAGCCACAGCCACACCTGGCCGGGGTAGCTGCCAGTCTCGTTCATCATGCCCCACTGCGTGCCGAGCAGGTGCTGCGCCTGGGCGCGCGCCGCGAGCAGGCCGCCGTCGGCCATGAACAGCAGCGGCTTGGTGTAGTCGGTCTGGTAGAACTGGCGCGAGGTCAGCAAGTCGCCGTCGAGGCCGCCGCTCTGCGCGAGTGCGAGCAGCGCGCCCATCATCGTCGGCAGCGGCCCGTAGTTGCCGGGCGGGGCCTTGACCGTGTTGCCGGGCCCGACGCTCGCCTTGGCGAGCGCGTTGCCGTAGGCGGTGGTCCAGGCCGCCTGCGTCTTCGCCGGCGCGGCCTGGTAGGCGGCGGTCGCGATCTTCACCTGCGGAACATCGGGGATCGTCGAGAGCGGCTGGTAGACAAAGTCGGCGGCGGTGTCGATCGGGTGGCTGACGCCGAGCCACTTCTGCAGATGGAGGAACGCGGCGTGCTGGCCTGGGCCGTTGTGGTTGTAGGGAGGCCCGTAGCCGGCTGTGCCGCTGGTTCCGTCGAGCTCGTTGACGGCGGTCGTCACGAAATCGACCGGCATCTGCCGCGACCACTGGGCGATCGTGCTCGGCGGCTCATCCGGCGAGGAGAAGACGATCGCCAGCGCCACCGACAGCACGGTGATCAAGACGAGAGCGACGCAAAGCTCCTTGACGAGGTCGTAGGGCTTGTAGGGGCCGTCGTAGTGGCGCGCGGCGGCGTCGAGCTCGCGGTGGGACAGGCGCTTGCTCATCGCGCTTGGCTGGCCGCTCTCTCACCGCCGTCGGCGGCCGGCCGGGCCTTGACGAGATCGCTCAGCGGTAGCGGCGGGACGATCCCGTTGCGGCGCACCAGCAGGATGTGGGCGACGACGAGTCCGACGACCACGACCGGCAACAGCAGCAGGTGGTAGCTGTACATCTGCCCGAAGTTGAGGACGTTGAAGAAGGCGCCCGCGCCGGTGGCGTTGATGCCGTCCTTGGCCTGCGTCGCGATCCACTGCGAGTCGAAGTTCTGC
>DATNHQ010000086.1:0-21391 GCA_035604915.1 Solirubrobacteraceae bacterium
CCCACCTCAAAGGCGAACAGCAGGATTCCGAACGGCAGCGTGAACCAGCCGAGCCAAGCCACGCCGAGCAGCACGGCGAGCGCGCCGGCCATGAACAGGATGATCAGGTGCCCCGCGAGGATGTTCGCGAAAAGACGCACCGACAGCGAGATCAGGCGCATCAGGTTCGATAGCAGCTCGAGCCCGAAGATGAACGGCTTCATCTTGCCGCTGACGCCGCCGGGCACGAGGCTGCGCAGGTAGCCGATCGGTCCCTTCGTGCGGACCCCCTCTGCGGTATACGAGACGAACACGACGAGCGCGAAGACGAGCGGGATCGAGAGGTTCGCAGTCGCCGCGTACAGCGAGAACGAGGGGATGTTGGCGCCGAAGAGGCTGAAGGTGTGCTCGGTGTTGGTCGGCAGCGGGATGAACCCGATCAGGTTCGAGAAGAAGATGAACAGGCACAGCGTGGCGATGAAGGGGAACCACTTCACGGCCATCTCGCGGTCCATGCTGCCCCCGACGATGTTGTTGCGCATCAGCTGGAAGACGAGCTCCACCGCGGTCTGCACGCGGTTGGGGCGCTGCTGCATGCGGCGCGCGACGTAGATCATCGTGAAGCACGTGAGGAAGCCGGCGAGCACCAGGTAGAGCACGGCCTTGTTGATCGAGAAGATGCCAAGGTTGACCCAGGTGTCGAGCTTGAACTCGTCCTGGGGCTTGTAGCTGGGGTTCTTGGGCCCCTTGCCGAGCGCGACGTAGAGCGCGACGGTGCCGCCGAGCCAGATCGTCACGCCGAGCGCGAGCTTCTGGCGCCTGGTCAAGACGGCTTCCTGCTCGCGGGAAACATCGCCCCACGCAGCGCGAACGACATCGCGAGCTCGACCGTGAACGCCGCCAGCACCACGACCGCGGCGGTGATCCCGTCGGCGTTGGTGCCTGCGAAGTGGGCGCCGAGCACGACCAGCGCGATCAGCCAGACACGCCCCAGGATCGCCGAGAGGTGAAGCGCCGCCCGAGCCCCCACCGACTGCGCGTTCCAGGCGCGCCGGCGGACGACGTCGACGGCGAAGCGGGTCACGATCCAGCCGCCGGCCCCGATCGCGTAGCCAAGCCGCGGCATCCCCGCGAGCAGTACGAACGGGGCGCTCGCGACGACCAGGCAGACGTCGAGGTAGCGCGCGAACATCAGCGCCGCCGGGAGGTCGTCGCCAGGAGCACCGGAATGGCTTACGTGGGCGCGGGCGGGCATCGAGCGTCAGCCGGCCAGAGCTCAGCAGCCGCCACGACGGCGACGCTGCGTGAGCATCGCCCTCGTGGCGGCGGCCGCGCGCCTCATGCGCCGCATGCACACCGGCCCGCGTGTGGCGACGCGGCGACGCCGACCGGGCTCCGGACGTCGATCGTCTGCGTGGGCGTGTTCGGACATCGTCGTGGGATGCGCACCCTATACGGCGCTACGGCCCCGTGGCGGGCCGGCCGTGGGACCGGGCGGCAAGCACCCCCGACGGCAGCTGCAGTCTAGCGGCGCCGAGAGTTTGTAACAACTTTGTGACAATCGGCATCGGCGCCCGTCGCGGCCCTCGCACCCGCGCGGCGACGCCCACGCCCCGCCGCGCGCGCCCGCGGGCGTGCGAGGCTTATGGCGTGAGCGCGCTTCCGCCCGGCCCGAGCAGCCCGCCGTTCGCGCAGACGGCGCACTGGCTGCTGGCTCCGGTCGACTTCATGGAGGCCTGCCGGCGCCGTTACGGAGACTCCTTCAGCGTCAGCTTCCTCGGCTTCCAGCGGCCGCTGGTGATGCTGTCGGACCCGCAGGCGATCCGCGCCCTCTACGCCCAGCGCGAGCAGCTGCTGCCGCCCGGACGGAAGCTCGCGCTGCGACCGATCATGGGCCCGCAGTCGCTGCTGCTGCTCGAGGGCGCCGCCCACCTCGAGCGCCGCCGGCTGATGCTGCCGCCCTTCCACGGCGAACGCATGCGCGGCTTCGAGTCGCAGATGCGCGAGATCGTGGCGGCGGCCGTCGAGCGCTGGCCCGACGGCGGCGAGCTCGAGCTGCTGCCGCGCACGCGGGCAATCACGCTCGAGGTGATCCTGCGGCTGGTTTTCGGCGTCAGCGAGCCGGCGCGGCTGGCGCGGTTGCGCGAGCTGCTGCCGCGCCTGCTCGACTCCGTCTCGTCGGTCTCGGTCAGTTTTCGCGTCCTGCTCGCGAGCCGCCTCGGCCGCCCCGACCCGCTCCCCGCGTTCGCCGCGCTGACCCGCGACGTCGACGAGGTGTTGATGGAGGACATCGCGGCGCGGCGCGCCGCGGGCGCCGCGACCGCGGACGAGCACAGCGATGTTCTCTCGCTGCTGCTGGACGCGCGCTTCGAGGACGGCGGCGCGATGAGCGACCGCGAGCTGCGCGACCAGCTCGTCACGCTGCTGCTGGCCGGCCACGAGACGACCGCGACGGCGCTGGCCTGGACCTTTGACCTGCTCGCCCACGAGCCGGCCGCGCTCGCGCGGCTGTGCGCCGAGGTCCGTGCCGGCGATGGCGGCGAGCGCTACCTGCGTGCCGTGATCGCGGAGTCCCTGCGCCTGCGCCCGGTGGTCCCGATGGCGGGACGGCGGCTCGCCGAGGAGCTTCGCAGCGACGGCCTCGTGCTGCCCGCGGGGACCGACGTCACGCCGGCGATCTGGCTCACGCACACGCGCGCCGACCTCTACCCGGACCCCTATGCCTTCCGCCCGGAGCGCTTCCTGGAGCAGGCGCCGGCCACCTACGCGTGGATCCCCTTCGGCGGCGGCGTGCGCCGCTGCCTGGGCGCGGCCTTCGCGGAGCTCGAGATGCGGGTCGTGCTCAGCTGCGTGCTCGAGCGCTTCGAGCTGTCAACGCGCCGGCGCGCCGAGCGCGTGCGCCGCCGCGGCGTCACGCTCGCTCCCCGCCACGGCAGCCGCGTGCGCCTGCGCCGCTACACGCCCAGGTTCCACGCGAGCCCGCGCTCCTCGAGCGTCGCCAGCACGCGCGGCAGCGCCGCCGCGGTTCGTCGCCAGGAGCCCTCGGCGCCGTAGTCGTCGGCGTCGTGCAGGAGCAGCACGGACCCTTCGCCGACGTCGCCCCCGACCAGCTTCGCGACGATCGACTCGGGCGTCGCCCGCGCCTCCCAGTCGCGGCCCCAGTGCGTCCACAACAGCGGCCGCCAGCCGTTGGCGCGAACGAGCTTCAGGGCGGCCGCGTTGAAGATTCCGTAGGGCGGCCGGTAGCGCTCGATCGGACGGCCGGTCGTCTCCTCAATCCGCGCTGCGCCGCGCATGATGTCCTCGCGCACCGCCCGCGGCCCGAGTCGCAGCTGGTTGCGATGGCGGTCGCAGTGCAGGCCGATGCCATGACCGGCGGCGACGATCTCCGCGGCGAGCGAGGGGTTGCGGGCGACCTGCTCGCCGACGAGGAAGAAGGTGGCGCGCACGCCGCGCGCCGCCAGCGCCTCGAGCACGGCGGGGGTTCCCTCGCGGTGCGGGCCGTCGTCGAACGTCAGGCCGTAGCCGCTGCCGTCAATCGTGTGCTGGGCGATCCCCAGTGGCGCGCGCAGTGCGGTGAGGGCGCCTGCGAGCGCCGGGAAGGCGTAGGCGCCGCTCACCAGCGAGGCGGCGAGCGCGAACGCTCCCACCGCGCGCGGAGTGCGATGATCGCCCGTCGTCATGGTGTCATTGCTCATCGGCGTGGTGCTGGCGGGCGGCGCGTCCACGCTCTACAGCCTAGGGATCGCGGTGCAGGCGCTCGACGCGCGCGATGCCGCCCACCGCCATGCGCTGCGGATCTCGCTGCTCGCGCATCTGGTCACCCGCGTTCGCTGGCTGCTCGGCACCGGCATGACAGCGCTCGGCTGGCCGCTGCAGATTCTCGCGCTCTCCTACGTGCCGCTCGTGGTCGTCCAACCGACGCTCGCGCTGGGCCTGCTGGTGCTGCTGGCGGTCGGCGAGCGGCTGCTCGGCGAGGCGCCGGGCCGGCGCGAGCTGCTGGCGGTCGCGGCGATCGTCGCCGGCGTCGTGGGGATCGCGGCGCTGGCCCCCGGGCACACGACCCACCACGTGCACGGGGTTGCGGTGATCGCGGTGCTCGCCACGCTCGGCGTCGTCGCGACGACGCCGTTCCTGCTCCAGCTGGCCGGGCGCTCGAGCTCCAACGCGACGATGATCGGCGCCGGCCTGGCGTTCGCCTGGAGCGGGCTCGTCAACCAGTTCGTTGCCGACGCCGGCGCGAACGGGCACTGGGGCACGGCGATCGCCTGGGCCGCGGGCGCCGCCGTGGCCGCAATCGTGGGCCTGACCTGCGAGATGAGCGCGCTGCAGCGACGCCCGGCGATCCTTGTCGCGCCGGTCGTCTTCGTCGTCCAGACTGTCGTGCCGATCGGGCTCGCACCGCTGGTCGTGCACTCGAGCTTCGTCGACTCCCCCCTCCACGGTGTCCCCCTGATCGGCTGCCTGATCGTCCTGCTCGCGGGCGCCACGACGATCGCGCGATCGCCCGCGCTGCTTGCCGTCAGCGCCGGCCGCGATCAGCCGAGCAGACGCGAGAGCGACAGGCCGACGAGCTCGTCGGCGTGAAGCACGTGCGCGAGGCGGTCGATCGCCCGTAGCGTCGCCGAGGTCGACTTGAAGGTGATCACGACGACGTCGCCGGCGTGCAGCGGACGCTGCGGCCGGCTCGTCTTCGCGTCGAGCGCCACCGACCCGTGCACCGGCAGCCCGCCCGCGGTGCGGGCCAGGAGCAGCTCGCCAAGCGACGGGCTCTGCGGCTCGAGGTAGTAGTAGTGGCGGCGCAGATGCAGTGCGCGCGCCTCGCGGCGCAGCTGCGTCGGCGTGCCGATCCAGGCGAACAGGCCGGTGCGGGCGATCGTGGGGATCAGCTCGTCGCCGCTACGGCGCAGCAGCCGCTGGACCGCCGCGTGCGGCACCACCGCGGTCGCGATCGAGGCCTCGATGCCGTCGTGGCGCAGTCGCCCGGCGACTGTTGCCGCCTGGCCGGCTGGGGCGTCGACGATCACGCCGACCGCCGGGTAGATCGTCTTGACGGTCTTGACGGGATGGATCCCGACGACGGATGCGAAGGCCGCAACCTCGTCGGTCGACATTACCCAGGCGCCGGCGGACAGCGACAGCAGCGCTGCGATGCCGATGCTGGCGGCGCGCAGGCGCCAGCGCGCGATCTGGCTGACGCGCATGGGCGCGGCCAGCACGGCTGAGGCGGCGTCCAGCACCGCCGTCCGCGCCGCCGCCGCCGGGCGGCTGGGACGGCTGGCGCAGCCGTGCTCGACCCGCTCCACCAGCTCGAGCGGATCCTCGGCGAGCAGCAGGTACTCGTGCGCCGCCATCATCCGCGTGTTCAGCTTCGCGTGGCCGACCGCCAGGCCGTAGGAGACGACCGGGCAGCCGCGCGCCATCGCCTCGAGGCAAGTGACCCCGCCGGTCGAGTGGACCAGCACGTCGGCCGCAGCGAGCAGGTCCGGCATCTGGTCGGTGAAGCCCAGCACGCGCACGCGCTCGATCGCGGCGAAGCGCCGGCCCAGGCGTTCGCGCTCCGCCGAGTTGCGCCCGGCAAGGCAGATCACCGTCGCGTCGGGGATGCGGGTCAGTTCGTCGACCGCGCCCTCGAGGTCGCCCACACCCCAGCCGCCGCCGGAGACGACCACGACGCGCCCCTCGGCGGGCAGTGCCAGCGCCGCGCGCGCGGCTCCGCGTTCGCGCGGCTTGAGGAACTCGGCGGCGATCAGCGGCCGCACGATCTGCGCGCTGCCGCGACCGGCGATCCGCTCGACGTCGCTGAGCGACTGCTCGTACATGACCAGGTGCGTGTCGATGCCGCGCTGCGCCCAGAAGAACAGGCCGGTCATATCGGTGATCGTCGCGACCGCGGGGATGTCGAGCAGGCGCCGGCGGCGCAGGTGGCTGAGCACGACCGTTATCGCCGGGTAGGTCGAGACGACGACGTCGGGGTTGCGCGCGAGGATCTCGCGGCGCAGCGACTTGGCGCCCAGGCGGCAGAGCGCGAGCTTGGTCAGCGCGCGAACCGGGGCGAGATGCTCGAGCAGCCAGTAGTAGATCGAGTAGGAGCGCGGCGAGACCCGCAACTGCGTGCGGTAGCCGTCTTCGACGACCGAGCGCAGGCGCTCTCCCATCGCGGCGAGGCCGTCGATCACCTCGACCTCGATCGGCTCGCCGCGGCTCTGCAGCTGCTCACGCAGGGCGCGCGCCGCCGCGGCGTGCCCTTCCCCGACTTCTGCGGAGAGAATCAGCACACGCTGCGGGCCGGGGGCGCGCGAAAGCGGGCGTTCTTGTTTGAAGCGGAGGCGCAAGGAGATTGGCAGCCGTTCGGCGCCACCCGCGCGTTCGTCTGACGCTTTGCGGGTACACCCACTGTAGCGGGCCGGACGGCGAAACGTAAGTATTCTCTACGAAAGTTCACACTCGCAAGCGGGCCGTCACGCGCCCGCGCGGGCGAGTGGGGATGATTCTCAAGTGGCGACGAGCACTCTGCGGCCCCCGCGATCGGCTCAGGGCGGCGGGCCGCCCCGGGGCGGCCCGCCACAGCGCGCGCCGGCGCCAACCCGGGCCGGCCACAGCGGCGCCGCCGTGCTCGCCGGCACGCTCGCGCTGGCCGGGCTGGCCTCCGCGACCGCGCTGATCGCACTGGGCACCGCGGCGGCGCCCTCCAGCGTCGTCCCCGAGGCGAGCCCGCGCTTCTTCCCGGGCTGGCTCGCCGGGCCCCTCCATGGCATCGCCTTCGCCGGCTCGAGCGCCTTCCTCGTGGCGATGGTGCTCGCCGTGTGCGCCTGCTACGCGGTGGCGCTGCGCTGCGCGCCCGCGCTGGGAACGCGCCGGCTGTGCGCGGCGATCGTGGTCGCGACGCTGGCCGGAGCTCTCGCGCCGCCCCTGTTCTCGGGCGACGTCTTCGGCTACATCGGCTACGCCCGCCTGGCCGCACTGCACGGCCTCAGCCCCTACACCCACGGCGCCGCTGCAGCCCCGTCGGACCCGATCACCCACCTCGTCGGCTGGCCCAAGCTGAGCACGCCCTACGGGCCGCTCTTCACGCTCGCCAGCGAGGCGCTCGCGCCGCTGTCGATCGGCGCCGCGCTGTGGGTCCTCAAGGCCGTCGCGGCGCTCACCAGCCTTGTCACGGTCGCGCTGATCTGGCGCATCGCACCGCGCCTGCGGCTCTCACCGCGCAGCGCAATCGCCTTCTACGGCCTCAACCCGCTGGTGCTCGTGTTCGCGGTGCCGGGCGCCCACAACGAGGCGCTGATCGGCATGCTCGTGATCGCCGGCGCGGCGTGCGTGTTCAGCGGCAGCGAGCGCCGCGGCGGCGTCGCGCTCGTCGCCGCCGGCGCGGTCAAGGCTTCGGCCGCGCTCGCGCTGCCGTTCGCGCTGATCGGATCGCGCCGGCGTGGTCGCATCAGCGCCGCGATCGCGCTGGCGCTGGTGGCGGTCGCCGCCGCCTCGCTGATCGCGTTCGGGCCGAGCCTGTCCCCGCTCGGCGCCGCGCTGGCGACGCAGCAGGGCCTCGTCGCCGGCCACAGCCTCCCCTCGGAGGTCTCGAAGCTGCTCGGCCTCGGCAAGCTCGCGCTCGGCGTGCGGATCGCCTTCCTCGTATTCGCCGCCGCGGCCTTCGCGGCGCTCCTCCGGCGCTGCCTGCGCGGCGCGCCGTGGCTCGATTGCTACGGCTGGAGCACGCTCGCGCTGCTGGCGGCGACGGCGTGGCTGTGGCCCTGGTACGGCCTCTGGGCGCTGGCGCCCGCCGCGCTCAGCTCGAGCCGGCGCCTGCGGCTCGCGACGCTGCTCGCGACCGCCTACCTGGTCGCGATCCGCGTCGCGATCCATCACCCGCTGGCAGCGGGCTGAGCGACCGCGTCAGTGGCCGGCGCCGGTCGCGCCTGTGGAGCCGCTCGCGCCCGTCGCGCCCGTCGCGCCCGTCGCGCCCGTCGGTCCCGTCGGTCCCGTCGGTCCCACGTAGCCGACGCACGCCGGCGGCACCCGTGAGATCGCGCAGTTGGGCTTGACGCCCCATGCGAACAGGGTCTTCGCCAGCACGACATAGCCGGCGCGGGGCCTGCCGTTGTAGGAGATCAGCGCGGTATCCCAACTGTCGCGCTTGGTCTGCGCGTCCCACTCGTAGAGGTAGATGCGCTGGATCCGCGGGCTCAGCGAGCCGAGCGTCTTCAGCACGAAGCTGTCGACCTTCGCGGCGTGTGCGGCGTTCTGCGTGAAGCCGGCCTGCTTGCTGGTGGTGCTGCGCCGGTTGACGATGCCGCCGGTCTCGGCGAGCCAGATGTTGCCGGTCACGGCGCGGAGCAGCTGGCGCGTGCTCGTGGTGACCAGGTGGTTGGCGTCCTCATAGTCGTTGAGGCCCCAGTAGGCCGGCTGGTAGCCGAGGTCCTTGACGAACGTCCGGGCCCACGTCGTCATCGACACCGCGTCGTGCGG
The DNA here is from genome assembly GCA_035604915.1 of Solirubrobacteraceae bacterium. Classification (GTDB taxonomy): domain Bacteria; phylum Actinomycetota; class Thermoleophilia; order Solirubrobacterales; family Solirubrobacteraceae; genus Palsa-513. The sequence continues at coordinate 8,443 of DATNHQ010000086.1, forward strand.
AGCGGGAACGTCTAGGAACTCCGCGGCGAGGATCTTGCACGATGAGCACGCTTTGCGCATCTCGCGGTAGTAGGAGGCGATCAGCGCCTCCTTGTCGTAGGTGGCCTCGCCGTAGAAGTTGGTCTCGTCCCAGGTGGCGAAGTTCTTGACCCACGGGAAGCGCTTGTGGAATGCCTTGAAGGCCGCCAGGTAGGCCGCCGGCGAGGGCAGCACGCGGGTCTGGCTGAAGGCCTTCTTCTTCTTCACGTAGACCCACTTGCCGTGGACCTTGACCCGGACCTTGACCACCTTCCAGATCACCTTGTCGGTGTGGTCGATCGTCACCAGCACATCGAGGTGATGGGCGTGCGCGGCCTCCATCCAGGCGATCAGCGGACCGCGGTCACCCTTGACGGTGAGCGCGTCCCAGTGCATGTCGTAGCGCACCGTCTGGATCCCCAGAGCGAGGAAGCGCGAGTCGCTGAACATGTCGGCCTTGTCGTCTCCGATCCCGATCTCGGGGTGGTGGGCCGGGGTCGCCGCCAACAGGGGCGCCCCTCCGACGAGGGCCGCGCCGAGCGTGAGCACGCACAGCAGCAGTCGTGTGAGTCGCGGCATGAGCTCTCTAAGACCGTCCTGGGGTCGGGAAGTTGCGGCAAGCGCGCAGGCGTCGCCCTTAGGGTGTTCGCGCCGCCGCCGTAGACGCCTCCATTAATCCTTCCACACGCCCGCTCAGCGCCGACTGCGCCGGTTGAATTTGAGGATCTCCAGCACGTAGACGAGGTAGACGCTCGCGGCCACAACCACGAGCCCGAGCGCCACGACCAGGATCGTCCCGCCGGCGCGCAGGTGTCCACGCCCGTTGCTGTAGTGAATGAAGCGCAGCGCGACCGCATAGCCCGCGAGCATCAGCGTCCAGCCGTAGAAGAACAGCACCGTGCGGCGCACGCTGAAGCCGATCCGGGCCATGCGGTGGTGGAGGTGCTCCTGGTCGGCCGCGTAGACCGGGCGGCGATACTTCAGCCGCTTGAGCACGACGAAGGTGGTGTCGAGGAACGGCACGGCGAGCAGGATCAGCGGCAGCGCCAGCGTGACGACCGCCGAGGTCTTGAGGTCCCCCTGCACCGCGATACACCCCATCAGCAGGCCGAGCAGGTTCGAGCCGGCGTCGCCCATGAAGCTCGACGCCGGCGGGAAGTTGTGGAAGAGGAAGCCGATCGCGGCTCCCGCCGTGAGCGCTGCCAGAACGCCGCCGAAGTGCTGCTGCTCGGCGAGGCTGAAGGCGATCACCGCGAAGGCCACGGCCACGATCGCGCAGACCCCCGCGGCGAGACCATCGACCCCGTCTGAGAAATTGACCACGTTCATCATCGCCACCAGGCCGATCGCCGTCAGCGCGTGGCCGTCGTTGGGCAGGTTGAGAACGCCGAAGAACGGGAGCGTCACGAACTTGACGTCGACGCCGCCGACTCCGACTGCGATCACCGCGGCGCCGATCTGGCCGATCAGCTTCAGCCAGGGCGGGAAGTCGAAGCGGTCGTCGAGCGCGCCCACGACCGTGATCAGCGCCGCCGCGAGCGCGATCCCGATCCACGGCTCGGCGGCCGGCAGCCAGATCGCGCCCGACGTCGCGGCGGCGACGAAGATCGCGAGGCCGCCGAGCAGCGGCGTCTCGCGGTCCGAGAGCCCGCGCTCGCGCGGCTGGTCGATCGCCCCGACACGGCGGGCGACGCGCATCGTCACCGGCGTCAGCAGCGCCGCGACGCCCGCGGCCACACCGAACGCGTAGAGCGCGTCGAGCTCCGAGGGGGCCGAGGCGGTCATAGCCGCGGGCAGCATCGCACGCTCGGGCGACGCGAGCCGGCCGCGAGGCGACCCGGAGCGCCGCTAGCCGGTCGGCGCGACCACGGCCTCCGCAGCCGAGGTCGCGAGCGTGTGCCCCCTGGCGCCGAGCGCGCGCACGGCGACATACGGCGCCGTCGTCGCCGCCGTGATGTCGGTCTCGAAGCCGGCGTTTGCGACCGCGGCCCCGACCGGCGCCAGCGCCCGCGGCGTGGCGCCGGCGAGGACCTGCCAGGCGACGACGCCGGTGGCGCCGTTCCAACTCGCGGCGACCGCGGTCGTGCTCGCGCCGGGAACTCGGCTGGCGCCGAGCACCGGCGGAGTCGCGGGCTGCGCGGTCCAGGGGAAGCGGTAGGCGCGGTAGGACTCGACCAGTGGCGGCAGGCTCAGCTGGAAGGTCAGCTGACCCCGTAACGAGAACTCCGAGGCGATCCCGATCTGCCCCCAGCCGACGAACTGATCGGTATTGGGCAGCTGCTGCACGTCGCCCTGGCTCGGTGCGAGCACCGCTTGGCCGGGGTCCAGGTACTGGTGCACGAGGGTCGCCGTGCGCTTGGTGTAGTCCAGCCCGACTACGATCGCTCGCGAGCTCTTGGCGACCGCGGGGGTGTCCTCGTTGTCGAAGATCTCGACCGCGTTGGTGCTGACGAGAGTCGCGTCGTGTTGCCACGCGAAGCGGACTCCCGGCCCGATCGTGAAGCTGCTGTGCTTACCTCCGAGTGTCCACAGCACCTCGCCGTAGCTGTGCCCGATCTGGTAGACGGCCCAGGTGTTGCGCGAGCTGATCAGGATGTTCTGGTCCGGCTCGATGTCGATCGAGTTGATGTGGAACCAGTCCCAGACCCCGGTCAGGTAGTCGGGGACCTTGCTGTAGGAGCTGGTCAGCGGCACATGGCCGAGCGCGTGCCACTCGAACATCACCAGGCCCGTGCGCACGTCGATCTCCTGGATCACGCAGTCCTGGATGACGCCGCGGGTCTCTCCGCCGACCGCCGACAGGTTGTAGTACACCGGCTCGAAAACGGTGATCCAGGCGACGCCGCTGGGACCGAGCTCGAAATCGTGGAGATCCATCGAGAGGCCGTTGCCGCCCTTCACCGCGGCCACCTGGCGGTAGCTCTGATTGTCGATCACGCCGACGCCGTCGACGCCGTGGCCCAGGGCGATGCGACCCTGCCAGTAGGTGAGCACCGGCTGGCCGAGATAGGTCTGCACGCGCAGATCGGCGTCCTGCTCGCCGCTGGGCGCCGGCGAGAACCAGACCATCTGTCCCGCCGGGTTGACGATCATCGAGCCGGGCTGGGGCCCTCCGTCGACTGGTGTCAGGAAGACGTCGCCCAGCGCCGGATCGACGGCCGGCGTCGTCACGCTGACGATCGGGGGATGGATGCCCGGCTCGGAGGTGTAGCTCGCCGCGCCGGTCGCGCCGGTTGCTCCGGTCGCGCCGGTTGCGCCGCTCACCGGGGCGGCGCCGGCGGTACCCGTGCCGGCTGTCCCGGTCGTCCCGGTCGTCCCCGTCGTCCCGGTCGTCCCGGTTGCCCCGGTCGATCCGGCCGGGGGAATCGTGTAGAGCGACGCGATCGCGAAACTCGTGCCGATCGTGCGGCGCGCTCCCTTGACCGACTCGAGCGCGGTGACGGTCACCTGCTCCCCCACCGTGAAGGGCCGAAGCAGAACGTAGCTCGCCCCGGTGCCGGTGGCATAGGCCTCGAGCTTGCCGCGATGGCCGCCGCTGCGCGAGCCCCGCACGCTGATCTGCGAGATGTCCGCCGCCGGCGCGCCGAGAAAGCTGATCTGCGTCGAGGGCGACGCGTCGGGTGTCCCGTTCAGCGGGGAGATCGTGACGAGCGGCAGCGCCGGCGTCCCAGCCGCCGCCGCCGCCGCCGCATCCAGCAGCAGCCATGGCGCCGTCAGCGCGAGCGCCAGCGCCACGAACCTGACAGCCATTTTCCCTGCGTGCACGCCCATAGGTCTAGACAAGGACCGAAAAAGGAGCCCGAGAGTTGCGCTATGCGGCGGTCGGAGCCTCCAGCTCCGCATACAACGGGTAGCGCTCGACGATAGCGCCGACGCGCTCGAGCAGCTCCTCGCGGCGCTCCTCGAACTGCGGGCCGAGGGCCACGCCGATGATCTCGCCGATCTCGAGGAAGTCCTCGCGCCCGAGCCCGCGTGTCGTCAGCGCGGGCGAGCCGATGCGAAGGCCCGAGGTGACGCGCGGCGGGCGCGGGTCGAACGGCACGGCGTTGCGGTTCACCGTGATCCGGATCTCGTGCAGGCGGTTCTCCGCGTCCTGGCCGCTCAGCTCGCTCTCGCGCAGGTCGACGAGCAGCAGGTGGACGTCGGTGCCGCCGGTCAGCACGTTGACGCCGTTGCCGGCGCGCAGCAGCGACTGCGCCAGCGCCCTCGCGTTCTCGAGCGTGCGCCGCTGACGCTCGCGAAAGCCCTCGCTGGCGGCGATCCGCAGCGCCACCGCCTTCGCGGCGATCACGTGCTGGAGCGGACCACCCTGCTGCCCCGGGAACACCGCCGAGTCGATCTCCTTGGCGTAGCGCTCCTGGCAGAGGATGATGCCGCCGCGGGGCCCGCACAGCGTTTTGTGCGTGGTCGTCGTGACGACGTCCGCGCCGAAGTCGATCGGGTTGGGGTGCAGCCCGGCCGCGACGAGCCCGGCGAAGTGAGCCATGTCGACCATCAGCAGCGCGCCGACCTCATCCGCAATCTCGCGGAAGCGCGCGAAGTCGAGCTGGCGCGGGTAGGCCGACCAGCCCGCCAGCAGCATCTTCGGACGGTGCTCGCGCGCGAGCGCCGCGAGGGCGTCCATGTCGATCAGGCTGCTCTCGCGGTCGACCTCGTAGGGGACGATCGTGTAGAGGCGCCCCGAGAAGTTCTTCTTCATGCCGTGGGTGAGGTGCCCGCCGTGGGCGAGCGAGAGCCCCATGATCGTGTCGCCCGGCGTCAGCAGCGCGTGGTAGACGGAGGCGTTGGCCTGCGCGCCGGCGTGCGGCTGCACGTTGGCGTGCTCGGCGCCGAACAGCTCCTTGGCGCGGTCGATCGCCAGCTGCTCGGCGATGTCGACGAACTCGCAGCCGCCGTAGTAGCGGGCGCCGGGATAGCCCTCGGCGTACTTGTTGGTGAGCACGCTGCCCTGGCACTCGAGCACCGCGCGCGGGACGAAATTCTCGGACGCGATCAGCTCGAGCGTGTTCTGCTGGCGCTCGAGCTCGAGCGCCAGCACCTCGGCGATCTGGGGGTCGACCTCCGCGAGCGGGCGGCCGACCGGGTCAGCGGGCGCTTCGTCAGTCATGGGCCCACGAGCCTAGCAGCGCGCGCTTCACTTGCCGCCGCGTGCACGCTCCCTGGCGCAGGATCCGCCAGCTCCCGCTGGTCTCGAGCTCGCCGAGGTCGACGACCGTCGACGGCGTTCCCGGCAGCTCGCCCGCGTCGAGCACGAGGTCCGCGCCGGCGCGCAGCTCCAGCGCGACCTGATCGAGCGTGCGCGCCTCCGGCTCGCCGGCGAGGTTGGCGCTCGTCAATAGCAGCGGCCGGTCGACGTCGAGCGCCACCACCCGCAGGCCGAGCAGCTCGCCGCCGGCGAGGGCGAAGCGGCGAGCCGGGTTGGGGACGAGCAGCGTCAGCGGGCCGGGCAGCAGTGCCCCCAGCGCCGCGCGCGTCCGCGCGCCGAGCTCGGGCAGCGCCCCCAGCGCCGCCTCGACCGACGCGAACGCCACCGCCGCGGGCTTGCCGCTCGGCCGCCGCTTGAGCGCGAGCAGCCGCTCAACGGCCGCCGCGTTCTCGACGTCCGCGCAGACCCCGTAGACGGTGTCGGTCCCGATCACGGCGACGCCGCCGGCCGCGATCACCTCGCTCAGCGGCGACGGCGCCGTCACCGCCGTGCCACGAGTGCGCGCACGATCTGCGCGAGGTCGCGATGGTGCGTGACCTGCGGGAAGCCGGCCGCGCGGGCGCGCCGGGCGACGGCGTCGTGCTGGCCCTCGCCGTGCTCGAGGATCAGCGTCGTCACGCTCGTGCGCGCGGCCTGCTCGATCAGGCGGGCGAGGACGTCCAGGCCGTCCGGGCCGCCGTCGAGTGCCAGCCGCGGCTCGTGGCGCGCGATCTCGGGCGCGAGCGCGGCGATCGCGGCGCTCGCGACGTACGGCGGGTTGGCGACGATCGCGTCGTATTCGTCGTCGAGCCCCGCGAGCAGGTCGGCGCGCTGCCACGCCACCGCGAGGCCGAGCCGCTCGGCGTTGGCGGCGGCGACGGCCAGCGCGGCGGCGTCGACGTCTGAGCCCGACACGCGCAGGTCCGCACGCTCATCGGCCAGCGCGAGCGCGAGCGCGCCGCCCCCGCAGCAGCAGTCGAGCACCGACGCTCCTAGCGCGAGCTCCGCGAGCGCGAGCTCGACGAGCAGCTCACTCTCCGGTCGCGGCACGAGCACGCGTGCGTCGACGTGCAGCTCGAGCCGGCGAAAGTTGCGACGGCCGAGGATGTAGGCGACCGGCTCGCGGCCCGCCGCGCGGCGGCGGACGTGCGAGCGGAACGCGCGCACCGCCTCGCCGCGCACCGGCGCCAGCGGCTCGCTGTAGAGGCGCTCACGCGTGGTTTGCATGGCGTCCGCAAGCAGCAGCTCGGCGTCCAGGCGCGCCGAGCGCACGCCGGCCGCGGCGATCGCGGTGACCGCGCCGTCGAGCGCGTCGCGCACGCTCACGGCGGCGCGCGTCGCGCTCACGCCTCCGCCTGCTCGGCCAGGCGGCGGCGGCGCTCCTCGGCCGCAAGGCCCGCGGTCAGCTCGTCGAGCTCGCCGGCGAGGACCGCGTCGAGGTTGTAGACCGTGAGGTTGATGCGGTGGTCGGTGACGCGCCGCTGCGCGAAGTTGTAGGTGCGGATCTTCTCCGCGCGCTCGCCGGTGCCGACCTGCGAGCGGCGGTCGGCGGCGAGCGCCGCCTGCTGCTCGGCGAGCGCCCGCTCATACAGACGAGCGCGCAGCACGCGCAGCGCCTTCTCGCGGTTCTGCAGCTGGGACTTCTCGTCCTGCATCGAGACGACGATGGCGGACGGGCGGTGCGTCACGCGCACGGCGGAGTCGGTCGTGTTGACCGACTGGCCGCCGGGGCCGCTCGAGCGGTAGACGTCGATCTGAAGGTCGTTCGGGTCGATCTGGACGTCGACGTCCTCGGCCTCCGGCAGCACCGCGACCGTCGCCGTCGAGGTGTGGATGCGCCCCTGGGACTCGGTCGCCGGCACCCGCTGCACGCGGTGCGTGCCGCCCTCGTACTTGAACACCGAATAGGCGCCGTCACCCTTGATCGCGAAGGTGTACTTGCCGTCGGCAACCTCGAGCGGCTCGACGGTGAAGCCGAGCCGCTCGGCGTAGCGGGTCAGCATGCGGTAGATGTCGCCCGCCCACAGCCCGGCCTCCTCGCCGCCGGTGCCGCCCTGGATCTCGACGATCACGTGCTTGTCGTCGTTGGGGTCGCGCGTGACCATCGCCAGGCGGATCTCCTCTTCGAGCGTGGAGATCCGCTCGCGCGCCGCCGCCAGCATCTCGCGCAGCTCCTCGTCGTCGGCGCCGTCGGCGAGCATCTCCTCGGCGCCGGCGGCGTCGTCCTGGGCATGTCGCCATTGCGCGGCGAGCTTCGCGGCCGGCTCGAGCTGGCTGTAGGCGCGGCCGACCTCGGCGTGGCGCTGGCGGTCGGTGATCACCGCCGGGTCAGACATCTGCGCGGACAGCTCGGCGAAGCGCGCCTCGATCTGTGCCACCAGCCCGGCGATCAAGCAACGACCTCGAGCCCGACCAGGTCGGCGGCGCTGCCACCGTCGCCGGCCTCGACCTCGAGCACCGAGCGCAGCGCAGCGATCGCGACCGCGAGCTGCGAGTGGTCGGGCTCGCGCGTCGTCAGGCGCTGCAGCGCGAGCCCTGGCGCCATCAGCACGCGCACCCAGGCGCGCTCTCGGTGACGCGCCGCGAACTTGATGATCTCGAAGGAGATCCCCGCGATCAGCGGCACGCCGAGGATCCGCGTGGCCACCAGCCAGTACCAGGCCGGCAGCCCGATCGGCGCGAACGCGAAGATCGCCACGATCATCACGATCAAGAGGAAGCTCGTGCCGCAGCGCGGGTGCAGTCGCGAGAAGGTCGCTGCGTTCTCCGGCGTCAGCTCGCGCCCAGCCTCATGGCAGGCGATCGTCTTGTGCTCGGCGCCGTGGTACTCGAACACGCGGCGCAGGTCGCGCAGCCGCGAGAGCAGCAGCAGGTAGCCGAGGAAGATCACCGTCCGCACGACGCCCTCGATCAGCCAGAACAGCGTCGCGGAGTGAAGCTGCGACTTGATCAGGCTGACCAGGCCGACCGGCACGACGAAGAAGAGCCCGATCGCGAACGCGAACGACACGACGAGCGCGCCGATCCAGGCCGCCCCCGAGAGCGCGTCGCCGTCGCCCTCGCCCTCAACGTCCCCCTCGCGCGCCGGTGCCGCCAGCTGGGCATTGGCGGAGATGTTCAGCGCCCGCATGCCGATCGCCAGCGATCCGCCCAGCGCGACGACGCCGCGCACGAGCGGCAGCCGCAGCAGCCGGTGGCGCCGCAGCGCCGAGCTGAACGGGAACGTCTGCACGGCGATCTCGCCGGCCGGGATCTCGCGCTCGCCGCGCTCGAACTGCGCGGCGGTGGGTGCCCGCACGGCCACCGACCACGTGCGGATGCCGCGCATCATCACGCCCTCGAGCACGGCCTGACCGCCGATCGGCGCATCGCGCCCGCGCGCAGGCACGCGGGGGCCCTACTTCGTCGCGGCAGCGCGCTGGCGGCTGCGAGCGACTCGCCGCTGGAAACGCTCGACGCGACCGCCGGTGTCGATCAGCTTCTGGCGCCCGGTGTAGAAGGGGTGGCAGTTGGAGCAGATCTCAACGCGCAGCTCCGGCTTGGTGGAGCGAGTCTCGAACTCGTTCCCGCACGTGCAGCGCACGATCGCGGTCATGTACTCGGGATGGATCTCGGCCTTCATCGGACCATGAAGTGTAGCGGCACGCCCACGCCGCCTCAGCGGCAGGCGAAGGACCGCGTGCGGTTCACGTTGGCCGGCTCGCTGACGGCGCTGCCGGCGTCAGCGGTCGCGACGATGCTCGAGCCGGCGCTGCAGCGCGGCCCGCTGAACTGCACGAGCTGCGTCGAGTCCGCCGCCAGGCTGGGGAGCGCAACCGGAGCGAGCGCCACGCCGCCGACGCTGAGTGAGACCTGGAAGGGCCCGGCGGCGGCGGTGCCGTCGTTGCGCACGACGACGCTGTAGAGCACGGTGGCGGCGGTCGGCCCGGCGGCCCGCGTCAACGGCAGGCCGATCGAGAGGTCAGGCGTCAGCAGCGGCTGCACGCACACCGGCGAGACGATCATCTGGTGGCGGATCACGCGGTGGTGGCGGTCGATCCAGCGCGCGTGCACCAGCACGCGGAAGGCGGCGGGCGCCGGCAGGCCGGTCACCTCGTGGTCGTAGGTGAAGATGCCGACGTTGGGCTGCGAGCTGACCCACTCGCCGAACCCGGGGGCGGACACCGCCACGAACCCGGCGGCCTTCCCGCTGCGCTCCTGCAGCAGGAAGCTGACCGCCATCGTGCGCGTGCCGGCGACCTCCGTCATCTGCGAGGCGAAGATCGCATAGCGGTTCGCCGTCAGCGGATCGATGTGGCAGGCGCTCAACGTCGCGACCAGCCCCGTCGAGCCGACCGACCCGGTCGTACCGGTCGGCCCGGTCGCGGCGGCGCGCGCGCCGGCCCCGAAGGCGGCGGGTGTCAGCAGCGCCGCCAGCACGATCGTGCCGGCGAGCAGTGGCGCTATGAGGCGGCGGAAGCATGCCATTACGAGGAGAGGAACACCCTAGCTGCGCGGATGTTGCGCTGTTTGGCGCGCGCTCAGGTCTGCTGGTAGCTGGGCCCGTTGCCGCCCTCGGGGGTCGTCAGGCGGCCGCCCTTGGCGGTGATCGCGCCGCACTGCACACAGTTGGTGTAGTTGACGATGACGTCGACGTTACCCTGCGCCGGCGCGTCCTCGGGGATCTCGTAGACGGCGGCGGGGCACATCCAGCGCCAGGTCTCGGCGAGCTCGCGCGGCACGTTGGAGCGCACGCGGATGTGGTTGGGCGCGTCGTCGCGGGTCGCGTTGCCGGAGATGTATACGGATGAGAGCTTGTCGAAGGTGTAGCGACCGTCGCTCTTGGGATAGCGCCGCGCGCTGTTGCCGACGAACATCTCGCGCTCGTCGTCGCGGTGCCAGGGCAGGCGGCCGGGCGGCAGACGGCCGCCGCTGGCGATCGCGAGGTTGACGATCGGCGCGCCGCGAACGAAGCCCTTCTGGAACGGCTGGCGCGCGTTGCGCACGCGGTAGAGCTCGCGGCCGGCCTCCGAGCGCTCGAGCGCCTCCTCGTAGGAGTGAAATGAGTCCTCGCCGCGGGCGAGCGCGGCGTGGATCGCCTCGGCCGCCAGGCAGCCTGAGTTGATCGCGTGGTGGACGCCCTTCAGCGAGACCGTGTCGACGAGCCCGGCGGCGTCGCCGGCGATCACCGCGCCGGGCATCGCCAGGCGCGGCATCGAGAACCAGCCTCCCCCGGGCAGCGCCTTGGCGCCCCAGCCGACCCGCTCGCCGCCCGCGAGGATGCCTCGCACGAGCGGGTGGCACTTGAACTGCTGCAGCAGGTCGTGCGCCGAGGTCGTCGCATCGGCGTAGTCGAGGTCGATCACGAAGCCGATGCTGACGCGGTCCTCGCCGGCGCGCTGATCGCGCATAGGGTAGATCCAGCTGCCGCCGATCTGGCCGTAGCGCGAGCGCAGGTGCAGCGGCCACGGCCCGAGCGTGTGGATCACGCGGTCAAGCGGCCTGGGGACCTTCCAGATCTCCTTCACGCCCAGCTCCCAGACCTGCGGCTCGCGGTCGGCGGCGAGCGAGAACTCGCGGATCGCGGCGCCCGTGAGGTGCCCCCAGGCGCCCTCGGCGAGCACCGTCGCCTGTGCCGCGATGTCTGCGCCCGGCTCGAAGTTCGCAAGCGGCGCGCCGTCGCGCCCGCGGCCCTTGTCCCCGGAGCGCACGCCGCGAACGCGGCCGTCGGTGACGATCAGCGCCGACGCGGCGGTCTCCGTCAGCACGTAGGCGCCGGCCTCCTCCGCTGCCCGCGCCATGAAGCGCGCCAGCGCCGCGACCGACACGACCTCGGCGCCGTGGTTGCGAAACGGCGGCGGTGTCGGGATCCGCAGGCGCGTGCGGGCGCTCGGCAGCATGTACACGGCCTCGCGGGTGACCTCGCCGAAGGCGAACCCCTCCTCGCGCCACTGCTCGCGCGAGCGCTGCGGGAACAGGGCCTGCAGCGGCCCCGGGCGCATCAGCGCGCCGGAGAGGTTGTGGCCGCCGCAGGCCTTGGCCTTCTCGATCACGCAGACCGGCACCTCGCCGAGGCGCTCCGCCGTCTCGGGGTCATCGGCCAACAGCTGCAGCAGCCGGTTCGCGCAGGCGAGCCCCGCGGTGCCGCCGCCGACGATCGCAACGCCAACGTCGATACGGTCGTCCTCGCCGTCGAGCTCCCGTCTGATGAACTCGCGCCGCGCATCCACCGGCGGCGGGTAGTCGGCCGGGACGACCGTCCGCCCGCGCCCCACGCTCAGGCGCCCCCGTCGCGCCGTGCGCGCAGCGCCGCCGTCAGCTTCGGCAGGATCTTGTTGAGGTCGCCGACGACGCCGAGGTCGGAGAACTCGAAGATCGGCGCGTTCGCATCCTTGTTGATCGCGACGATGTTCTCGGAGCCGGCCATGCCGACCTTGTGCTGGATCGCTCCGGAGATGCCCGCCGCGACATAGAGCTTGGGCGCCACCGTCTTGCCGGTCTGGCCGATCTGGCCGGCGTAGGGGTACCAGCCGGCGTCGACCACCGCGCGCGTCGCGGCGACGGCGCTGGCGGGCCCGAGCGCCGCGGCGAGGTCGGTGCACAGCGCGAAGCTCTCGGCCTTGCCGAGGCCGCGGCCGCCGGCGACCAGGATGTCGGCGCCCTCGATGTCGACGCTCTCGCCGCGCTGCTCACCGCGGCTGACCATGCGCGCGCGCGTCGAGAAGTCCTCGAAGGACACCGACACCTCCTCGACCGCCGCCTCGCCGCCGCCCTCGCTCGCCTCGAACGCGTTGAGGCGGCCGATCACGATCCCGCGCTCGCCCTTGAAGGTGATCAGCGAAATCGCCGAGTCGCCGAGGATCGGGCGCTCGGCGAGCAGCCGGCCCTCCTCGACGCGCACCCCCGTCACCTCCATCGCGACACCGGCCCCCAGCCGCGCCGCGAGGCCCGCGCCGATCTCGAAGCCGAGCAGGCCGCCGCCGAACAGCGCGTAGCTGTAGCCGCGCGCAGCGAACAGTGCAGCCATCGCGTCGACGACCGGCTGCGCGAGCCCCTCCGGCCCCGGCACGCGCAGCACCCGGCTCGCGCCATAGCGGCCGAGCTGCGCGCACAGCTCATCAGTCGCCGAGTCGCCGACCACGACCGCGTGAGCCTCGCCGCCGAGCGCCGCAGCAACCCGCGCGCCCTCCGACACGGCGCCCAGCGAATTCTTGTTGAAGGCGCCCTCGTAATGGAGCGCGTAGACGAGCATGTCGGCCATCAGATCAGCTTGCGCGCCTCGAGCCAGGCGATGATCTCGGCGACCGTCGCGTCGGTGTCCTCATCCTCGATCATGCGGCCGGCCGCCTTCGCCGGCGGCTCCAGCGCGCCGCTCCAGACCGCTCCCGCGCCCTCGGCGCCGACGCGGCCAGGATCGATCCCGACGTCCGCCGCGCTCAGCGTCTGCAGCGGCTTCTTCTTGGCGCCCATGATCGCCTTCAAAGACGGGTAGCGCGGCTCGTTGATCGCATCGCCCACCGACACCACCGCCGGCAGCTCCACCTCGACGGTGTCGTAGCCATACTCCGCCTGCCGCTCGCAGCGCAGCGCGCCGTCGAGCACATCGAGCTTGATCACCTGTGTCAGCGAAGGCATCCGCAAATGGTCGGCGACGATCGCGCCGACCGTGTAGCACTCGCCGTCATCGGACTGCTGACCCAAGAGCACCAGATCGGGCTGCTCGCGCCCCAGCACCGCCGCCAGCGCGTAACCGGTCGCGGCAACATC
>DATNHQ010000087.1:0-5358 GCA_035604915.1 Solirubrobacteraceae bacterium
TGGTCGTCTGAGCGGGGTTCGACGAGCCGCCCGCCCCGGTCAGCCCCGTGAACGGCGTCGTGCCTGCCGCCGCAGTCGCCGGCAGCGCGAGCACGCCCACCAAGAGGAGCGCCACCGACAGCGCCGGCATACGCAGCGACCGTTGCCTCATCGCGTCCAATATATCCGCCGGCGGTCCGTAGACTACGAAGCGATGGCACCCAAGCAGCGTCAGATCCGCATGGAGCAGCGCATCGGCCCGGACGTGATGGAGCAGATGCAGGGTCGCAGCGACGAGCAGCTCGAGGGCGAGCGCAAGTACAAGTCGATCGCCTACGCGCTGCTCGGTGCCCGTGCCGCCGAGCGCTACGACGCGGCGAGCGCGCGCGGCTGGTTCCAGAAGGCGCTGGTCGCCTCGACGCACCCCCAGGAGCGCATGCAGATCCGCCGCATGGCCGACGCCTCGCTCGCGCTCGCCGAACGGCGCGCCGGCGACCTCAAGGTCGCGGTCGAGAAGCTCGGCGCCGAGGCGCCTTCCTCGCGCGCCCTGTTCGGGCTGCGCATGATGGGCCTGGTCGCGCCGCCGCGTAGCGCCGGCATCGTCGCGCGCCTGCGCGGAATCCTGGTCGCCATCGCGGTCGTGGTCGGCATCGTCGTGCTCGGCGCCGGCATCGTCGAGCTTGTCTCGTGGCCTTTCGGGCGGCTCAGCCTGCCCCCCGCCGTGCTGCTCGGCGTCCTGCTCGACGCCGTCGTGCTCGGCATCCTCGCGGCCTACGGCCGCCGCCGCCAGAGAGCTGCGCGCGCGAAGCCCGCGGGCGGCGCCTGAGCAATCCCGGAGCCCTGCCGGGCGGCCCGGCACGGTGCCGATAATGGAGTTTGCAGTGAGCGCCCGGCGCACCCATCACAAGCACTCCTCCTCCAAGCAGTACCGGCGCGTGCTCGACAAGCTCGCCGATCACCCCAACGTCCACAGCGTTGCGACCGGCCGCGTGACGCCGCGGATGGGCGCCGGCCGCCCGGTCGCGCTGATCTCGAAGGTTCGCCCCGTGGCCTCCGGGCTGTCGATCACGATCAACGTCGCCGGCGCGATCGTCGACGCCTATGTCGTCACCGACCAGCCGCAGGCGGTCACGGCGTTCATGGCCGAGCAGGGTTGGACTCGCTCGTGACGCTCGACCCGCGGGCGGTGCTCGCGCGCGGGCTGGGGCGCGCCCTGCGAGCGGGCGGGCGCGGCGGCACGAGCCTGCCCGGCAAGCTGCTGCTGCGCCTCGAGCCCGACGCGATCGCGCGTCTCGCGCGAACGCTGCGCCAGGGCAGCGTCGTCGTGTCGGCGACCAACGGAAAGACCACCACCACCGCGCTCGCGGCCGCGGTCCTCGAATCGACCGGCACGGCAACCGTCCACAACGTCGCCGGGGCGAACATGGCGGGCGGCATCGCCTCGGCTCTGTTGCAGCGGCGGAGCGGCGCCGAGCTCGGGCTGTTCGAGGTCGACGAGTTCTGGCTCGACCGCGTCACCGCCGCGCTGTCGCCGCGCGCAATCGTGCTCGGCAACCTGTTCCGCGACCAGCTCGACCGCTACGGCGAGCTCGAGGCGATCGCGGACCGCTGGGCCGCGCTGCTCTCGCCCAGCTCGGCGAGGCTCATCGCCAACGCCGACGACCCGCTGATCGCCGACCTTGGCCGCGAGCGTGACGACACGCTCTACTTCGGGATCGCTGACGCCGCCGCGGCAACCGGCTCGCCGCTCGCCCACGCCTCCGACTCCAAGCGCTGCCGCAACTGCGGCGAGGCCTACGCCTACGCGCACGTCTACATCGCCCACCTCGGCGACTACGCCTGCCCGGGTTGCGGGCGCAGCCGCCCGCACCCGGCCGTCGCCGCTCACGGCGTCCGCCTCGACGCGCTGCGCGCGGCGAGCTTCGAGCTGCGCACGCCGCTCGGGCGCGCCGATGTGACGATCGCGCTGCCCGGGCTCTACAACGTCTACAACGCGCTCGCCGCGGCGGCGCTGGCGACCGCGCTCGGCGTTTCGCCGGAGCAGATCGCGGCGGGTCTCGCCGGCGCCGCAGCGGTCTTCGGGCGCGGCGAACGCGTGTCCCTGGCGGGCCACGAGCTCTCGATCCTCCTGATCAAGAACCCCGCCGGCGCGAACGAGGTGCTGCGGTTGCTGGGCGCCCAGGACGGCGCCCACGACCTGCTCGGCATTCTCAACGACCGCATCGCCGACGGCCGCGACGTCTCCTGGATCTGGGATGCCGACTTCGAGACGCTCGCCCCGCGCGTGCGGCACGTCACCTGCGCCGGGACCCGCGCGGCGGAGCTGGCGCTGCGGCTGAAGTACGCCGGGGTTGCGCCGGAGCGCATCAGCGTCACCCCCGCGCTCGACGCCGCCTTGGACGGCGCGCTCGAGCGCGCGCCGGGCGAGCTGTACGCGCTGCCGACCTACACGGCGATGCTCGCGCTGCGCGAGCTCCTGCGCCGCCGCGGACAGGTGCGAAGCTCATGGGCCGACGGATGAGCGCGGAGTCGGTGATCTGGCACGACCTCGAATGCGGTGCCTACGGCGCCGATCTGACGCACTGGCTCGAGCTCGCGAGAAGCCGCCCCGGCGTCGTGCTGGACGTCGGCGCCGGCACCGGCCGCGTGGCGCTCGTGCTCGCGCGCGCCGGCCACGACGTCGTCGCGCTCGAACGCGACGCGGAGCTCGCCGCCGAGCTCGCCCGACGCGCCGCCACGCTCGCGATCGAGGTCCGCTGCGCCGACGCATGCGATTTCACGCTCGAGCGAAGGGTCGCACTTGCGATCGTGCCGATGCAGACGATCCACCTGCTCGCCGACCGGCGCGCCTTCCTGCGCTGCGCGCGCGCCGCGCTCGCACCGGGCGGCCTGCTCGCGGTCTCGCTGTTGGGCGAGGGCGTCGAGCCGTTCGAGCTCGAGCTCGACGCCGACGCCGTGCAGCTGGGATCGGTCCGCTACGAAAGCGCCCCGACGGCGCTGCGACGGGAGCCAAGCGGGGCCGTGCTGATCGAGCGGCGACGCTCGCGCATCGCCGCCACCGGCGCGCCGAGCTCGGAGCTCGACCTGATCCGCCTCGAGCGCTGCGACGCGGCGACGCTCGCCGATGAGGCGCGCGCGGTCGGCTTCTCGCCGCGGCCGGCCCGCACGGTCGCGCCAACCGCCGAGCATGCCGGCAGCGAGATCGTCTGCTTCGAGGCGCCCAGATGATCCTGCGGGCTTGCGCGCTCTATCCCGAGCTGATGAACATCTACGCCGATCGCGGCAACCTCCTGATGCTCGAGCGCCGCTGCGCATGGCGGGGGATCGAGTGGCGCCTGCACGAGAGCACGCTCGGCGATGAGCTCCGCGACGAGCACGACCTCTACTACATCGGCGGCGGGCAGGACTCCGACCAGCGGCGCTGCGCCAGCGACCTGCTCGAGCACAAGTCGGCCGCGTTGCACGCGGCCGCCGCGCGCGGCGCCGTCGTGCTCGGCGTCTGCGGCGGCTACCAGCTACTCGGCCACTCCTACGAGCTCGGCGAGGAGACGATCCCGGGCATCGGGCTGCTCGAGCTTCGCACGGTACGCGCGAGCGGGCCGCGCCTGATCGGCAACGTCGCCGTGCAGACCGACGAGGGCGTCATCGCCGGCTTCGAGAACCACGCCGGGCGCACGCAGCTGCTGGACGGCCAGGCGCCGCTCGGCCGCGTTCTGCGCGGCCACGGCAACGACGGCTCAAGCGGCCTGGAGGGCGCGCGCAGGGCCAACGTGATCGGGACCTACGTGCACGGCCCGCTGCTGCCGAAGAACTCCTGGCTGTGCGACCTGCTGACGGCACGCGCGCTCAACGTCGAGCCCTCGTCGCTGCAGCCGCTCGAGGACTCATTCGAGCGCGCCGCCCACGCCAGCGCGCTGCACGCCGCCGGCGCCGCCTAGCTCCAAGTGAGGAGACTCCAGGGCTAGCCGAGGCTTGCTGCGTCAACGACGCTCGCATAGCCCATTGCGAGCGCGCTGACGAACGCGGCGTGCACCGCCGGCGCCGGCACCTCGACGCCGCCGAAGGAGAGCGCCGGCGCGGCGCAGGCGTCGTGCACGAGCGTCACGTTGAAGCCGAGATCGGAGGCGGCGCGCACGGTCGCGTCGACGCACATGCTCGTCATCATCCCGCAGACCACGAGCTCGTCGACCCCGCGCTCGCGCAGCCGGCTCTCGAGTGGCGTGCGCAGGAAGGCGTTCGGCGCGTCCTTCTGGATCAGCGGCTCGCCGGGGAGCGGCGCCACCAATTCGTGGATCTCGACGCCCGCCGTCCCCGGGCGCATGAACGGAGCGTCGGGGCCCTCCCAGATGTGCTGGATGTGGAAGACCGCCGCGCCGTCGGCGCGGAAGCGCTCGAGCACCGCGCGCGCAGACGCCGCGGCGCGCTCAGGCTCGTGCAGCGGGTGGGCGCCGCCCGGGAAGTAGTCGTTCTGGATGTCGACGATCACGAGCGCCCGCGACATGGCGGCGCGATCATAGCCGCCGGCCGGCGCCCCGCGAGCCCGGAGCTAGACTCCCGCGCCATGGTCGAGCTCGCGCGCCTGGGTGTGCTGGAGGCGGCCAGCGCGCTGCGCGCGCGCCGGATCTCGGCAGCGGAGCTGCTGGCGGCGTGCGAGGTCGCGATCGACGCGCGCAACGGCGGTGAGCCCTCCTTCGAGGGCGCGCCGACCGCGGTCAACGCCTGGGTCCGCCGCTACCCGGAGATCGCCGCGGCGCAGGCGCAAGCGGCCGACGAGCGGCTCGCGCGCGAACGCGACGCGGCGCCGCTTCTGTGCGGCGTCCCGATCGGCCTCAAGGACCTCTACGCCGTCGCCGGGCTGCCGCTGACGGCCTCGAGTCGCGTGCTCGAAGGCCACGTCGCGAGCGCCGACGCCACGGCCTGGGCGAGGCTCAGCGCGCACGGAATGGTGCTCGTTGGGCACACGCACACGCACGAGTTCGCGGCCGGCGGGACGACCGACCAGGTCGGCAACCCGTATGCGCTGGAGCGCTCGGCAGGCGGCTCGAGCGGCGGCTCGGCAGCGGCGCTCGCGGCGGCGATGGTGCCGGCGACGCTCGGCACCGATACCGCCGGGTCGCTGCGGATCCCGGCCGCGCTGTGCGGCGTCTCCTCGCTCAAGCCGACGCACGGGCGCGTCCCGATCGACGGGATCGAGCCGCTCGCGCGCTCGCTCGACCACGCCGGCCCGATGGCGCGCTCACTCGCCGACTGCGGCGCGCTGCTGGCGGCGCTGGCGCAGGACGGTGCGCAGAGCACGCCGCTGATGCCGCCGCCGGCGCCGCTGCGGGCGCTGCCCAGCGCGCCGCGCGGCGGTCCGCGCCCGCTGGCGGGTGTGCGCGT
>DATNHQ010000088.1:0-24126 GCA_035604915.1 Solirubrobacteraceae bacterium
GGCCGGCGCAGCCCCGGCCGCGGCGGCACGGCTCGCGCAGACCGCGCCGCTGGTGCTCATCGCCGAGGACAGCCCGGTCAACCAGATCGTCGCGACCCGCGCCCTCGAGCGCTGCGGCGCCCGCGCCGAGGTCGCCGCCGACGGCCCCCAGGCGCTCGACGCGCTCGCGAGCAAGCGCTACGACGCCGTGCTGATGGACTGCGACATGCCGGCGATGGACGGCTACGAGGCGACGCGGGCGCTGCGGCGCCGCGAGGCGGCCGGGCGCCACACCCCCGTGATCGGAATGACCTCGGGCGCCAGCGAGAGCGACATCGCGCGCTGCCGCGCCGCGGGGATGGACGATTGCGTCGCCAAGCCGATGCGCCACCTGGCGCTGCTCGAGACGTTGCGGCGCTGGCTGCCGGCGTTGGCCGACGAGGCTGCCGCGCGGCCCTCCGCCGCGGGCGCTGCGCCGACCGCCGCCGCGCCTGCCGTCGCGGAACAGTCGCTGCGGGCCTGACTGGCCCCCCGGCGATGGCGCCCGCGGGCGCGGCGGGCATAATGGCCGGTGTGTTGCCGCGGACCGGCGAATGATCGGATCGCTGCTCGTCGCTAATCGCGGCGAGATTGCGGTCCGCGCGTTCCGCGCCGCGAACGAACTCGGCATCCGCAGCATCGCGATCTACGTGCCCGAGGACCGCGACTCGGTCCACCGCGTCAAGGCGGATGAGAGCTACGAGATCGGCCAGGCGGGGCATCCGGTCAGCAACTACCTGGACGTCGATCTGATCGTCGCGCTGGCGGTCGAGGTCGGGGCCGACGCGATCTACCCGGGCTACGGCTTCCTCTCGGAGAACCCGGCGCTCGCGCGCGGCTGCGACGCCGCGGGTATCAGCTTCGTCGGGCCGCCGGCCGCAGTGCTCGGGCTCGCGGGCGACAAGACGCGCGCGAGAGAGGCCGCCCGCACGACGGGTGTGCCGGTGCTGGAGGCCTCGGGGCCGGTGCGCGACCTCGCGGCGGCGCAGGCGGCGGCGCAGGCGCTCGGCTACCCGCTGTTCGTCAAGGCCGCGCTCGGCGGCGGCGGGCGCGGGATGCGTCTGGTCGAGTCGGCTCCGGAGCTGCCGCGCGCGCTCGAGGGCGCGATGCGCGAGGCGCAGGCGGCGTTCGGCGACGGCACGGTCTACCTCGAGCAGGCGATGGTGCGGGCGCGCCACATCGAGGTCCAGATCCTCGCCGACTCAAGCGGCGGCATCGTGCACCTGTTCGAGCGCGACTGCTCGCTCCAGCGCCGCCACCAGAAGGTGATCGAGGTGACGCCGGCGCCCAACCTCGACCCGGCGCTGCGCGAGCGGATCTTCGCGGCGGCCCTCACGTTCGCCAGCGCGATCGGCTACGTCAACGCGGGCACCGTCGAGTTCCTGCTCGACGAGCGCGGCCGCTTCGCGTTCATCGAGATGAACCCGCGGATCCAGGTCGAGCACACCGTCACCGAGGAGACCACCGACGTCGATCTTGTGCGCTCGCAGATCCTGATCGCCGGCGGCGCCTCGCTCGCCGAGCTCGGCCTGACCCAGGAGAGCATCCGCCAGCGCGGCGTCGCGCTGCAATGCCGCGTCACGACCGAGGACCCGGCCAACGGCTTCCGCCCGCACGCGGGCCGGATCACCGCCTACCGCTCCCCGGGCGGCGCCGGCATCCGCCTCGATGAGGGCTCGGCCTTCGTCGGCGCCGAGGTCTCGCCGTTCTTCGACCCGTTGCTCGTCAAGATCACCGCGCGCGGCCCCGACCTGCGCAGCGCGGCGGCGCGCGCCGGCCGTGCGGTCGCCGAGCTGCGCGTGCGCGGCGTTCGCACCAACCAGGGCTTCCTGCGCGCGCTGCTGCGAAACCCCGACGTCCTCGCCGGCGCGACGCACACCACATTCGTCGACGAGCATCCCGAGCTGATCGCCGCGGAGGCCGGCGCCGACCGCGCGTCGCGCCTGCTGGCCCGCCTGACGGACGTGACGATCAACCGCGAGCACGCGCGGCCTGCCGTGCTCGCCGACCCGCGCGCGAAGCTGCCGCCGCTCGCCGGTGCCACCGCGCCCGGCTCGCGCCAGCGCCTGCGCGAGCTCGGCCCGGCCGCGTTCGCGTCCGAGCTGCGCGCGTCCACGGCCGTCGCGCTCACCGACACGACACTGCGCGACGCACACCAGTCGCTGCTCGCCACGCGCATGCGCACGTTCGACATGGTCGCCGCTGCTCCCCATATCGCGCAGACGCTGCCGGGGCTGCTGTCGCTTGAGTGCTGGGGCGGAGCGACCTTCGATGTCGCTCTGCGCTTCCTGCACGAGGACCCCTGGAGCCGCCTGGAGCGCCTGCGCGAGGCGGTTCCCAACATCTGCCTGCAGATGCTCCTGCGCGGCAGCAACCTGCTCGCCTACTCGCGCTTTGAGCCCGCCGTCGTGCGCGCGTTCGTAGCCGAAGCCGTCTCCAGCGGCATCGACGTGATCCGCGTCTTCGACGCGCTCAACGACATCGAGGGGATGCGCCCGGCGATCGAGGCGGCGCTGGAGACACCGGCGCTGCTGGAGGGAGCGATCTGCTACACGGGCGACCTGGGCGACAGGCGCGAGCGCATCTACACGCTCGACTACTACCTGGCCGTGGCGGAGTCGCTCGTCGGCGCCGGGGCGCACGTGCTCGCGATCAAGGACATGGCCGGGCTGCTGCGCGCGCCCGCCGCGCGCACGCTGGTGGCGGCGCTGCGCGAGCGCTTCGACGCGCCCGTGCATCTGCACACCCACGACACCGCCGGCGGCTCGCTCGCGACCTATCTCGCGGCCGTCGACGCCGGCGTCGACGCCCTCGACGGCGCCGCCGCACCGCTCGCGGGGATGACCAGCCAGCCCTCGCTCTCGGCGATCATCGCGGCGCTGGCGGGGACCGCGCGCGAGCCGGCCGCGGCGCTCGACGGCGCGCTCGCGCTCGAGCCCTACTGGGAGGCGGTGCGGTCGCTGTACGCGCCGTTTGAGGCCGGACTGCCGGCTCCGACCGGTCGCGTCTACCGCCACGAGATCCCCGGCGGGCAGCTCTCGAACCTGCGCCAGCAGGCGGCGGCGATCGGCGTCGGCGACCGCTTCGAGGAGGTCGAGGCAGCCTACGAGCGGGCCAACGCGCTGCTCGGCCACATCATCAAGGTGACTCCGACCAGCAAGGTCGTCGGCGATCTCGCGATCTTCGCGGTCTCCGCCGGGATCGACCTCGACGAGCTCGAGCGCGACCCCGGTCGCTTCGACCTGCCCGATTCGGTGCTCGACTTCCTGCGTGGTGCACTCGGCCAACCGCCCGCGGGATTCCCGCAGCCGTTCACCTCGCTCGCGCTCCGCGGCCGCCCCACGCCGGCGCCCGCGGAGGAGCTCGCCGCCGAGACGCTCGAGGCGCTCCAGGCACCGGGGCGCCGCCGCCAGCTGGCGCTGGCCGGGCTGCTGTTCCCGGGCCCTCTGGCCGACTACCTCAAGGCGAGCGAGCGCTACGGCGACGTCTCGCTGATACCGACGGCGGCCTACTTCTACGGGCTCGACGAGGGCGAGCCGCTGCCGGTCGACCTCGCCCAGGGCGTGCGCGTCATCTTCGAGCTCGAGGCGATCGGCGAGCCCGACGAAGCGGGTGTGCGGACGGTGATGGCGCGCGTCAACGGCCAGCTGCGGCCGCTCGAGGTCCGCGATCGTGCGATCGAGGTTGACATTGTCGAGATCGAGCGCGCCGACCCGTCCAACCCGGGCCACGTCGCGGCGCCCGTGATCGGCGCGGTGATCCCGCAGGTGGGCGTCGGCGACGAGGTCGCTGCCGGCGAGCCGGTCGCGGTGATCGAGGCGATGAAGATGGAGTCGACGATCACCGCACCGATCAGCGGCCGCGTCGAGCGCGTGGCGGTCGCGAGCGGCACGCGCGTCGAGCGCGGCGATCTGCTGGTCGTGCTCGCCCCGGCCGCTTCGGCCGCGGCCACCTGAGCGTTCAGCCGGCCTGCGCGGCCGCGCGGATCTGGCTGATCGTCTCGACCGGGGTGATCGCCTCGGCGTCGACATGCAGGTCGAGCACGGCCGCGCGCGGCTGCGCGAGCGCGCGCTCGAGCGCCGGCAGGAACTGCTCCGTGCGCTCGACCGTCTCGCCGTGCGCACCGCAGGCGCGCGCGAGCGCCGCGAAGTCGGGGTTTCGCAGCGCGGTCGCCATCTCGCGGCCGGGATAGCGGCGTTCCTGGAACATGCGGATCGTCCCGTACATGCCGTTGTTGACGACGATCACGACGATCGCCACGCCCTCCTGCGCCGCCGTCGCCAGCTCGAGCGCGCTCATCTGGAAGCCGCCGTCGCCGACGAACGCCACGACCTGGCGCTGCGGGCGCAGCAGCTTCGCCGCAACCGCCGCCGGCACGGCGTAGCCCATCGCGCCGCTGACCGGCATCAGCTGACTGCGGTAGTGGTGAAAAGGCATGAAGCGGCTCACCCAGGCGCTGAAGTTGCCGGCGTCGTCGACGAGGATCGCCTCTCCCGCGAGCCGCTCTGCGGTCTGGCTCACGACCGTCGCGAGGTCGAGCTGCCAGGGGCCTGCGGCCGGCCTCGACCAGGCGAGGAACTCCTCGCGGGCCTGCGCGCTCGAGGTCGCCCACGCGGCGCCGTCGACCGGCTCGATCGCCGCGAAGAACGCGCCGGAGTCGCTGACGAGCGCGAGCTCGGGAGCGAACACGCGCCCGAGCTCGCGCGCCTCCGGGTAGACGTGGATCAGCGCCTGCCGCGGCTGCGGCGCCTCCAGCAGCGTGTAGCCGCCGGTCGTGACGTCGCCGAGGCGGTCGCCGACGACCAGCAGCACGTCGGCGTCGCGCACGCGAGCTGCCAGCGCCGGGTCGCTGTGCGTCGTGAGGTGGCCGACGTATGAGCGTGAGCGGCTGTCGAGGTAGTCCTGGCAGCGGAAGGCGCAGGCGACCGGCAGCGCCGAGGCCTCGGCGAAGGCGCGCGCGTCACTCGCCGCCTGCTCGCTCCAGCCGCCGCCGCCGACGATCAGCAGCGGCGAGCTCGCCCGCGCGAGCCGGTCGCGCACGGCGGCGAGATCAGCGGCCGCCGGGCGGGCGAGCGAGGGCCGGTGGGGCCGCGCGTCGGCGGTGCTCGCCACAGCCGCAAGCACATCCTCGGGCAAGGCGACCACGACCGGCCCCGGGCGACCGCAGGTCGCGACCGCGAACGCCCGCTGGAGGATCTCGGGGATCCGCGCCGGATCGTCGATCTGGACAGTCCACTTCGCGAGCGGCGCGAACATCGCCTCGAAGTCGACCTCCTGGAGCGCTTCGCGCCCGAGCTCGGCGCGCGGCACCTGTCCGACCAGGTAGATCAGCGGCGTCGAGTCCTGGAACGCCGTGTGCACGCCGACACAGCCGTGGGCGGCGCCCGGTCCGCGCGTGACGAAGCAGACTCCGGGGCGGCCCGTGAGCTTGCCGGCAGCCTCCGCCATGTTGGCGGCGCCGGCCTCGTGGCGGGCGTTGACGAAGCGGATCGGCGAGTCGCGCAAAGCGTCGAGCGCCGCCAGATAGCTCTCGCCGGGCACGCCGAAGATCACCTCGACGCCATGCAGAACGAGCTGGTCGATCAGGATCCGCCCGCCGGAGCGCGGCGGCGTTCCGGCGGGATTGCGCAAGGTCGGCCTCCGGTCATCACGCCCGCACCCGGCGGGCACGACTGGCGGCGATCCTAGCCGAGCCGGCTCTCGTCGAGGACGTAGCCGTGCTCTTCCCTGTGGATGCGACCGAGCCTGACCAGCTGCGCGATGGCGCTCGACACCGTCGAGCGGTTCACGTCGATCCCCTTGGCCAGCTCGCCCGGGGTGCTGCCGGGGTGCTTGCCCAGGTGCTCGAGGATGAGCGCCTTGGTATCGGGCCGCAGCGCTCGCGCCTGAGCGCGTCGCTTGCTCGCGCGGCGCGCGGTCGCCCGCCGCAGCGAGCGCGCCGGCGCCGCGCCGGAGTCGCCCTCGCCACCGGCTTCGCCCTCCACCGCCGCCTCGATCGCGGCAAGGCGAACGCTGAGGTCCGCGACCTGCGCCTCGAGCGTTTCGATCTGCTTCTTGGTGCCGGGCAAACGACCTCCCTATTCGATGGCTGCCCGCGACGGGACTACGATCGGGCCGATGCTGGGATCCGTGGCGGTTGCACGCAACGAAGCCGAGGCAGGGATGATATGTGCGCGCCTCACGGCGGCGGGCTCGCCTCGTCCTTCGGTAACGCGCCACTAACCGCCGCGCCCCCATGGCGGCGATAGGTTGCGCTCACCCCCAACCGAGCAGAGGAGAACGGGCCATGAACCAGGATTCCTACAAGGCGTGGATCGACGCGATGCCGATCGACGACGTCCGCCGTCGCATCGAGCGGCTCGAGCGCAAGCTCTCCGACCTGCACGTGCTCGAGCGGCTCTATGAGGATCGCCACGGCGACGGCGCGGGCGAGTCCGAGCCGTCGCAGGCGCACGGACACGAGGCCGAGACGCCGCCCGCGGAGGGCGAGGGCTGGTCGCGCGAAGAGCCCGCAGCAGAGCACGGCTGAGCGCCCCGGGCTAGCCGCCGTCGCGGTCTTCGAGCACGACGATCGCGACGAACATCACGAACGCGCCGATCGCTCCGAGCGCGGCGAGCGTTCCGCACGCGATCGACCAGGGCGACGGGAGCAGCGCAGCCGCGATCGTCCCGGCCACCGCGGTCGTCGCGCACACGAACCAGCCACGCCGTGGGCGCTCGGGCGGCGGGACCCCAGTGTGCGGCGCCATGCCTTCGCCAGCCTAGACCCTTGCCGCAGCGCGGCTAGACTCGCAGCCCGTGAGCGAGCCGCTGGTCGATGCTGCGATGCGCGCCTACTACGACCGGCGGGCCGAGGAGTACGACGACTGGTGGCTGGGCACGGGGACCTTCGCCGGGCGGGAGCGCCCCGGCTGGTCGGAGGAGGTCGCGGAGCTGATCGCGGTGGTCGAGGGCCTGCCGGCCGCCGCGGTCCTCGACGTCGCCTGCGGCACCGGCTTCCTCACCGCCCACCTCGCCGGCGAGGTCGTCGGGCTCGACCAGAGCACCGCGATGCTCGCGATCGCCGGCCCGCGCATCGCGCCGGGCCGCGCGATCTGCGCCGAGGCGGTGCCGCTGCCCTTCCGCGACGGGCAATTCGACCGCGTCTTCGCGAGCCACTTCTACGGCCACCTGCTCCGGGAGGAGCGCGTCGCATTCCTCGCTGAGGCGGCGCGGGTGGCGGGCGAGCTCGTCGTTGTCGACTCGGCGCGGCACGAGGGCGTCCCGGCGGAGGAGTGGCAGCAGCGCGTGCTCGGCGACGGCTCGCGTCACCGCGTCTTCAAGCGCTACTTCGACCCCGGCGAGCTCGCCGCCGAGCTCGGCGGCGCCACCGTTCTGCACGCCGGTCGCTGGTTCGTAGTGGTGGCTCGCTAGCGTCTCTGCAACTGGGCGACCGCGCCGCCGCCAACCGCGCCTGCCGCGCTCCTCGCGTGCCTATCCTGTGTTCGATGGTGGTGAGAACGTTCGAGCCGCGCTACGTTCCCCCGCCCCCTCGCCGGCACCGGCGAGGCTGGCTGCTCGGCTTCGCGGCCTTCGTCGCGCTCCTCGTCGCCGGCCTGGGCGTGCTCGTCGCACTCTGGTCGGGGGCGACGCTCTCGCCCGACGGCAGCGCGCTGGCGAAGGTCGGCCTGCAGCCCTTCGCCGGCGCGCTCGTCCGCGCGAGCGCGTTCGGCCCGGACGGAACCACGATCCCGGTCGCGATCGACGGCGGGCGGATCACGCCGCTCGAGCAGCTCACCCCCGGGGAGGCGATCTCGGTGGACGTTGTGATCCGGCGGCCGGGTTGGCTGAGCTGGCTGCTCGGGAGCTTTCGCGACGAGCGGCTGACGCTGCGCGCCCCGCTGGCGCGGGTGGCCGACCGCTGGCTGACGGTCGCCAGCGGCGAGCAGGTGGCGGTCAGCTTTGAGCAGCCCGTCACCGCCGTCTCCTTCGCCGCCGCGGGCCAGCCCGCCGTCAACCTGCGCCTCCCCGCGCCCACGCGCACCGTCATCCTGCCCGGTCTCGGTGGCGCCGGAAGCGCCAGCGTGTCGGCCGCTGTGCGCTCATGGGAGAAGCAGAGCGCGCCGGTGACGGTCAGCTGGTTCCCTCGATCGCGCTCGCCGGTGGCGGTCGCCGACCCCGCCCCCGGATCGGAGGTGTCGCCGCTGACGCCGATCCGCCTGACCTTTTCCGTGCCGGTCTCGACGCTGCTCGGCGGCAGGCCGCCGGCGGTCGACGCCGCCGCACACGGCTCCTGGCGAGAGCTCGACAGCCACACCCTGCTGTTCACGCCCGCCGGCCTCGGCGAGCCGCTCGGCACGCAGCTGCGTTTCACGCTCGCGCACGCCGTGGCGCTCAGCGCGGCCTCCGGCGAGCTTTCGCCGGCGAGCGAGGAGCTCGCGTGGACCGTGCCGGTCGGGTCGCCGCTTCGGCTCGAGCAGCTGCTCGCGCAGCTCGGCTACCTGCCGCTGGACTGGCAGCCCTCAGGCGCCGCGGTCGCGCGCAGCGCGCGAGCGCAGGCCGCCGCCGCCGTGGCGCCGCCGCGCGGCAGCTTCGCCTGGCGCTACCCGAACACGCCGAGCCAGCTGCAGGCGCTGTGGGCGCCCCGACGGCGCGAGCAGATCGTCAAGGGCGCGGTGATGGCGTTCGAACATACCCACGGCCTCGGCGTCGACGGCATCGCCGGGCCGCTCGTGTGGCATGCGCTGCTGACCGACGCGATCGCCGGGCGCCGCACCGCCACCCCCTACAGCTACGTGTACGTGCGCGTCAAGGAGCCCCAGCTGCTGACGCTCTGGAGCGCCGGGCATACGGTGCTGACATCGCCGGGGAACACCGGCATCCCGAGCCGCCCGACGGCGCACGGGACCTTCCAGGTCTTCGAGCACATTCCCGTCGGCACGATGCGCGGGACCAACCCCGACGGCAGTCACTACAACGATCCCGGCATCCGCTGGATCAGCTACTTCAACGGTGGCGACGCTGTGCACGCGTTCCCGCGCGGCTCCTATGGCACGCCCCAGAGCCTCGGATGCGTCGAGCTGCCGCTGGCGGCGGCTGCCAAGGCCTGGCCCTATATGCCGCTCGGCACGCTCGTCACGATCGAGTAGCGACGCCGAGCGGGTCCTGCTCGAGCTCCGCCGCGCTGACGCTGCCGCGGCGACCGCGCCGCCGGCGCAGGCCAGGCGGCAGCCGCCCGTCGGTCGACAGCCACGATCCGGCGAGGATCAGCAGCAGGCCGGCGATGCCGCCGCTGCCCGGATGCTCGCCGAGCACGGCGATACCGAGCCCGACCGCCAGCACGGGCGCGACGTAGGTGATCACCGCCGCACGCCCGGGCCCGACCTCGGCCACCAGCGTCACGTAGATCAGCAGCGCCGCCGCGGTGCAGAACACGACGAGCACGGCCAGCGCCAACAGCGCGGCGGCCGACGGCGTCACGCTCGGCAGCGAGAACGCCGCCGGCGCCGTCAGGATCACCGCAGCGATCCCGAGCGACGCCGCCATCGTCGCGCGCGGGTCGATGTCGAGCAGATGACGGTTGAGGATCATCGGGCCACACGCGTAGCCCACTGCCGCGAGCAGGATCGCCCCCGCTCCGAGCAGCTCGTCGGTGCTCCCGGCGACGTCGATCCCGACCAGCGCGATCACGCCGGCGAAGCCGACGAGCAGGCCGAGCAGGCGACGGCGATCGACGCGCTCGCTCGGCTCGAAGCGCAGCGCCAGCAGGGCGATGATGAGCGGCACGGCGGCGACGATGATCGCCGCGAGCGACGAGGCGACGTGACGCTCGCCGGCGGCGATCAGCGGGAACGGGATCGCGATCTCGAGCACAGCGAAGGCAGCGAGCCAGCGCAGCCGCGCGCGCAGGCCCGCGAAGCCTCCGGCCCGCCATGCCATCGCGGCGAGCACGACCGCGCCCAGCAGCACGCGCACCCAGGCCAGGAAGATCGGCGGCATGCCGCCGTCCACGGCGACGCGGATGAACAGGTAGGGGATGCCCCAGAGAACCGAGACCGCCGCGAAGGCGGCCCAGGCGCGAGCGCTCATGGCCGCGAATATGCCAGGTCGCGCCGCCCCACCCGGGAGCGAGTGCGACCTCCGTCGGATCGCGCCCCTAGCATCCCGAGCGTGGCACTGGGCGACCCGCCGCTTCGCCAGTTGGCCGAGGAGGGCCTCGGCGAGGAGGAGGCCTACGAGCTGATCAGCAGCGAGCTCCTGCTCGACGGCAGCGCCCGCCTCAACCTCGCGACGTTCGTGACGACCTGGATGCCGGGCCGCGCTGAGCGGATCATGCGCGACACCGTCGCCAAGAACATGATCGACAAGGACGAGTACCCGCAGACGGCCGAGATCGAGTCGCGCTGCGTGGAGATCATCGCCGACCTCTGGCATGCGCCCGCGGGCGAGGCCGCGACCGGGTGCTCGACGACCGGCTCGAGCGAGGCGGTGATGCTCGGCGGGCTCGCGCTCAAGTGGCGTTGGCGCGAGCGCATGCGGGCAGCGGGGCGCCCGACCGAGCGCCCGAACATCGTGGCGGGCATCAACGTGCAGGTGTGCTGGGAGAAGTTCTGCCGCTACTTCGATGTCGAGCCGCGCTTCGTGCCGATGGAGGGCGACCGCTACACGCTCGGGGCCGAGCAGGCCGCGGCGCTCTGCGACGAGAACACGATTGGCGTCGCGGCGATCCTCGGCTCGACCTTCGACGGCAGCTACGAGCCTGTCGCCGAGATCGCGGCGGCGCTGGACCGGGTCGAACGCGAGCGTGGCATCGACGTGCCGATTCACGTCGACGCCGCCTCGGGCGGCTTCGTCGCACCGTTCCTGCAGCCGGATGTGGTCTGGGACTTCCGCATCCCGCGCGTCCAGTCGATCAACGCCTCCGGCCACAAGTACGGGCTCGTCTACCCTGGCGTCGGCTGGGCGATCTGGCGCGAGCAAGCCGCGCTGCCTCGCGAGCTCGTCTTCGACGTCAACTACCTCGGCGGCCACATGCCCACCTTCGCGCTCAACTTCTCGCGCCCGGGCAGCGAGGTCGTCGCGCAGTACCACATGTTCACGAGCCTCGGACGGTCCGGCTACCGCTCGGTGCAGCAGCGCTCCTCCGAGATCGCCCGCCGCCTGGCCGCCGAGATCGCCGAGATCGGCCCCTATGAGCTGATCAGCGATGCCAGCGACCTGCCGGTGTTCGCGTTCACGCTGAAGCCGCAGGTGACGCGCTACACGGTGTTCGACGTATCCGACCGCCTGCGCGAGCGCGGCTGGCTGGTGCCCGCCTACAGCTTCCCGGCGAACCGCGAGGACCTCTCGGTGCTGCGGATCGTGATCCGCGCCGGGATGAGCCAGGAGATGGGCGAGCTGTTGCTGCGCGACCTGCGCGCGCGTACCGCCTCGCTGGAGGCGCTCGACGGCCCACTGCCCAAACAGCGACCGCAGGTCGCGGCCTTCGCCCACTGAGCGTGACCTGATGCCCCGTGCTCGACACCTTCGGGCCGTCGCGCTGCTCGCGAGCGCGCTTGCGGCAGCGGTGGCGTTCGCGGTGGCGGCCGGCGCGGCCGGCACCCCCGTCGCGGCGACCGGCGCACCCGTGCAGCTGATCGCGACCGGCATGCCGACGCCGACGGCGTTTGCCTGGGACGGATCGACGATGTTCGTCGGCGAAGGCCCGAGCGTGCCCAACTTCGCGCCCGGCGGGCTCTTCACGCTGGCCGACGGCGCCGCCACGGCGGTCCCCGGGTCACCGAAGTTCGTGTACGGCCTCGCCTGGCACGCCGGCAAGCTCTACGTCTCGACCGGGCCGACGATCGAGGTCATGAGCGGCTGGGACGGCACCTCCTTCGCCTCGATCAAGACGGTCTGGTCCGGACCGCCGCAGTTCTACGGCTTCAACGGGATCGCCTTCGGCCCCGACGGGCGCCTGTACGCGGGACTTGGGCTGGAGGAGGCAGCCTACGACCACAGCAAGGATCCCTACCGGCTCTCGCAGGCTGTCGTCTCGATGACGGCGAGCGGGAAGGACCTGCGCATCGTCGCGCGGGGCCTGCGTCAGCCCTTCCAGCTGTACTTTCCTCCCGGGTCTCGATACCCCTACGTCGGCGACGAGAGTCAGGACGCGGGCGCGATCCCGCCCGATGAGATCGTCATCGCCAAGCCCGGGCAGAACTACGGCTTCCCGACCTGCACATGGCTGGTCCTTTCGAAGTGCAGGCACTTCGCGCGGCCGCTGGTCCTGCTGCCGCAGCACGCCTCACCGATGGGCATCAGCTCCGCGGGCAACGAGCTCTATGTAGCCCTCTTCACGGGCATCGGCGGCAACGGTTTCAACCCCGAGGTCGTCACGATCCCGATCCACGGTGGCAAGCCGACGCCGTTCGTGACCGGTTTCGGCGTCCAGATCATCGCCCTCGCCATCCACCAAGGCGAGCTGTACGTCGGCAACGTGAACGGCCAGATCTACGAGGTGGCGGTCCCGAGCGCCGCCGCCGCGGGCAACTCCTAGCCGCCGCCGTCAGGAGCCAAGCGGGATCGGCCCCTGCCTGTAGTAGGCGCGAGCGCGGGCGTGGAAGTAGCCGCCGTCGTCCGGGCGCCCGTCGCCGGAGGCTTCGCCGGCGTCGGTGTCCTGCGACTGGCCGCCGCCGAATAGCAGCGCGACCAGCCCCGCGTGCACGTAGGCGCTGAGGTGGCCACGGTTTCCGGCCGCCAGGAACCACTGAACCTTGTTGTCGCGATAGTGGAACGGCGTGTTGTTGAGCGCCGCTGAGACGGTGTTGCCGAGCGGGATCTGCCACATCACGATCGGCGTGGTTACGGCGCGGTGGTAGTCGGCGAGGAAGCGCAGGTCGCGGCTGAAGTCGACCGCGTGCCACCAGGCGCCGCTCTCGTGGTCGACGGTCTGGGCATAGCCGGCGTCGCGGTCGGTCAGCTCGGTGAAGCTGACATCGAAGTCGGCGTGCAGCGAGTGGTAGAAGGCGACTGCCTGCGCCGCCATCGCGTCCACCCTGGCGGGCGAGGGATGGTTGAGGTGGATGTCGACGCCGGTGCCCCAGATCGAGATCGGGTAGCCGATGATCACGTTGGGGGCGTAGCGGCGGCGCAGGGCGAGCACCGCCTGCGCGAAGCCGGCAGCGGTGTCAGGCATGCCCGCCAGCTGCGGGAGGCCGGTCGAGGCAACCGCCGCGGGCACGCTCGCGGCGTCGTTGCCGCGCGCGCGCTGCTCGATGTAGCCGAACAGGTCGGGCTCGAGGTGAAGCACCACCGGCCCGCCGCCGGCGGCGGCGCGGGTGAAGAACGCCTCGAGGTCGAGGAAGTAGGCGCGCATCGTCGCGACGTCAGCGAGGTTGCCGAGGTCGGCCGCGGGCTCGTCACTATCGCCCGCCCCCGGCAGCGATTGGCGGATCTGGTAGTAGGAGAACACCGGCACGATGTGGTGCGCGCGCGATTCGGCGATGTAGCGGCTGACGAAGGAGCCGCCCGGGTCCCACGTCTGCCAACCGTGGCCGGTGTTGACGCCGCCGGCGAGGTACTGGTAGCGCAGGCCCAGCGGCGCCAGCGCGGCCAGCGCCGCGCCGCCGCCGGGCTGGTCGGCAAGCCCGAGCTGCAGGGTCTTGAACGGCCAGCGCGTGCCGCCGGCGCTCGCTCCCGGCGCAGCGCTCGCGACCGACGCGCACAGGGCGATACCGGCGAGCAGCAGCATGAGCCGCGGGACGCGCCGCACCCGCCGATTATCCTCCGCGCCGCGGCGAGCGCAATCGGACGATGGTCCGCCGCGGCCACGAGCGCCCGCGCCCGCTAGCGTGCTCACGCGATGATCTTCTACGAGCCCTCGACGCGCGACCGACTTGCGCTCCCGCACGACCCGTTCAAGTCGCTGGTGGCGCCGCGTCCGATCGGCTGGATCTCGACTCGCAGCGCGAGCGGAGCCGTCAACCTTGCGCCCTACAGCTTCTTCAACGCCGTCGCGGACGCGCCGCCGATGCTCGCCTTCTCGAGCAACGGCGCGAAGGACTCGGCGACCTTCGCGACCGAGATCGACGAGTTCGTCTGGAACCTCGTGACCTGGGAGCTGCGCGAAGCCATGAACGAGACCTCGGCGCCGCTGCCCCGCGGCAGCAGCGAGTTCGAGCGCGCGGGCCTCGAGATGGCGCCGTCGCGGCTGGTCGCGCCGCCGCGCGTGGCTGCGAGCCCGTGCGCGATGGAGTGCAGGGTCGTCCACCACCTCGAGCTGCGCGACATCGACGGGCGTCCGTTCGACCAGCATCTCGTGATCGGCCAGGTCGTCGGCGTGCACCTCGACGAGACGAGACTCGTCGACGCCGCGGTCGACACGGCAGCGCTGCGGCCCGTCGCTCGCTGCGGAGGTCCGAGCGACTACACGGTCGTCGAGCGCATCTTCGAGATGGTTCGCCCGCGCGCGTGAGCGCCGCAGGCGATTTCGACCGCCTCGTCGCCGACGCGCACGCCGACTCCTGGCAGGCGCTCGGCGAGCTGTTCGCCGGCCGCGGCGGCGGCACCGCGACTCACCACGGACTGAGGCTGATGGCATCCGGGCTGCCCGACGCGGCCTGGAACAGCGGCGACGTCAGCGCAGCGGACGCGGACATCGAAGCGGCGCGCACGTTCTATGAGTCCCGTGGCGTCCCCTGGGGACTGCGGGTGCCTCCCTGGGTCCGCTTCCGCCCCGGCCGCCGCCTGACACACCAGCGCCTGATGGGGCTCAGGCGGCCTGACTTTCGAGCGCGCGAGGCGCCCGCCGGGCTCAGCCTGGCGCTGGCGAGCGCGGCGGATCTCGAGGACGTCGTCCGGATCGACTCCGAGGCCTTCGCGTCGGACCCGGCGCACGGCCGCCCCTGGCTCGCAGCGCTGCTCGGTGCACCGGCGGACGTGGTCGCGGTTGCGCTCGCGCGCTCGGAGGGCCGCGCCGTCGGGACGGGCTACGCGGTCAGCGCCAGCAGCGCCGCCGGCTCGAGCGTGCTGATCGGCGGGATCGCCGTGATCGAGACCCAGCGCGAGCGCGGCATCGGCGGCGCGCTCAGCTCCTGGCTCGTGCGCCACGGCTTCGAGCGTGCCCGGCTCGCCCAACTCGCTTCCGACGACGACCGCGCCGCGCGCCTGTACGCGCGCCTCGGCTTCGTCGAGACCGCGGGACACGACATCTACATCGACTTCTGAGCGCCGCGCGGGCGCTAGCATGCTGTCGCTGCCGGCCGGGCCGGCGCGCGAGCAACTATCGGGAGCGGCTGATGGCGCGAACTGTGCGCATCGCAGTGATCGGCGGGGGAATTGGCGGCCTGACCGCGGCGCAGGCGCTCCGCCGTCGCGGCTTCGAGGTGGCCGTCTACGAGGCGCAACCAGAGCTTAAGGAGATCGGCGCCGGCGTGGCGCTCGGCCCCAACGCGATGAAGGCGCTGCGCGCGCTCGACCTCGAGCAGCCCGTGCTCGCGAGCTCCTGGGTGGCCGACTCGCACGCCCTGCGCAACTGGAAGACCGCTCGGGCGATCACGGAGACAACGCACGCGACGCAGTTGGCGCGCTACGGCTCGGCGGGCTGCTTCGCGCACCGCGCCGACCTGCTCGACGCGCTCGCCGGCGAGCTGCCGGCCGAGATCGTCAAGCTCGGCGCCCGCTGCGTCTCGGTCGACGCCGACGGCGAGGTCGCCACCGCGCGCTTCCAGGACGGCAGCGAGATCGAGGCGGATGCGATCGTCGGCGCCGACGGCATCCACTCCACGGTCCGCGCCTCCCTCTTCGGCGAGGACGCACCGCGCTTCACCGGCAAGATCTGCTACCGCAGCGTGATCCCGGTGGACGCCGTTCCCGGCGGCGCGCCCGGCCCCGAGAACGTCACCTGGCTCGGCCCTCACGGCGCGATCGTCGTCTACCGCGTGCGCCGCGGCGAGCTGATCAACGTCGTCAGCCACTACGACGACGAGACCTACAAGCACGAGTCCTGGATCACGCAGTGCGACCGCGCCGAGGTGATCGAGCGCTACAGCGGCTGGCACGAGTCGCTGGTGCGGCTCTTCTCGGCCAGCGAGGTCTGGTACAAGTGGGCGCTCTACGACCGCGACCCGATCCCGAAGTGGACCCGCGGCCGCGCGACGGTGCTCGGCGACGCCGCCCACCCGATGCTGCCCTACCTCGGCCAGGGCGCCTGCCAGACGATCGAGGACGGCTGCCTGCTGGCCGCCGCGCTCGCGTCGATGCCCGAAGACCTGCACGGCGCGCTCGCGCTGTACGAGCGGGTCCGCCGCCCGCGCGCGAGCCGCGTCGTTCTGACGTCGCGCGCCCGCGGCGCCGACAACCACCTCGTCTCGCCGCTCGCGGCGTGGCGCCGCGACCTGCTGATCTCCGTACGCAAGCGCCTTGGCTCAGACCAGGAGGGGCGCGGCGCCGGTTGGATCTGGGACTACGACGCCGGCTCCCCCTCCGCGCTGGCCGCCTGAGCATGGTGCGTCGCGCGCTGGTGCTCGCGCTGGCAGGGGCGCTGCTCGCGACCGCCGTCGGCGCCGGCGCCTCCGCCTCCTCGATCACGAAACACAAGCTCGCCTCGGTTGACATCCCGGCAGGGGTGACGCGCGCGCTCAGCGTCCCCTACCCCGACGCGCTCAAATACGGCAACGCCCGCTACTCGGGCAGCCGCAGGCTGTCGCGAAAGCCAGGAGCGCGGGGGTCCCGTCCCGACCTGGCGAAGGTGGAGATCCTCGAGACGCAGTCCGTCGAGGGCGGCTCGCTCTATCGCGTGCGCGCGCACAACGGCAACCCCCTAGGCAGCGCGCCCGTACGCCTGACCGTGATCGCAACCACGGTCGAGCCGCTGCCGCACCGCTGAGGCGCTCAGCGCGTCGCCAGCACGACGACGAGGACGATGATCGCGGCGAGGATCACGGCGCCGGCGATGCCGACCTGCCACTGCGCGCGCCAGAACTCGGGCCGTGCGCGGTCGCGCGAATAGCGGCCCTCGGGCGGAGTTCCGATCCAGTCGTCGTCGTCGTCCATCCGCCCAGTGACTATCGCAGGCCGGCCGGCACGGCGAACCTATAATCGCGGCCGACGACGGCCACCAACGGCGATCTGGGAGGAAGAGCTATGGCGCAGCCGCAGGCAGCCAGGCCGAGCGAGGGGCTGTTCACGCCGCCCCGAAGGATCGACGCGATCGCGGACCTGTTCGCCAACGTCTGGCAGCTCGGCTACGTCACGACCGACCTCGACCGCGCGATCGAGTTCATGTCCGAGCGCTTCGGGCTCGAGCACTGCCTGAAGCTGCCGAGCGCCGGCGCGACCTTCCTCGTCGGCGACGAGCCCGCGGCGTGGGAGGCGCACTTCGCGATGGGCTCGCGCGGCGGACTGATCATCGAGCTGATCGAGCCGGTCGCGGGCGAGGTGGGCTTCTACACGCGGCTGCTCCCGCGCGACGGCTCCTTCGCGGTCCGCTTCCACCACATCGCCACCTTCATCGAGACCGGCGATGAGGCCTGGGAGCAGATGCGCTCGCTGCTGCACGACTCCGGGCTGCGCTTCGACTACACCGTGCTGATCCCCAACCGGGTCCGCGCCGGCTACGTCGACCTGACCGCGGAGCTCGGCCACTACGTCGAGATCTGCCAGCTGCAGGCCGAGGACACCGACTTCTTCAGCGGTCTGGCCGCCGACAGCGCCTGACGCTACGGAGCCAGCGGCGTCTGCCGGAGTGGCGACTCGCAGCGCTGGCCGCGTCCGCCCCGCTAGGCTGACGGCGCAGCCCACCAACGGAGGAGTAGATGGCCGAGCCAGCGAGTGGCAGCGCCGAGATGCCCACCCTTTACGTTTGCCACGGCGACGACGGCGGCCCGCGTATCCATCCGTGCCGCCGCGTCCAGGAGGCGATGCGCGCGAAGGGCCTTCCGTACGAGAAGGTCGTCGCCGCCCATGGCAGCCCGATCCCGTTCCTGCGCAAGGGCTCGCGCGAGCAGCTGCGAGCCGATACCGGCGACACCAAGCTGCCGACGCTCAAGCTCGCAGACGGGACGACGATCACGCACTCGCGCGCCATCTTCGCCTGGATCGACGCCCAGACGCCGGCGCCGGGTTAGCCGGCGGCGCTCGCCGACGAACTGCCGTGGGCGGCGTGCTGGCCAAGCGCTGTGCGGTCGTGACCGGGGCGGGCGGTGGCCTCGGCCGCGCGTTCGCGCTCGCCTTCGCGCAGGCCGGCGCGCAGGTCTGCGCCGCCGACATCGACGCGATCGCTGCCGCGGCCACGGCGGCCGCGGTCCACGATGGCGGCGGCAGCGCTGTCGCGGTGGCCGGCGATGTCGCCGCTGAAGACGGGGCGGCCTCGATCGCGCGCGCAGCGCTCGACGCCTTTGGCGCGATCGACGTCCTCGTCAACAACGCAGCGGTCTATGCGGGTCTGCAGCGGCGCCGCTTCGAGGAGATCCCACTCGCGGAGTGGGACCGCGTGATGGCGACTAACGTGCGCGGGCCGTGGCTCTGCGCACGCGCCTGCGCGCCCGCGATGCGCGAGCGTGGCGGCGGCTCGATCGTGAACATCTCCTCCGCGACCGTGCTCAGCGGCTCACCGCTGCTGGCTCACTACGTCGCCTCCAAGGGAGCTCTGATCGCACTGACGCGAGTGATGGCGCGCGAGCTCGGCGAGGACGCGATCCGCGTCAACGCGATCGCGCCCGGGTTCACGCTCACACAAGCAAGCCGCGGGCTCATGGAAGGCGCCGAGACCTACGGGGTGCAACGCGGCGCGATCAAGCGCGCGATTGAGGCCGACGACATCGTCGGCGCGGCGCTGTTCCTGGCCTCGGACGCGAGCGCAATGGTCACCGGCCAGACGCTAGTCGTGGACGGCGGCCGTCAGTTCCTCTGACGCGCGGGCGCGCGCAGGGCCGTCAGCCGCGCCGGGGGCGAGTGGCGCAGCCGGACCGGCACGGCGCTCGTCACCACCGCCAGCGCCCGCGGCGTTCCCGCGATGTCTCGGCCCCCGCGGCGAGGGCCTCACCTCACCCTGATGGCGGTCGTTCGGGTGATCAGCAGCGGCGAGCCATTCTTGCCACTCTCGCATCGCTGCGTGGCGGCGATCGTGCGAAGCCCGCTGTGAACGCTACGCGGGACGGTCCAGGCGGTGCTGAAGGTCCCGCTGTTCTTTGGTCCGGTGCGTAGGTTGACGGTTGCGATCGGGAGGGCGCGCAACGGTGCCGACCGGACGAGCGCGAGGGACACGCGTGGACGGCAGAACTCGATGACTCCCCAACCGCCCCCGCTCACTGTCACGGTCTGGCCACGCGAAGCTGTGCTTGGCGAGGCGGTGACGCTGATTGGTGAAGACGAGGCGAGCGCGCCGGCGACGAGCACGAGGCTCAGCGCGGCAACCGGCGCGGCAATCCGCAGTGAGCGCGTGAATGTTTCGAACACGGCTTCCTCCCGCCCGTGGCGGACGAACACTCCGAACGTACGCCCCTCATGCCCCGCCGACATCCGGGAGACCGGGCAAGCGCGTTCAGTACTGCCCGGCACTCGCGGCGGTGGCGGCTGGCCGCGCCGGCCGGCGGATGCCACCAGCGGGCGCGGCTGCGCCGTCGCTCAAAGCTCCTACCGCAGCGTCGGCTCGAGCTCGGGCGTCTCCGCGACCGCCGCGGAGTCGCCGGAGAGGCTGCGGCGCGCGCTGTGTCCTTCGATGTTGACGTGCGGCAGGCGCGCGTCGAGCCAGCGCGGCAGCCGCCAGGTGACTGATCCCAGCAGCTCGAGCACAGCGGGCAGCAGCACGCAGCGCACGATCAGCGCGTCGAGGAAGACGGCGGCCGCCAGGCCGAAGCCGAACTCCTTGATCGTCCGCTCGTTGCCGAGCATGAACGAGAGAAAGACGCAGACCATGATCGCCGCGGCCGCGCTGATGACACGCCCGGTGAACGCGATCCCGTCGGCGACGGCAGCGCTCGCATCGCGCTTGCGCACCCACTCCTCGCGCACGCGCGAGACGAGAAACACCTCGTAGTCCATCGAGAGCCCGAACACGACCGCGAACATCAGCACGGGTATCCACGGCTCGACCGGGCCCTTCTCGACGCCGAGCACGCCCCCGAGCCAGCCCCACTGGAAGACGGCGACCGTAACGCCGAGCGCTCCGCCGATGCTGAGCAGGTTCATCAGCGCCGCCTGCGCCGCGATCACGAGCGAACGGAACATCACGAGCAGCAGCGCGGCGGACAGCAGCACCACGATCGCGATGAACAGCGGCAGCTTGCCTGCGAGCACGTTCGAGAAGTCGATCGATCCGGCGGTGAAGCCGCCCACGAGGACCGTCGTCGCGGTTCGCCGCTCCAGCGGCGGCAGCACGTCGTGGCGCAGGCGGTTGACGAGATCCGTTGTCGCGCTGTCCTGCGGCGCCGAGCGCGGATAGACCTCCACGACAGCGACCCGGCCCGACGGCGCCAGCCGTGGCTGCGTGATTGCTTCGACGTCCGGTGTCGCCCGCACCGCGGCGCCGAATGTCGAGAACGCCGACGCGTTGAGGTGGCTCGGCACCTCGGCGACGAGCAGCAGCGGGCCGTTGAAGCCGGCGCCGAACCCCTGCGCCAGCAGGTCGAAGGCATGGCGCGAGCTCGTGTTGGCCGGGTCGTTGCCGGCGTCGCTCGTGTCGAGGCGCAGCCCGAAGACCGGTGTCAGGAGCACGACCATGACCGCGAGTGAGGCGATCGCGAGCGGCCACGGGCGGGCCTGCACCATCTCGCTCCACTGCCGCCAGCGCGAGCGGCCGACGGCGGCGACGGCGCCGCCGTTGCCACTGTTGGCAGCCGCCTCGCGGCGGCGGCGGCGGCGGCTGCCGCGCACCAGGCGCGGCCCGAAGCGCGAGAGGATCGCCGGCAACACCGTCAACGATGCCGCGAGCGTCAGCAGGACCGCAAGTACCGAGGCGATCGCGAGCCCGTACATGAAGCTGACACCGGTGGCAAACATGCCGAGCAGGGCGATCACGACGGTCGTGCCCGCGAGCAGGATCGCTCGGCCGGAGGTGTCCATCGCTTCGACCACGGCCAGCTCGACGTCGCCGGTCGCGAGGTAGTTCTCACGAAAGCGTGTGACTATGAAGAGCGCGTAGTCGATGCCGACGCCGAGCCCGATCATCAGCGCGAGCTCGGGCGCGACGTTGGACATGCTCGTGATGTGGGTCGCGAGACCGATCAGCGCCACACCGGTGATGAGCCCAAGGCCCGCCGTGACCAACGGCATTCCGGCGGCCATCAGCGAGCCGAAGGTGATCAGCAGGATCACCAGCGCCGCGAGCACGCCAACTGTCGTCGCGGGGCCGATGCTGAAGCCCTCGGCGTCCTCCACGACCTGGCCGCCGGTGGCCACCGTCAACCCCGGCACGTGGATCGATTTCACGAGCGACAGCAGCGGGTCACCGGTGTTGTTGGGAAGCAGGTTCGCGCGCTTGTCGTAGTTGACCGTTTCGAAGGCGGTCTTGCGGTCACGCGAGATCTCGACCGCGCCCGCCGGGCCGTAGGGGCTGACGACACCGGCGACGTGCGGGAACGTGGCGACGCGCGCCAGCGCCGGCACCATCGCGTTCTTCACCGCGGGCGCGTCGATCGTGCCAGTTGCGACGTGGAAGACGACTGTGTCGACATCGCCGCCCTGCGCCGGGAACTCCTTCCCGAGCAGGTCGAGCGCACGCTGGGACTCGGTTCCGGGGAGCGTGAAGTTGGTCGCGTAGCTTCGGCCGACGGCCTGCGCCAGAACGCTGGACAGGACAGCGATCGCAACCCAGGCGATGACCACCGTGCGGCGGTTGTCTATGCACAAGCGGGTGAGTCTCTGCATTGCCTGGCTCCTCGTCGAGTCAGCGGGACCTGCCGCGAGAACGCGGCAGCGCTCGTCACGCGGCAAACGGCCCGGCGCACGCGTGTGCCCCGAAACTTAGTCAACGCGAGCGCCGGGCGCGTCCTGAAGGCGCCGCATCTCGCGTGTGCGTTGTGCGCCTCGATCATCGACGGCATCGTTGGCGCTTTCGTCTCCGGCTTTTCGGCTCTGTGGAGCGATCTGCGCGGGTTAGGCGCGCGCGCCGGGCGGCCACCGGCGCGCGCGCTGGCCCCCCACCGCCGGCGCGAGGCGGGACCACCGCGGTGCGGCGCTCTGAAATCGTCGCGGCTTCAGCAACGACCGTGGTCTGCCGTCCCCGTAAGCTGTCAAGCGCAGGAAAGACCGATGGCTCGATCCAAGTCTGCGACATCACAGCGGCGACGCGCCGCGCCGCCGCTGCTCCCGCCGTGCGTGCCGGCGGCGGGCGTCCGATGGCCTGGGCTCCATCGCGGCCTCGCCCGAGCCGGCTTCAGACGCGGTGGCAATGCGAACGGGGCTGCAACCGTCGGCGCAGTGTGCAGCCGACGCGCACACCCGTGTGGCGGGCGATGAGCGACGGGCATCCACGCGCGGAGGTGGCGGGGAGTGAGTTCGCCGTGACGGCCGGGCCGAAGATCGGCATTGTCGTGGTCGCCTACAACGCCGCCTCGACGCTCGCCCAGGTGCTCGATCGCGTTCCCAAGGATTTCCGCCATCGGATCACACGCGTATTCGTGTGCGACGACGCGAGCGAAGACTCGACCTATCTCGTCGGCCTCGGCTACCAGCAGACCGTGACGGATCTGCCGTTGACGGTCATCCGCCACGCCGACAATCTCGGCTACGGCGGTAATCAGAAAGCCGGCTACAGGCTCGCGATCGAGCACGAACTCGACATCGTCGTGCTGCTGCACGGCGACGGCCAGTACGCGCCGGAGTGCCTCGCCGAGATCGTGGCGCCGTTGGAGCGCGGCGAGTGCGACGCCGTGATGGGCTCGCGGATGATGGTCCGCGGCGCGGCGCGCAAGGGCGGCATGCCGCTCTACAAGTACGTCGGCAACAAGCTGCTGACCGGCTTCGAGAACCGCATGCTCGGGACCAGCCTGAGCGAGTTTCATTCCGGCTACCGCGCCTACAGCGTCGAGGCGCTGAAGTCGATTCCGTTCGAGCGCAACTCCGACGGCTTCAACTTCGACACACAGATCATCATCCAGCTGACCGACGCCGGCAAGCGCATCGTCGAGGTGCCTGTGCCGACCTACTACGGCGATGAGATCTGCTACGTCAACGGCCTGAAGTACGCCAGGGACGTATCGTCGGACGTCGTCCGCTACCGCCTCGCCAAGCTCGGCTTCGCCTCCGACCAGCTGGGAGGAGTTGGCGAGGAGTACGCGCTGAAGACGAGCAGCGACAGCTCGCACGCGGTGATTCTTCGATGGCTGGAGCAGCTGCCGCCGGGGAAGGTGCTCGACCTCGGCTGCTCCGGGGGGCTGCTGGCCGAGCGTGCACGTGCGCTCGGGCATCGGGTTGTCGGTGTTGACGTGCTGGAGTTGCCGGAGGCTCGCGGCCGTGTCGACCAATTCATTCGGGCCGACCTGGATCGCGGCCTGTCGGAGGAGGTGGAGCAGGCAGGACCGTATGACATCGTGCTGGCGGGGGACGTGTTGGAGCACGTGCGCGAACCTGGACTGGTGCTCGAGCACGCTCGTCGCGTGCTCGTGCCGCGCGGCACACTGATCGCGTCGGTGCCGAACTTTGGCCACTGGTACGTGCGCACCCGCGCCGTGCTCGGCATCTTCGACTATGACCAGCGTGGCCTCTTGGATCGCACCCACGTACGCTTCTTCACCCGCCGCAGCATCGAGCGCGAGCTGGCGCGGGCCGGTTTCACCACGGTGAGAAAGCAGGTCACCGGTCTGCCGCTCGAGGTGATCGCCCGGGACGGCGGCAAGGGCAGAACCCTGCTGCGCCTGTTGGACCGCGCGGTGGTGGCGTTGCGCCCCACATTGTTCGGGTACCAGTTCCTGTATCACTGCGAGATGAACCCGGCGCCCGTGATCGATGAGTCGCTGACGCCCTGGTGAGGCCGCCGAGCTGCCAGCCGTTTGGGCAACTTCGCTTCACCCACGGCGGCTAGGTCCAGCTCGAGCGATCGCCCGAGCACGGACAGATCGGCACGTCAGGCCCGACGCTGGCGTGCCCGCCGCAAACGCGTGCGATGCGGACGCGACCCGTTGGCGGCGGAGTGCGGCGGGGTTGGCAGCT
>DATNHQ010000089.1:0-35996 GCA_035604915.1 Solirubrobacteraceae bacterium
CACGCCAAGCGACTCGTCCCGCGGCGTGGTCGGCGTCTTCGCAGTGTGCAGCGCGCCGTCGCGAGAAGCGAGGACCGCGTCGGTGAAGGTCCCGCCAACGTCGACGCCGAGCAGCATCGCGCGGACCTTACCGGCCGCCTCAGGACGGTCGGGCCTACCCGTTCAGGGCTGCCACGGCGGGCAGCGACTGCGCGAACAGCTGCTGCGCGCGGCGCGTGAGCGGACCCGGCGCGGCCAGCGCGCGGCCGTCGACGCTCGCGATCGGCACGACCTCGGCGCCGGTGCCGGTGAGGAAGGCCTCGTCGGCAGTCCAGGCGTCGGCGAGCACGGCAACCCGCTCGGCGACCTCGATCCCGTCGGCGCGGAGCAGGCCGATGACGTGGCCGCGCGTGATCCCGTCGAGCGCTCCACCGGCAACCGGCGGCGTGCTGACGCTGCCATCGCGTACGAAGAAGACGTTGTCTGCGGTGCATTCGCAGATCTCGCCGGCCGCGTTGAGGAGCAGTGCCTCGTGCGCACCGCGAGCCCGGGCCTCGGCGGCGGCGAGGACCGCGGTGAGATAGTTGAGCGACTTGACCTGCGGCGGCAGGCTGTCGGACGCGGCGCGGCGCAGCATCGAGGTGACGACGTCGACGCCGCGCTCGTAGAGCTCGGCCGGGTACAGCTGGAGGGCGGCAGCGATCAGGATCGTCGTCGGGCGCTCGCAAGTGTGCGGCGAGACGCCGAGCTGGCCGCGACCGCGCGTCACGATGAGCCGCAGATAGCCGTCGGGGTCGCCGAAGCGCACGATCGCCTCGGCGCAGAGTTCGGCGAGCTCCGCCTCGCCGGCCGGCACCTCGAAGCCGAGGCAGCGCGCCGAGTCGCGCAGCCGGCGCAGATGCCGATCCAGCAGGAACGGCGCGCCGGCGTAGAAGCGGATGCCCTCGAAAACGCCGTCGCCGTAGAGCAGGCCGTGGTCGAGCACCGACACGCTCGCGCTCGCGGCGTCCGCGTGCCAGACCCCGTCCACCCAGGCGATCGACCGGCGAGCCATCCCGGTGCGAACTTACTGTTCACACAGTTAGTTGTCAAGCACAGCCGCTACGCTTGACGGATGTCGTTCCCGCTAGTGCAGCGGCGCGCAGCCTCCGCCGGACGCGGGCGACGCCGCGACGCCGAGGCCTCGCGGCGGGCGATCCTCGACGCGGCCGAGCAGCTGTTCTCGCAGCTCGGCTACGACCGCGCGAGCCTCGGCGAGATCGGTCGTCGCGCCGGCGTCTCGGCGGCGCTGCCGGCCTACTTCTACGGCGGCAAGGAGGGGCTCTACGGCGCGGTGCTGGAGCGGCTGCTGGCCGAGCGGGAGGACCGTCTGGAGCCGCTCGCGAGCCGCGCCGCCGAGGAGCTCGAACGCGGCGGCGGGCTGCGCCCGGCACTCGAGCTTCTGATCGACGGCTACATCGACTTCCTGCGCGAGCGCCCCGCGCTGGTGCGCTTGATGGGTCGCGAGGCGCTCGACGGCGGACGCCGTCTTGCTCCCGGCCCGCGCCACTCGATCGCCGTCGCCGGCGGTCTTGCCCGTTTCGTCGCCGCCTCCGCCAACGCGCCGGCGATCGACGTCGAGCAGCTGCTGATCACCACTGTCGCGCTCTGTTTCTTCCCGATCGAGCACAACGACACGATGCTCGCGGCGATGGGGTTGGACGCGGCCAGCGAGGCGTTCGCCTGCGCGCGCAAGCGCCACGTCGTCGACGTGCTCGAGCAGGTGCTCAGCGGCGCCGGCGGCTAGCGCCGGCGGCGCGCGCGCCGGCGCTGGAGGATCCGCAGGAAGCGGCGCAGGAAGCGAAGCCATTCACCCATCGGCGCGAGTCTCGCAGACCCGTCGGCCGGCTCGCACAGCGCCGAGGTCGATCAGGTCGGTGGAGGCCTCGGTCGCCGGCCCGCACCCTCGCGAGCGCCTCGGTCGGCGCGCGGTGCAGCCGCTCCGGCGCAGTGGCGCTGCCGAGCACAGCGACGAGGGCCAGCGAGCTGGCTGGCTGGCTCGCTCACTCGCTAGCGCTGTATCGAGCCCGGCTCGTGCTCGTCAGCGACGAGCCGCAGGTGGTCGCGCTCGGTCTCCGGCGCGGCCTCGCGGAGCGGGGCGAGATCGCCCCACGGGGGCGTGCCGGCCGACTGCCACTCTCGCACGAGCTCGGGCGGGAACTCCGCCCGCCCCGGGAGCTGCGAGCTGCCCGACGCTTGCGACGGCAGCCGGAACACGAACATTGCCAGCCCGAGGTCGGCCTCGACGCTCCAGCTGCCGATCCCGAGCTCGCATCCCGCCTGTACGCGGACGGCCTCGGCGACGAGCTCGGGGATCGCCCCGTAGGGCAGCATGCCCGGGTGCTCGGGCTGGTCGGGCTGGAAGCCGCCGAACGGAGCGGGGCCTGCCAGCCGCAGCAGGAGCATCAGCGCGCCGCCCTCGTACCACGCGCGCACGCCGACCGGCGGCTCGCCGTA
Organism: Solirubrobacteraceae bacterium; assembly: GCA_035604915.1. Lineage (GTDB taxonomy): Bacteria > Actinomycetota > Thermoleophilia > Solirubrobacterales > Solirubrobacteraceae > Palsa-513. The sequence continues at coordinate 2,476 of DATNHQ010000089.1, forward strand.
GACGACCGTGTAGAGCGCCTCCAGCACGCCGGCGGCGAACGTGCCGACGCGTTCGCCGCTCGATTGCTCGCTCGCCATCGGGCTCAGCGCCCTCCTAGCCGCAACAGCCAGCCGCTCCTGACCAGGTCTCCATCAGCTGTCAGTAGCACTGGCGAAGCGGTTTGTGACCCGTGCACGGGAGATCCCGCGCGTTGCGGGAAGATCAGGTGCCGATGCCCAGGCCGAGCAGGTAGGTCGCGCCACCGACGATCGCACCCGCGATCGTCATCTCGATCCCTGCCGACCATGCCGTGCGCAGCGTGAACAGCGATTTGGCGGCGCCGACGGCGAAGTGCGCGACCAGCGAAACGGCGGCGGCGACGACCACGCCCGCGGTGCCGGTGAGGAAGAAGAACGGGATCACAGGGACCATCGCGCCGAGGGCGGTCGAGATGCCGCCGGCGAGTGCCGCCTGTACCGCGTCGCCGCGCTCGGCGTCTGCGCTGCCGAACTCCTCGATCGCGATCGCGCGGAACAGCTGCTCGGGGTCCTCGGCGATCCGCTCGACAACCATGTCGGCCTCAGCGACCGTGAGACCCTTGAGCTGGTAGAAGAGCGAGAGCTCCTCCTTCTCCTCCTCGGGGTGCGAGAGCACCTCATCGCGTTCGCGAGCGAGGTTGGCCGCGGCGACCTCGGCGACCGAGCGCTCAGCCAGGTAGGCCCCGGTGGCCATCGAGAGCGCGGAGCCGATCGCGCCGAAGAGCCCGGCGGTCAGCACCAGGTGCGAGCCACCCGTCGCTCCGGAAAAGCCCGCGACCAGGCCGAAGACCGCGGCGAGGCCGTCGTTGGCGCCGTAGATGACACCCGAGATCCAGCTGTCGTTGCCGCGGTGCCACCGCTCGCGCCCGAGGATGCGCGTGAGGCGCACCTGCGGGCCCTCGTCGCTCGGCCGCTTCGCGTCGCTCGGCAGCGTCCCGGCGCGCAGGTGGGCGAGCGCGACCGTGTGCTGGGTTTCCTCGTCGCGAATCTCCTCGAGCAGGCGATCGGTGTCGGCATCGCCGGTCGGGCGCTCGTCGATCTCGGCCGCGATCGCCTGCTCCATCGCCTCCTGGCGGGCGATCAGGCGCTCGACGGGGGCGAAACGGGCCTGCAGGCGTCGCCACGTGGAGATCCCGACGCTGCGCTCGTCGGGGATCTCGATCCCGAGCTCGCGCATGCGCGCCTCGAGGCGCGATCGATGTGAGATCTCGATCTCCGCGAGCCGCCTTAGGACCGCCGCGCGCTGGGGATCGGATTCGCGGTTGGCGATGAGGCCGTAAACAACTGTCGCCTGGACCTCGTCGGTCCAGGCCTCGACGAGGCGCTCCGCGACATCTTGACTCAAGGCCCTAGAGAGGGTACGGGTGCGCGGCGAAGAACGTCCTGTACTTAGCTTCGAACGCCCGTGCAAAGGCGTACGGGTGGCGCAGCTGCTTGGCCCGCCCTGCGCAGTCGACCAGGTAGGAGCCGTTGCCGTTTGTGCCGGGAGCCCAGATCCGTCCGGCGACCTCCGGACAGACCAACCGCGCCGCAGTCGACGCGCCGTTGCCGCCACGCGAGGCGTAGGGCCCGGCAATCAGGAAGTAGCGCGCCTTGTGCTGGGCCACGAGCGTCGCCAGCTGCTGACCGCCCATCGCCGGGTCGGTCGTGTTGTAGCCGCCCACGGCCGTGGCCCGCAGGCCCAACAGGATCAGTCCGTCGGCCTGATCGGCAGACTGCGTCAGCAACTCGTAGGGCTCCGTCCCTCCATGCGTGCGCACGTAGCTGATCAGCGAGCGGGCGACATGCAGCGAGGTGGGGCTGAGCCCGTAGCCTCCCTGGCCTGCGTAGGCATACGGCCCGGCGGACGGGAAGGTGCCGGAGACCGGGGCTAGCCAGACGCTGAAGCTGTAGACCATCGGCGCCACCAGCAGAGCGGCGACGGCCACACCCAACGCCAGTCCCGCCTGTCGGCGCAACAGCGCGATCGCGATCAGCGCGCCGACGCACAGCACGACGAGCGGAACCCGCCACCACAGCGGGTCACCCTCGCGGTTGGTCACGATGAGCTCCACCGCGACCGTTCCGGCGACCGCCGCCAGCGCCAGCAGGTAGCCGCCGAACGCGGTCCGCGGCGCCCGGCTTCGCACAAGGGACCCGACCGCGACCGCTCCGGCGCCGGCCATCGCGGCAAGACCGGGGCCGAGCGCCGAGGCGTAGTAGGGATGCACGATTCCGGCCGAGAAATCCAGCGTCAACAGCTCGGCCGCGAACCAGCCGCCCAGCACGAACAACCCTGCCGTGCGGCGGTCGGCGCGCCCCCGCAGCGCGAGTCCGAGCGCCAGCATCCCGATCAGCGCCAGCGGAACGAGCCAGCCGGCCTGATCGCCGAGCGCCGTGCCGAAGATGCGCAGGGGGCTGCGAGTGCCGCCGAAGGGGATCGGTTTCGTGCTGCGATGGCGGCCGGGCGTGGCCTTGACGGCCGTGGCCGGAGAGTGCTTGCTCGCGGCTGGCAGCGGGTGCGTCTTGAGCGCATGCGCCAGCGCTCGCGACACCGGAACGCCGGGCTCGACCCCGGGCCGCACGAGCGGCCGCGTCTGGACGGCGGTGAGGTACCGCTTGGTCTCGCTGCCGGGCCCTCCCTGCTGGCCGCCAACGCGGCCGAAGCCGTTGTAGCCGAGCGTCAGCTGGACCTCGGAGTTCTGCGAGGTGCTGCCGACGAAGGGCCGCTGCGAGGCAGGCGTCAGCTGGACGGCCGCCATCCACGAGAACGCGACGACCGCGAGTACGACGCCCGCGACCGCAAGCTGGGCCGCGCGGCGCAGGAGCGAGCCCGGCGCGCACACCAGATAGCCGAGGGCGATCCCCGGCACGCACAGCAGGGCCGCGAGCGACTTCGTGTTGAACGCCAACCCGATCAGGACCGCGCACGCCAGCAGCGACCGCAACCGTCCCGAATCGATCGCCGCGAGGCCCGCCCCGCATGCGGCGAGCATCAGCAGGATCAGGAGCGGGTCGACGCCGTTGTCGCGCGAGACGGCGACGAAGGACGGAAACACGGCCAGTGCGAGCGCCGACATGAGGCCGGCGACCCTCCCGTAGCGGGGAGTGACGATCCAGTAGATCAGGGCCACCGCGAGCACTCCGCAGAGTGCCTCGGGGACCAGCAGGCTGAGCGGGGAGAAGCCGAACACCTCCGCGCTGGCCGCCTGCAGCCACAGACCGAGCGGCGGCTTGTCGATCGTGATCAGGCCGTTGGGGTCGGCCGCGACGAAGAAGAAGTGGTGCCAGGACACCAGCATCGACTTGACCGCGGCCGAGTAATAGATGTTGGCGAAGCCGCCGCGGCTCAGGCGCACGAACTCGAGCGCCCCGCTGAGGGCGAGGATCGCCACGAGGCCGGCGTGCTCGAGCCCGAGCCGCCCGACGCGGACCGCGCTGCGCGCCTCGACCATGGGAGGATCCGGCCGCGGGGCCTGCGCCGACTCGGCTGCTAGAGGTGTCGTCGTCGCCATGTTCGCTGAGCTCAGGCCGGGGCGAAGATCGAGCGGCCCCACGCAGGCGTTAGAGGGTACCCGCGTTTCGCTGATCTTTGCCTTAAGACCCGGTTAGCTCACACCAGCCGTCAACCCACTCCGAGCTTGAAACGGGCCTCGGTGGCGCGCTCGACCTCCTCGAGGGCGACCCCCGGCTGGAGCTCGACGAGCGTCATTGGGCCCGCGGGTGGGAAGTCGAACACGGCCAACTCCGTGATCAGGCGATCCACCACGCGGCGACCGGTGAGCGGCAGCGTGCACTCGAGCCGCACGCGCGACTCGCCCTCTCGGGTGCGGTGCTCCATGATCACCACGACGCGCCTGGCGCCGGCGACCAGGTCCATCGCCCCGCCCATGCCCTTCACCATCTTGCCGGGCACCATCCAGTTGGCGAGGTCGCCCTGCTCGGAGACCTCCATGCCGCCGAGGATCGCGAGGTCGATGTGGCCGCCGCGGATCATCGCGAAGGACTCGGCGCTGTCGAAGAACGACGCGCCCGGGACGGCCGTGACGGTTTCCTTGCCGGCGTTGATCAGGTCGGCGTCCTCCTTGCCGGAGAGCGGGTAGGGCCCGATGCCGAGCAGGCCGTTCTCGGAGTGCAGCAGCACACCCGGGAGCCCCTCCGCGTAGTCGGCCAAGAGCGTCGGCATGCCGATGCCGAGGTTGACGTTCGTCCCCGCGCGCAGCTCGAGCGCGGCACGGCTCACGATCCGGGTGCGCGCGCTCGGCGCGTCGGCTGCTCGCTCGCTCAAGCTAGGCCTCGCGGACCCGCCGGCGCTCGATCGGCTTCTCGTAATCGGACCCTTCCAGGATCCGCTGCACGAAGATCCCCGGCGTGTGAATCTGGTTGGGGTCGAGCTCACCGACGCCGACGAGCTCCTCGACCTCGGCGATCGTGACCGCGCCCGCCATCGCAGCCAGCGGATTGAAGTTGCGCGCCGTGTCGCGGTAGACGAGGTTCCCGAGAGGATCTCCGCGCCAGGCCTTGACGAGCGCGAACTCCCCGCCCAGCGCACGCTCGAGCAGATAGGTCCGGCCGTCGAACTCGCGGCTCTCCTTGCCCTCCGCTATCGGCGTGCCGACGCCGGTCGCGGTGAAGAAGCCGGGGATCCCGGCACCGGCGGCGCGCATCCGCTCAGCCAGCGTGCCCTGCGGCACGAGCTCGACCTCCAGCTCACCAGACATGTACTGCCGCTCGAAGATGCTGTTCTCGCCGACATACGAGGCCACCATCTTCGCGATCTGCCCGTTCCCGAGCAGGATGCCGAGGCCGAAGTCGTCGACACCGCAGTTGTTGGAGACGACCGTGAGCCTGCGCGCCCCCTTCTCCGCCAGCGCCGCGATCGCCTTCTCGGGGATCCCGCACAGCCCGAAGCCGCCGACGATCAGTGTCGCCCCGTCCTCGATGTCAGCTACTGCCTCAGCGAAGGAGCCGAAGACCTTGCCGACGCTCACGGGTCCTGGAAGCGGGCGACGCTGAACCCGAGCAGCAGCGGAATGTTGACCGCGAACACGACCAGCATCGCCGTCAGGATCACGAGCTGCGTGCCACGCGTGTGGTCATAGACAAACACGTACTCGAGCATCCCGGCGATGACGATGTAGGCGGCGAACACCCAGCCCGCGACCAGCCGAAACGATCTCCACGCGAAGTTCTCGATCCGCGCCAGCAGCGAGACGTTGACCGCCAGCAGCACGCAGGCCGCCGCGAGCAGCCCGATCGTCGGCCCCTGTGGCACGTGGCGCGGCAGATGCGCCGCCGTGTAGATGCCGCCGCTCACGATCAGCACGAGCGTCGCCACGGCGATCTGCTGGATCGGTGGCATCGGCCGCTCGTCGGCGGCATGCCGCTCATGGGCCTGCTCCAGCGAGGCCATCAGCCGCTCGCGAGCTTGGTCATCAGCACAAGCGTCGCTATCTGCATCAGGCCGGTGATTCCGGCGGTGTAGATGAACACCCGCATCAGCTTGCCGATGCGCGCGGCGTTGGGCTCGGGCTTGCGCATCTCGAACAGCACGGCGATATTGGCCGGCTCGAGCAGCCCGAGCGCGATCACCGCCATCACGCCGACGACGATGTAGGAGGCGACCAGCCAGCCGTGGTGGGGGTAGCTCGCCGAGAGGTTGCCGAGCTTGCGCGCGAGCTGGAAGCCTGCGCCGAGCGTCATCGTGACGACCGTCGGCATGATCAGGAGCAGTTTGGGCATCAGGCGGCTGGACAGCTCGATCCGCGACGGGATCGACATCGTGCCCATGATCGGGCCGAGCACGAGGCCCACGAAGAGGTCGACCCCGGTCCACAGGCCGCCGCCCACGACGTGGTAGAAGTCGAGTGCCCACTGGCTGTTGGTCGCGATCGCGACGATCAAGCCGACGACCACGAGCCCGACGATCGGGAGTCCCTGGAGCGGGACGATCTTGATGCGCGAGCGAGGCGCGGCGAGGCCTGCGGGAATCGGTTCGGCGACGGTTGCCATCGTCAGTCTTGACCCCTGGTGTCGGCTTGCGGCGATCTCTGCACGGGACCGCGAAAACATAGCTCGCCGGGCGGCGTCGTGCACGCCTGGCGCATACTGCACAGGTGAGCGGTACGGGAACGGCGCTGACCTGGCCGGCGGCGCCATTGATACGGGCGAGTGGCGCCGGGCGCCGCGAGCCGAGCGGGCCTCGTCTTCGCCACATGCCCGCGATCGACGGCCTGCGCGCGATCGCGGTCGCGGCCGTCTTCGTCTACCACGCGGATCGCTCCTGGATGCCCGGAGGCTTCCTCGGCGTCGACGTGTTCTTCGTCATCAGCGGCTACCTGATCACCTCGCTGCTGCTCGCCGAGCTCGAGAAGACCGGAGGCGTGGCGTTGCTGCGCTTCTGGGGAGGCCGCGCCCGGCGTCTGCTCCCGGCGCTGTTCCTGCTGCTCGCCGTCTGCATGATCGTCGGCGCGACGGTCGAGCGGGGCAAGCTCGTGGGACTCAGAGGCGACGCGCTGTCCGCGATCTTCTACTACGCGAACTGGCACTTCGTGTTCGGGCACGAGAGCTACTTCGCCCAGTTCGGGCGCCCAGGGGTGCTGCGTCACCTGTGGTCGCTCGCGGTCGAGGAGCAGTTCTACCTGCTGTGGCCCCCTCTGTTCCTGCTCGTGACGCGCCTGGGCCGGCGTCTGCTCGCGCCAGGCCTGGTCGCGCTCGCCGCGATCGCCTCGACCGCTCTGATGTGGCATCTCTACCAGCCCGGGAGCGACACCTCGCGGATCTTCTACGGAACCGACACGCGCGCCGCGCCGCTGCTCGTCGGCGTGCTGCTCGCCTTCATCTGGAAGCCCTCGGCGTTGCCGACGCGGCTGCGACCACGTGCGCCCCGCGGGCTCAACGCCGCGAGCCTCGTCGCGCTCGGCGCGGTGGTCTACATGTTCATCGCGGTCCACGACTATGACCAGCGCCTCTACCGCGGCGGCTTCCTGGTGCTCGCGCTCTGCACCGCGGCGCTCCTGGCAGCGATCGTGCACCCGGCCTCGATCGTCGGGCGCCAGCTCTCGCGCGCCGTTCCGCGCTGGCTCGGCGAGCGCAGCTACGGGATCTATCTGTGGCATTGGCCGATCCTCATCTTCACGCGGCCGGGGGTCGACGTTCACGTGGCGCGCGGCATCCTGATTCCGGCCCAGGCTGCCGGGACCGTTATCGTGGCCGCCGTCTCTTACCGCTGGCTCGAGCTCCCGATTCGCACCGGCGCGCTGCGACGGCTGCGCCCGCGCACTCCGCGGCTGCTCGCGCAGCCGCGCACCCCGCTGGCCGTCGCGGCCGCCGCGATCTCCGGGCTCCTCGCGCTGGTCGCACTCACCCCCGAGGGAGTCGCCGCGCTCCCGCCGGGGTTCAACAGCCGCACGCTCGCGAGCTCGCAGCGCGCCAGCGAGCACCTGGTGCTGCCACCCCGCAGACGTCCGAAACAGCCGCGACATCACGTCGTGACCACCGTCACGAGCTCCACACACTCGACGGGCGGCCATCGCCACGTCCGCCCGCCCCGCCGCCACCACTCCGAGGCGCCCCCGATCCCCACCACCGGCCCGATCCTCGCGGTCGGCGATTCGGTGATGCTCGGCGCCTCGACCGCGCTCGCCTCAGCGCTGGGGCCGGATCTCCACGTCGACGCGGTCGTCTCGCGCCAGCCCGAGCAGACGATCGCGCGCCTGTTCGCCTACCGCGCGGCCGGCTCGCTACCGAACCGGGTCATCGTCCACATCGGGGACAACGGGCCCGTTTACTACGCCGACGTGCTGCGCCTGAGATCGGCGCTCGCCGGCGTGCCGCTGGTCGTGATCATCAACGTGCGCGTTGACACGAGCTGGCAGAGCGAGGTCAACAGCGAGCTTGCCTATGCGGTCAAGGGCTGGCACGAGGCAACGGTGGCCGACTGGTACGACGACAGCAGCGGGCCCGGCCTGCTCGCAGACGGCACTCATACAACGCCAGCGGGCGCGCGCGCGTTCGCCGCGGTCGTCGCTCGCGCAATCGACCACCCGGTGCTCGGCGGAACCACCCGCTGAGCGTCGGGCGTCGGCGTCAGACCGACTGCTGGACGAGCACGAAGACCCGCGCCGGCGGCGTCGGCGCAAACGAGAACACCGACCAGTACCGGCCGTCGTAGATGACGGTGCCGCTCGCCGGCAGCGCCGCCGGGCCCGGCCCCTCGCTCCCTGCGATCACGCGCAGCCCGATCCGCACGACCACGAGCGCGCCGGTGTCGGCGTGCACCGTCTCGACGAAGTTGCCGTAGTTGGCCGCGAGCGGGTGAAAGCGGCGCGCGATGCGCTTGACGACGCGCGCGGTCTCGGCCAACGACACAAGGGCGCAGCTCTGCGCCTCGAGCTGGAGCGAGGGTGCCGGCACGGCCAGCAGCGCGTTGAGCGTGCCGGTCGGGAAGGCGTTGAAGGTGAGCGGCACGAGGCCGTACTGGATGCCGCCGAGCGCCAGCGAGCTGCCGGTCGGCGCGACCGCGGGGAAGTCCGCGCCGAGCTCGACGACACGGCGCCCGCCCACGTAGATCGCGATCGGGTCGCCGACCGCGCGGTTCTCGAGCTTGGTGAAGCCGACGTCGTCTTGCACCGACATCACGAAACTCCCAACCACGGTCCCGCCAGCGTGAAGCGTGCCGGTCACCGGGGCGATCACGTAGGGGCCGCCGAAGTCGGCAAGCAGCTTGCCGCTCGGATCGAGCACACGCAGTCGCACGATGTGCCAGAACGGGTGATAGACGATCCGCTTCACGGCGGTCATCGTGGCGACGGCGTTGTCGGCCGCCACCGCGGCGAGCAGGTCCGGCGCGCTCGTCACGTGCCCGATGTCGACGTTCGTCTCGCTGCCGCCGAGCTCGCCGCGGTAGATGTTGTTGGCGACCGCGGCATCCAACGAGCTGAGCGTCGTCAGCGCGGCCGGGCCGCAGGCGGCAGCGACGTCCCCCGCCGCCGGCGCCCCGGCGCTCGCGAGCACGGCGGCGGCGATAGCGGCGCCGGCGATCGTCGCCCTGACCGCGCTCCTGCGTCTCACAGACACGGCGCGCATTCTTGCGACTCCCGCGCGAGCGCGGCGGCAGCTCACCAGACGTTGATCGCAGGCAGCGCCAGGAACGGATAGGCCAGCACCGCGGCGGCAACCACGAGCGCCAGCCAGCCGCCCAGCGCCCATCGCGGCATCCAAGGCCGCGAGAAGCACCTCGCCAATGCCAGGTAGATGCCGGGCATGACGATCACCATGTAATAGAGGTATGAGGTTCGCTGCCAGAACAGGCTGAGCGCGACGAACGGCACCCATGTCCCGACGAACCACGCGACGGCCGCCGCGTCGACCTCCACGCCGCGCCAGGCACCGCGCAAGGCGAGCAGCAGCGCCGGCACGGCGAACAGCAGCATCGGCGGGCTGATCAGGCCGAGGAAATGAACGGTCGCGGTGCGCGAGGAGCCGCTTGCGACGGTGACGTTGAGGTAGTTGATCGGACGCAGGTCAACCAGCCAGTCCCATGGATAGGAGGCGATCCCGGTCGGTCCGTGCGGGCTGGTCTGCCCCGCTGCATAGCTCAGGATCCTCTCGGTATGGTCGAGCGGGCCGCCGGTGATCGTGCGCCCGGTCTGTGGGTCATAGGGCGGCGCGATCCGGTCGAAGGCGGCCAGCACGACGAAATAGACCGCCGTCGCCGCAACGGTGAACTTGGCGAGCGCGCGAGCCGCGATGCGAAGGCCCTCACGGCGGCAGCGCACAAGCTCGTACAGCAGCACCACCGCCAGCACGTAGGGAGCGACGAGCTTCGCCGTCGCGCCCAGACCGAGCAGGACCCCGCCCGCGACCGGACGCTCGCGCAGATAGAGCGCGGCGGCCCAGATCATGAACGCGACGACGTAGATGTCGAGCGTGGCGATGCGCCCGGCAACCAGCAGCAGGTTGTCCGACGCCATCAGCGTCGCCGCGAGCAGCGAGCACCAGCGGCTCGCGTCGGCCGCGCGCGCGAGCGCGTACATGCCGAGGATCGCGAGCGTCCCGAACAGGAGGCTCCCGATCCGCCAGGCGAATGGCCCGTCGCCGAAGAGGTCGATCGCGCCGGCGATGACCAGCTTCGCCAGTTGCGGGTGCTCTGAGTTGGGGTCCTGCCCGGGCGGGTCGCCTGCGTAGGGCTGCTTGGGCGGCACCGCCAAGCCGTCGATCCGCCGCGCCGCGTTGACGTAGTAGAGCTCGTCGAAGACCAGCGAGTGGGCCGCCGGCCCACGACACGGATTCGCGCAGGGATCGCTGAGCCAGGCCGCCCGCGCGAGCAGCGAGAGCAGCGAAACGACCGCCAGCAGCGCGATCGGCATCCACGGTAGGCGGGCTGCCACACGCAGTCGCTGCGCAAGCCTCATCGGCGCGACGCTACATCAGTGCAAGCCGGCGGGCCCGCCGGCGCCTCAGCGCTGCGAGGCCACCATCCAGCGCTGCTTCTCGAGGATCGCCACCGTTTCGATCATCAGATCCTCCGTCACCGCGTCGTACTCGGCGGACTGACCCATCCGCTCTCGCGCGCGCGTGATCGTCTCGTCGAGCGCCTCGAGCAGGGTGTGGATCACCGCGTCGGTGCGGATCTCGCCCGCGGCGAGCGGCGCCAGCTGGCTGTGCTCGCCGACTGTGCGGGCCTGCCCGTCGGGCACGATCCCGAGCGCGCGGCCGCGCTCGGCCGTCTCGTCCGCACGTCCCTGCCACTCCTCCACAAGCTCGTCGAGATGCTCGTGCATCTCCTGGAAGTCGGGGCCCGTCAGGTTCCAGTGCAGGTGCTTGCCGAGCAGCGCGAGCTCGATCAGGTCGATCAGCTGTCCCTGCAGGATGCTCCCGAGCGCCGCCCGCTCTTCGTGGCGAAGCGTCGGATGGCCGTCGGTGACGATCAGGTTCACGGTCATTTCGGCCGTCCTTTCTGTGATGACGTGGGTTTGCTGGAGGTTAGCCCAGCGGTGTCGGCCAACCGCTAATGTCGTCGATGATGTCCGATCAGAGCGTGCTCGTCGTGTTCAGGGAGCAGGCCAGCGGTCATCGCGCGCTCGAGGCGGCGGCCGGCCTCGGTGTGCCGCTGACAGTGGTCGCACTCGCGCCCAAGGAGGAGCCCAGCAGCCGCTGTGGCGTCCACACCGGCGCGCTCGACGAGGCCATCCGCGACTCGGCGATGCGCGAGCTGGCGAGCGCCCGGGCGCTGCTCGGCGCACGAGCGGGCGCAGCCCGCTTCGTGGTCCTGCAGACCAGCCGCGACGAGGATCTCGCGGCTTGGGCGGCGGCGGCCGGCCTGCGTCGGGCGCTGCTCGGCGCGCGGCGCGCGGTGTTCGGCCTGCGCCCCCGCGATGGCGTCGCACGGGCGCTCGCGCGCGCCGGGTTCGAGGTCAGCGTGATCGACTGAGGCCGGCTCTGGCTCAGGCGTCGGGCAGCGCGGCGAGGAAGCTCGCCTGGTCGCGCCCGCCGGGAGGACTCGCGGAGCGCGCCGCGGCAAGCGCCTCGCGGCGCAGCGCGTCGTTGACGGGTGTCGGCACACCGTGCAGGCGCCCGAGCAGGACGATCTCGCCGTTGAGCTCGTTGGCCTCGATCGAGCCGCTCCCGCGCGCGAGGCTCTGCCAGGAGGAGCCACCGCCGTGCGGGCGCCCGGGGACTGCCGCGATCGTGATCAGGCTGTCGTGGCGCGCGTCGTACTCGTCATCGCCGACGCGGTCGATGCCGGCCGCGTCGAGCACTGCGCGCGCCTCGGCGAGGACGCGGTCGCGTATCTCGGCTGCGCCGTCGACGGTCCCGAACAGAGCCTGCACCGAGTTGTTGAGGTTGCGCAACAGCTTCGAGTACTTCCAGCGCGAGATGTCCGCACGCGCCTGGGCCGAAAAGCCGGCCTCACGCAGGATCGCCGCAAGCTCGCGCGCCCCGGCGTCGACGCCGTCGGGGTAGCGGCCGAGATCCAGCGATCCCGGCACCGGCGCGGAGTGCTCGACCACGACTCCTGGCTCGAGATGCGTTGCCGGAAGCTGCACGACGATCGAGTAGACCGTCGCGAAGCGGCGCAGCGCCAGCCGCTCATTATCGATGCCGTTCTGGGCGCAGCCGATCGCGATCGTGGCGGGGGCGGCCGCCTCGAGCGCGTCCAGCGCGGCCGCCGTGTCTTGGCCCTTCATCGTCAGCAGCACCAGCTCGCGCCCGCCCCAGGAGATCTCGGCAGGCGCGCCCACCACCGGGACCGGTGTCACCTGCGTCCCCGTTGCGGACTCGACCCGCAGGCCATCGCGTGCGATCGCCTCGCGATGGGCGCCGCGTGCGATCAGCACGACGTCGCGGCCACTGACGAACAGGCGGCTGCCGATCACTCCGCCGACCGCGCCAGCGCCGTAGACGACGATCCGCTCCACGATTGCTCCTACTGGAACGCGGCGTGGCCGGTCAGCGCCCGCCCGAGCACGAGCGTGTGGATCTGATGGGTGCCCTCGTAGGTCAGCACCGACTCGAGGTTGACGAGGTGACGCATCACCGGGTACTCGAGTGTGATCCCGTTCGCGCCGAGCACCGCCCGCGCGCGGCGCGCGACGTCGGTCGCCATCCGCACGTTGTTGAACTTGCCGTAGCTGATGTGCTCGGGCGCCACCTTGCTGCGGTCCTTGAGCGCTCCGATCCGCGTCGCGACCAGCAGGCCGTTGTTGACGGCGACGTGCATCTCGACCAGCTCCTGCTGGATCAGCTGGCGCGTCGCAATCGGCGCGCCGAACTGGGTGCGCGTCGCGGCATAGTCGCGCGCCGCCTCGAGACACGCCCGCGCGGCCCCCACGGCACCCCAGACGATTCCGTAGCGCGCCTCGTCGAGGCATTCGAGCGGTGCGCGCAGCGAGTTCGCGCCCGGCAGCAGCGCGTCAGCGCCGAGCCGGCAGTCCTCGAGGATCAGCTCGGAGGTTGTCGATGCGACCAGCGACAGCTTGTCCTTGACGTCGACTGTGCGAAACCCCTCGCTGCCGGCGGGAACGAGAAAGCCCCTGACGCCCTCGTCGCTCCTGGCCCAGACGACGGCGACGCCGGCGCGGCTGCCGTTGGTGATCCACATCTTCGTTCCGTTCAGAACCCAGCCGTCGGCGTCTCGGCGGGCCGTGGTACGCATCGACCCCGGATCGCTGCCGGCGTCCGGCTCTGTGAGGCCGAAGCAGCCGATCACCTCCCCGGCTGCCATCGACGGCAGCCAGCGCTCCTTCTGCTCCTGCGAGCCGAAGGCGCGGATCGCGAACATCGCAAGCGACCCCTGCACCGAAACGAAGCTGCGCAGGCCGCTGTCGCCCGCCTCGAGCTCGAGGCACGCGAGGCCGTACGCGGTCGCGCTTGCGCCTGCACAGCCGTAGCCCTCCAGGTGCATGCCGAGCACGCCCAGCTCGCCGAGCTCGCCGCCAAGTTCCGCCGGCAGCCCGCCGGCGCGCCAGGCATCGGCGACGATCGGCATGAAGCGCCGGCGCACCCAGTCCCGCACGGTGGAGGCGATCAGCTGTTCCTCGCTGCCGAGCTCCGCGACGAGGGCGAAGGGATCATCGACTGCGTAGCTGGTCAATGTGTCTCCCGATGCCGCGGGCGCCGCGGCGGTAGTGGGCAGGGTCGAGGCATATTCAATCGCGAACCGTCGTGGCGGCGGAGCGCTCAGCCGGGGAGTGCCCCGCCGGCATCCTCGCGCAGCCACTCGCGCAGGGCCGCGTCGTCGCCTGCGAGCGCGGGCGGGACCCGCCGGTAGGACACCGGCGTGGCCGACAGCTCGATCGGGTTGGCCACCTGGCGCAGCCCCCCGGACATCTCGACGATCGAGCCCATCCCGATCGACTCGGCGAGCGCGAACGCCTCGGCCACATCGTTGACCGGGCCGCAAGGCACGCCCGCAGCGCTGAGCGTGTTGGCGAGCTCCCCGCGGGTGCGTGCCGCGAACAGCGGGGCCAACGCGCGGCCGAGCTCCGCGCGATGCTCGACCCGGCTCGGATTGGTGGCGAAACGCTCCTCGGCGGCGAGCGACGGTTGGCCGAGCTCCGCGCACAGCGCCTGAAACTGGCGGTCGTTGCCGACGGCGACCACGATCTCGCCGTCGGCGGCGGCGAAGGACTCATACGGCGCGATGCTCGGATGGCGGTTGCCCATCCGGCCGGGCACCTGGCCCGCCCCGAGGAACCCGCTCGCCTGGTTGGCGAGCGCCGCGAGCAGCGCCCCCATCAGTGAAACCTCGGCGCGCTGTCCCAGGCCGCTGCGCTCGCGCTCGGCCAGCGCCGCGAGGATCGCTACCGCCGCGAACAGGCCGGCGATGATGTCGACCAGCGCCACGCCCACCTTCGTCGCCGGCCCGTCAGCCTGGCCCGTGATGCTCATCAGCCCGCCGACAGCCTGGACCATCAGGTCGTAGCCGGGCAGTGCCGCGCCGGCTTCGGTCGATCCGAAGCCGGTCAGGCTGCAGGAGACCAGGCGCGGGTTGGCGGCGCGCAGCGAGGCATCGTCGAGACCCAGGCGCGCCATCGTCCCGGGTCGGAAATTCTCGATCAGGACGTCCGCGCGCTCGATCAGGGTGCGCGCGAGCGCAAGGTCGCCGCCGTCGCGCAGGTCGAGCGCGATGCTGCGCTTGTTGCGGTTGACTGACTGGAAATAGGTGCTCGTGCCGTCGGCAGCCCACGGCGGCCCCCACGCCCTCGTGTCGTCGCCCTCCGGACGCTCGACCTTGATCACCTCGGCCCCGAGGTCGCCGAGGACCATCGACGCGAGCGGGCCGGCGAGGACCCGCGAGAAGTCCGCGACGAGGACACCCTCGAGCGGGGGGCGGCGCGAGGCCTGATCGGAAGCGGTTGCCATCGTGCGGAATCTACTTCGGTGAGCGACCCGCGCGGGTGCCCGATACTTGAGCCGTGAGCGAGCAGCCAGCGTCCTCGCCCGCGACGCCGCCGCTGGCGGCCGGGCCCGTCGTCGTTGGGCTCGTGCTCGCGGCGGGAGCCGGTCGTCGCTTCGGATGGCCCAAGCAGCTCGCGTTGTTCGACGGCCGACCGCTGCTCGAGCACGCGCTGCTGGCGATGGCGTCGGCGCGACGCCTGGACAGCGTCGTGGTGGTGCTCGGAGCCCACGCCGACGCGGTGCTCGCGGGTGTCGAGCGCCACGGCGCATCGGCGGTCATCTGCCAAGACTGGGAGGAGGGGCAGGCGGCGTCGCTGCGGACCGGCGTTGCAGCGGTGGCCAGCCGCGCGGACGCGGTTGTCGTCACGCTCGGCGATCAGCCGTCGCTCGACGCACGCGCGATCGACCGGGTCGTCGAGGGGCGCGACGGCGTCAGCCTCGCCATCCGCGCGAGCTACGGCCGACGCCCGGGCCACCCCGTGCTCTTGGAGCGTGGGCTGTTCGATCGCGTCACGTCGCTGCGCGGCGACGAGGGCGCGCGCGGCCTGCTGGCCGGCGCGGCGGTGAAGCTGGTCGCCTGCGACGGCCTCGGTTCCGACCTCGACATCGACACCGTCGAGGAGCTTCGCCTCAGCGGGGGCGGATCGACTCCTGCGTCGTGATCAGCGGTGTGCCGACGCGCCCGGACCGCGCCGCGATGACCTCGGCCATGATCGAGATCGCGACCTCCTCGGGCGTCGCGGCACCGATGTCGAGTCCGCATGGCGAATGCACCCGCTCCAGCTCGTCCGCCTGTGCGCCGGCGGCGAGCAGTCGCTCGCGACGGTCGCGCGCCGTGCGGTGGCTGCCGAGCGCGCCGATGTAGCCGGCCTCGCTGCGCAGCGCGGCGAGGATCGCCGGCTCGTCGAACTTGGCGTCGTGGCTGAAGACGATGACGGCGTCGCGAGGCCCGAGCTGGCGCTCGTCGATCGCGGGCCCCGGCCAGCCGACGTGGACCGTCGCGACCCGCGAGAAGCGCTCCGAGCGCGCGAACGCCTCGCGCGCGTCGGCGATGACGACGTCATAGCCCGCTTGGCGGGCGAGCGCGGCGACCGCGGCGGAGTAGTCGATCGCCCCGATCAGCACGAGCTGAGGAGCCGGCCGGAATGCCTGCAGGTGCACGCTCAGCTCGCTGCCGAGCGCGGCGCCGTCCTCGCCGTAGTGGCGAAGCGCGCTTGTCCCGCGCTCGCTCAGGGCCGTCAGATCGCGCGTGACGGAGTGATCCAGCAGCTCGGGGCCATGCAGCCCGCCCAGCACGCGGCCCTCGATGACGGCGAGCTTGGCGGCGGGCGCCGGGCCTCCCAGCAGCGTTGCGATCCCGGCCGTTCTGCCGGCGACCGCGGCTGCCCACGCCTCGGCGCAGATCGCGCGGCTCTCGCCGTCCAGTTCGTGAACGAAGACATCGACCGTGCCACCGCACATCAAGCCCACCTCGTGGGCGGCGGCGTCCGACACGCCGTAGGTCAGTAACCGCGGCTTGCCGTCGCCCTCGAGCATCTCGAGCGCGTTGACGACCACGTCGCTCTCGACGCAGCCGCCCGTGATCGAGCCCTCGATCTCGCCGTCGGAGTCGATCAGCATGAATGCGCCCGGAGCAAACGGCGAGGAGCCCTCGGCATCGACCAGCAGCGCGCAAACGACGCGCCGCCGCTCGCCGAGCCAGCGCACGCCGATGTCCAGCTGCTGCTCGACGACACTCATGGCTTCAGCTTAGACCTCAGTGGTCGCTGGGCGTGTCCGCGATCAGCGCGAGCGCGTGGGGCAGCGCATCGGCGATCGCGGCGGCGGTCTCACCGATGCTGCGGGGATTGCCGGGGAAGTTGATGATCAGCGTCGAGCCACGGATCCCGGCGACGCCGCGCGAGAGCATCCAGTGGCGGGTGTGGGCGCGCGAGGCCTCGCGCATCGCCTCGGCGATCCCCGGCACCTCGCGATCGATCACGGCCCGCGTCGCCTCGGGGGTGACGTCGCGCGGCGCGACGCCGGTGCCGCCGGTCGTGAGCACGAGCGCACAGCCGTCGGTGTCGCTGTAGCGCCGCAGCCGCGCCGCGATCGCCTCGCGCTCGTCGGTCACGATCTCGCGGGCCGCGATCTCCCCGCCGAGCTCACGGGCGAACTGCTCGAGACGCTCGCCGCTTGCATCATCGCCGGCACCGGCGGCTCGCGAGGTGCTGACCGTGAGGATCGCCACGCGCACCGCTAACCCTCCGCCAGCCGCCAGTCGTTGCGGCCGCCGGTCTTCTCGAGCAGCACGACCTGTTCGATCGCGACCCCACGCTCGAGGCCCTTGACCATGTCGTACACGGTCAGCGCCGCGACGCTGGCGGCCACCATGGCCTCCATCTCGACGCCGGTCTGCGCGGCGACAGAGACCTCGGAGAGGAGCTCGACGATGCCCTGCTCGACATCGACGCTGGCGAGCACATCGACGAACGCCAGCGCGATCGGGTGCGCGAGCGGGATCAGCTGGGCGGTCTGCTTGGCCGCCTGGATTCCCGCGAGCCGCGCGGTCCCCAGCACCTCGCCCTTGGGGGCGTTGCCGGCGGCCACCGCCGCCGCCGTCTGCGCCGACATGCGGACCCGCGCGCGGGCGCGCGCGCGTCGCTGCGCGACGGGCTTGGAGCCGACGTCAACCATGCGGGCGCTGCCGGCGGCGTCGATATGCGTGAGCCCCGGTTCGCTCACTCAGGCCACCCCCGCATCCCCGGGCACCCAGCGAGCATCCGCACCCTCCAGCTCGCGCTTCCAGATCGGCGCCTGCGCCTTGATTCGGTCGATGATCTCGCGGGCGCCTGCGAAGGCTTCCTCGCGATGGGCAGCAGCCGCCGCGACGACCACGCCCGGCTCGCCGAGAGCCACACGACCGACGCGGTGCTCGGCCGCAGCGGCCTGCAGGCCGTGGCGCTCGATGGACTCGGCGACGATCGCGGCCATCCGCTCCTCCGCCATCTCACGATAGGCCTCGTAGTCGAGGAAGTCGACGTCGCGCACGGTGCCCTCGAAGGTGACGACGGCGCCGGCCCCCGGCCGGCGGACGAGGTCGGTGATGCGCGCCGGAACGAGTGGCTCCTCGCGGACGCGTGCGTGCGGCGCCGCGCCGGGCGCGCCGCCGCTGACCGGCGGCAGCAGCGCAAGCTCGTCTCCCGCATGCAACGTCGTATCCACGCCGACAAGCTCGCGGTTGACGGCCATGCGGACGGGCAGCCGTGCCAGCAGCTCATCGAGCGGCGGGCCGGCGGCGAGCGCGCGCAGCGCATCCGCCACCGTGGCTCCTTCGGCCAACTCGGCCTCGATCGAGTCCGCACCGGCGCGCTCGCGCAACTGGGCGAAGAGGCGGATCCGCACAACCATGACCACCAGCCTACCCGCCGGCCGCTGCGAGCTCGGCCGGCGTGTTGATGCTCGAGCAGAGCCGCAGGGGGTCGCCGAAACGCTCGAGCTCGGCACCGCCGGCCACCTCCGCGCCAAGCCAGCGCGCGACCTCGCGCATCGAGAGCCCCTCCGCGAGTGCCGCCTCGAGGCGGCCGAGCAGCGACCGCGAATAGCGCCCGAGCAGCGGCTGCAGCTCACCGCCCGCGGAGGTGACGACCAGCGGCGCCTGCAGGCCGGCGAGCCACGACAGCAGCGGTCCGGTCACGAACGGCATGTCGCAGGCGCACACGACGACCGCCGGCTCCGTGAGCTCGCGCAACGCCGTCACGATCCCGCACAGCGGGTGGCGCGGCAGCTCGGGCTCGAACACGACCCGGCAGTCGAGCGGTGGCAGCGGCGAGTCGGCCTTGGCCACAACGACTGCCTCCAGGCCGCCGGCGCGGACGGCCTCGAGAACGTGTTCGATCAACGGGCGGCCGCCCAGCAGGGCCGTCGCCTTGGAGCCCCCAAGTCGGCGGCCGGCACCCCCGGCAAGAACGGTAACGGTGGCCATATCGCTATCGTCGCGGTATGAGCGAACGCGCGCAACTGCTCGATGGACATGGCAGGGCGATCGGCGACCTGCGGCTGTCGGTCACCGACCGCTGCGGCTTTCGCTGCCGCTACTGCATGCCGGCCGAGGGCATGCGCTGGCTCCCGCGCGCCGAGCTGCTGACCTTCGAGGAGATCGAGCGGTTGGTCCGGGTGCTCGTCGAAATGGGCATCCGCGACGTGCGCCTGACCGGCGGCGAGCCGCTGGTGCGCCGCGAGCTGCCGCTACTGGTGGCAATGCTCGCGGCAATCCCCGGGCTTCACGAGATCGCGCTGACTACCAACGGCTACCAGCTCGAGCGCGACTCAGCAGCGCTTGTGTCGGCCGGCGTCAACCGCTTCAACGTCTCCGTCGACTCGCTGCAGCGCGAGCGCTTCAGCGAGATGACGCGGCGCGACGCGCTCGACCAGGTGCTGCGCGGCCTCGAGGTTCTGGCCTCCTTCCCCGAGGCACATCCGATCAAGGTCAACGCCGTTGCGATGCGCGGCTTCACCGAGCAAGAGGTGCTGCCCTTCGCGCGCTTCGCCCGCGAGCATCCGTATGAGGTGCGCTTCATCGAGTACATGCCGCTCGACGCCGACCATGCCTGGAGCCCGCAGGACGTGTTGACCGGTGAGGAGATCCGGGCTGCGATCGAGGAGGTCTACCCGCTCGAGCCCGAGCCGCGCGAGCCCGCCGCGACGGCGCGCACCTACCGCTTCGCCGACGGCATCGGCCGAATCGGCTTCATCAACCCCGTCTCCGAGCCGTTCTGCGCTGACTGCAACCGCATCCGCGTCACCGCCGACGGCCAGCTGCGCACCTGCCTGTTCTCGTTGCGCGAGACCGACCTGCGAGCGGTGCTCCGCAGCGGCGCGAGCGACGATGAGCTCGAGAACGCGGTCCGCGACGCCGTTTGGCGCAAGGAGCTCAAGCATTACGTCGGCGACCCGGGCTTCGTCCAGCCGGCGCGCACGATGTCGGCGATCGGCGGCTGAGCCGCCGCTACAACAGCTCGACCGACACCCGCGCGCCTGCGCGGAGCCAGCCCTCGCCGGCCGGGATCAGCGCGATCGCGTCGGCGCTGAGCATCGAGCTGAGGATGTGCGAGCTCTGCGGACCCGTCGTGCTCGCGTGCCAGCCGTCCGGCTCGAGCGTGAGCCGACAGCGCGACGCGTGCATCCGCCCGGGCGTCAGCTCGCAATCCTCATCGAGCGTCGCGATCGTGCGCGTCCGCTGCGGGCTCTCGCCTGCGAGCGCGTGCAGCGCCGGCCGCGCGAACAGCTGGAAGGTCATCAGCGAAGACACGGGATTGCCGGGAAGCCCGAACACGAGCGTGTCGCGGCGCGAGCCGAACGATGTCGGCTTCCCGGGCTTGAGCGCCACGCCGGCGAAGTGGCGGGTCACGCCGAGTGAGTCCAGCGCCTCGCCGACGTGATCGTGCGCGCCCACTGACATCCCGCCCGTGATCACCGCGACGTCGGCCTCGAGTGCGGCCCTGATCGCCTCGACGACGACTTGCGGTTCGTCGCGGGCGTGGGCGATCGAGACCATCTCGCCGCCGGCCTGGACCGCCAGCGCCGGGATCACGTATCTGCCCGAGTTGCGCACCGCGCCCGGGCGCAACGGCTCCTCCACGCCCACGAGCTCATCGCCCGTGGTCACGAGCGCGACCCGAGGGCGCCGGCCGACTGGCACGTTCGCTCGCCCCGTCGACGCGAGCAGGCCGAGCTCGGCCGCGCCGATCCGCAGACCAGCCACCAGCACGGGCTCTCCCGCGCGCAAGTCGTCGCCGGCGTGGCGCACGTCGCGGCCATGCTCGACGGCCACCAGGAGCTCGACCTCGCCATCGTCGCGCCTCGTGTCCTCGACGCGCACGACGGCGTCAGCGCCGAGCGGTATCACGGCCCCCGTCGAGATGGCGCAGGCCTCGCCGGCGCCGATTGCGACAACAGATGGCGCCCCGGCGCGCGACTCGCCGACGATCCGAAGCCGCGCGCCGGCGGCGGCGTCGGCGGCGCGCACGGCGAAGCCGTCCATCGCCGAGTTGTCGAAGCCGGGAACGTCCTCGGGTGCCCGCACCTCCCCGGCGAGCACCCGGCCGAGCGCTTCGCCCAGCGCGACCAGCTCGGACGGCAAGGGCTTCGCATGCTCGAGCACGAGCGCGCGCGCGTCCTCGAACGCGATCAGCTTGGCTGTCACCGGGCCAACTCTAGCTCGCGCCCGGCGGCCGTGTTCACAAGGAACGAACAGTGCGATACTGCGGCCGTGTCCCGCAACCTTGTCGAGCTGGTGCGCCGCACGCATCTGAGCAGCGCGCCGACCGCGCTGGAAGTGCTGAAGGCGGCGGTCGAGGAGCACGGCGAGATCACCGATGAGGACCGTCGCGCCGCCGCGGCGGCCTCAGGGCTGCCGGAGGCCGCGGTCTATGGCGTGACGAGCTTCTACGACGATCTGCTGGTCGTGCGGGGCGCGCGCCACGTGCGCGTCTGCACCGGCACGGCGTGCTTTGCTGCCACCGGCGGAAGTCATGTCGACGCGTTGCGCGAGGGCCTCGGACTCGAGCTGGGCGAGCGCAGCGACGACGGCTCGGTCTCGCTGGCCGAAACCGTCTGTCTGGGCTTCTGCCACGCCTCTCCGGCCGTTCGTGATGGCGAGGTGATCGACGCCGCCGAGGGCGTCGTTGAGCGCGTGCTGTCCGGAGCGACGCGCGCGGCGCTCGAGCCGGAGTGGGTGAGCATGCTCGACGAGGGGGTGCTGACGCGGCCGGGCGACTGGTCGGGCCTGACCCATGCGCTCGGCGTTCACACGCCGGAGTCGCTGCTCGCGCAGGTCAAGGCGGCCACCGTCCGCGGCCGCGGTGGCGCGGGCTTCCCCGCCGGTGACAAGTGGTCGTTCGCGCGCGCCTCGCCCGGCGAGCAGAAGTTCATCGTCGCCAACGGTGACGAGGGCGACCCCGGCTCCTACATCGACAAGTACCTGATGGAGCGCAACCCGGAGCTGGTGCTCGAAGGCATGGCACTCGCCGGCTACGCCGTCGGCGCCGATCACGGCTTCATCCTGACCCGCTCGGAGTACCCGCTCTCGAAGCCCGCGCTCGAGCAGGCGATCGCAAACGCGCACGCCGCGGGCATGCTCGGCTCAGACATCGGCGGCAGCGGCTTCAGCTTCGATGTCACCGTGCTCGAAGGGGCCGGCTCCTACGTCGTCGGTGAGGAGACCGCGCTGCTGGCCTGCATCGAGGGACTGCGCGGAACCGTGTCCGCACGGCCGCCGTTTCCCGCCGTGCGCGGCCTCTACGGGCTGCCGACTGTCGTCAACAACACGGAGACGCTCGCGAACATCCCGTTCATCGCGCGCTCCGGCGCGGAGGCCTACGCGGCGCTCAGCCCGGGCGCGAGCACGGGCAGCAAGCTCGTCTGCTTCAACGAGCGCTTCGCGCGGCCGGGTGTCTACGAGGTGCGCTTCGGCACGCCGATGCGCGAGTTGTGTGAGGAGCTCGCCGGCGGGATGCGCGACGGCGGCAAGATCAAGGCGTTGCAGATCGGCGGCCCGCTCGGCGGCATCCTCCCCGCATCGCAGCTGGACGTACCGTTCGACTTCGAGCCGCTCGCGAAGCTCGGCTGCATGGTTGGCCACGGCGGCATCGTCGGCTTCGACGAGCGAACCGACATGCGCGAGCTGACCCGCCACCTGCTGCGCTTCGGCGCGCACGAGAGCTGCGGCAAGTGCTTTCCGTGCCGGATCGGCCTTCGCCGCGCCCACGACATGTTCGACGCTGGACAGGAGGTCGACCGCAGACGCCTCGAGGAGCTGCTGGAAACACTCGAGCTCGGCTCGCTGTGCGCCCATGGCAGCGGCATGCCGGCGCCGATCCGCAGTCTGCTCGCGCACTTCCCGGATGAGCTGGGGCTCGCCTGATGCATCTCACGATCGACGGTCACACGGTCGAGGTCGAGCCCGAGACGACGATCCTGACGGCGCTGCGCCAGGCCGGCGCGAACGTGCCGACGCTCTGCTTCGACGAGCGCCAGGCCGCGTTTGGGGCCTGCCGCGTCTGCCTGGTCGGCGTCGAGGGCGCGCCTGGCCCGCTGCCGGCGTGCACGACCCCCTGTCGCGACGGAATGGTGGTCGACACCCACGACGAGACCTCGCGGCGCGTGGCGACAGCGATCGTGGAACTCGTCCTCTCAGAGCTGCCCGTCGCGCCCGCGCCGCACACCGAGCTCGCCACGATCGCCCGTTCGCTCGGCGTCGTGGCGCCGCGCTGGCCCGGTGCCACGCACCCCGTCGACCACGACACGCGCCACCCGTATCTGGCCTTCCAGCACGAGCTGTGCATCTCCTGCGGGCGCTGCGTGCGGGCGTGCGACGAGGTGCAAGGCGCCTTCGCCCTGACCGCGACCGGGCGGGGCTTCACCGCTAACATTACGGCTGGCCTCGACAGCGGCTTCCTCGAGTCGACCTGCGTCTCCTGCGGGGCCTGCGCGGATACGTGCCCGACAGACGCGATCACGGAGAACACGCTGCTAGCGCTATGACCGACGAGCGTTTCGAAACCAACGTCAGCACCACCTGCGGTTACTGCGGCGTCGGCTGCCGCCTCGAGGCTCACGTCCGCGACGGGCGCATCGTTTCGATCAGCCCGGCGCTCGATGGACCCGCGAACGCGGGCCACACCTGCCTCAAGGGCCGTTTCGCGCACCAGTTCTCGCGCTCGCGGGAGCGCCTCACAGCACCGCTGATCCGCGAAGGCGGCGGCTTCCGCCTCGCGAGCTGGGAGGAGGCAACCGCCCGGATCGTCTCCGAGCTCATCCGGATCAAGTCCGCGCACGGCCCCGACGCGATCGCCGGCCTCGCCTCCTCGCGCGCGACGAACGAGGACTGCTACGCGATGTCGCGGCTGATGCGCGCGACGATCGGGACCAACAACATCGACAACTGCTCGCGCGTCTGCCACTCCCCCACCTCCTTCGCGCTGCGCCGCTCGCTCGGCCTCTCCGGCGCAACCGGCTCCTTCAGCGACTTTGACGCCGCCGACGCGGCGATCGTGATCGGCGCCAATCCGACCGAGGCCCATCCGGTCGTCGGCGCACGGATCAAGCAGGCGACGCTGCGCGGGCTGAAGCTCGTCACGATCGACCCGCGCCGGATCGAGCTGGCCGACTACAGCGTGCTGCACCTCGCCCCGCGCCCCGGCACCAACGCCGCGGTGATGCTCGGCCTCTGCCACGTCGTCCTGCGCGACGGGCTGACCGACGGGGCGTTCATCGCCGAGCGCACCGAGGGCTTCGACGAGCTCGAGCTGCTGCTGGCGAACTACGCGCCCGCGGCGGTCGAGGAGATCACCGGCATCCCCGCCGCCGATCTCGAGGCCGCGGCCCACGTCTACGGCGAGGCAGAGAACGCCTGCATCTCGTGGGGGCTCGGCGTGACCGAGCACAAGTACGGCTCCGAGGTCGTGCAGCTGATCTGCGACCTCGCGCTGATGACCGGCAAGGTCGGGCGCGCCGGCTCGGCGCTGCTGCCGCTGCGCGGACAGAACAACGTCCAGGGCTCCTCCGACATGGGCGCGCTGCCCGACACCTACACCGCCTACCGCCCGGTTTCCGACGAGCAGGTCTCGCAGACCTTCGAGGAGGCCTGGGGCGTGCCGCTGTCGCGCCAGAAGGGCTACACGATCCCGCAGATGTTCGACGCCGCCGTCGACGGGCGCCTGAAGGCGATGTGGATCTTCGGCGAAGACGTCGCGCAGACCGATCCCAACACGACGCACGTCGTTCACGCGCTCGAGTCGCTCGAGTTCCTCGTCTGCCAGGACATCTTCGAGACCGAGACGACGAAATTCGCCGACGTGATCCTGCCGGCGTCGGCGTTCCTCGAGAAGGCCGGCACGTTCATCAACGCCGAGCGGCGCTTTCAGCTGGTCGCCCCTGCGCTCGACCCGCCCGGCTCGGCCAAGACGGACTTCGAGATCATCACCTCGATATCTCGCGCGCTGGGCCACGACATGGGCTGGGCCACGCCCGCCGAGGCGATGGACGAGATCGCGGCACTGACCCCCGAGTACGGCGGCGTCAGCCACGAGCGCATCGGCCGCCACGGCCTGCAGTGGCCGGTTGCCGCGGACGGCACCGACTCGCCGATCCTCTACGAGCGCGAGTTCAGCCTCCCCGGCGGACGCGCGCGCTTCGCCGCGCTGCCCTACAAGGCGCCCGGCGATAGCGCCGACGCCGAGTTTCCGGTCATCCTGATCACCGGCCGGCGCCTGCAGCATTACAACGCCGGCACGATGACGCGGCGCACAGCCAACATCGAGCTGGTCGACGGCGACTGGCTCGAGATCCACCCCGACGACGCCGAGAGGCTTTGGATCGAGACCGGCGACCGCGTCTCGGTCCGCAGCCGCTTCGGACGCATCGAGACGGTGGCGCGCGTGACCGACCGGATCGAGCCGGGACATGTCTTCACCGCCTTCCACTTCCCCGAGATCCGCACGAACCTGCTGATCGGCCCCTCGGCCGATATCAACACCTCGTGCCCCGAGTACAAGGTGGTGGCGGTCGACGTGCGGCCGGTCAGCGAAGCCGCGGCACACACGCCCGCGCTCGCAGCTCACTCCTAGTGGCTCGCTCACGGGTGGCTGCGCGGTGAGCCCGAGGATGGTTGCGTCGGTGCGCCACGACGGCATCCGCGACGAGGTCGCCGTGGAGGAGCCGCTCGAAATCCGCGTAGACGGCCGCCCGCTCGCGGTGACGATGCGCACCCCCGGACACGACGAGGAGCTTGCGCTCGGCTTCCTCTTCGGCGAAGGTCTGATCGACGGGCCGCGCGAGGTCGGCCTGACCGAGGACCTGGCGGCCAACATCGTCGACGTCGCCGGACCGCTGCTGCGCGACCCGGGCGTGCGCCGCTTCTACACAACCTCCTCGTGCGGCGTATGCGGCAAGGGCGCGCTCGAGGAGGTGGCGGTCTACGCGCCGCCGCTGGCCGAGGGTCCCACGGTCGAGCGCGCGCTGCTCGCCGCGCTACCCGACCGCCTGCGCCAACCGACCTTCGAGCGCACCGGCGGGCTGCACGCCACCGGGCTGTTCTCGGCCGTCGGCGAGCTGCGGATCGTGCGCGAGGACGTCGGCCGCCACAACGCGATGGACAAGGTGGTGGGTGCGGCGCTGCGCGAAGGCGGTGTGCCGATGAGCGACGCGATTCTCTGCGTCAGCGGCCGGCTGGCGTTCGAACTCGTGCAGAAGGCGGCGGTCGCGGGCGCGACGATCCTGGTGGGCGTCGGCGCGCCGACCTCGCTGGCGATCGAGCTCGCCGCCGAGCGCAAGATGACGCTCGCCGGCTTTGCCCGCGGCGACCGCGTCAACGTCTACACGGGCGCGCAGCGGGTCGCCTGAGTCACGCGGTCAGCGCCGCGCGAGCCCCTCCCACCACAGCCCGAACAGCTCCCACGCGTGGGCGCGCGCGAGCGCGGCGCGTTGCTCGCTCTCGACGCGGAGCGCCTCGCGGCTGATGCCGAGCTTCGTCAGCTGCTGCTCCGAGCGCGACCACGAGGCGATCACCTCGAGCGTGACCTCTGGATGGAACTGCAGGCCGACGTGGCGACCGTGCCGGAACGCCGCCGGCCCGGCCTCGCTGTGGGCGAGCGGCTCACCGCCGGGAGGAACCGTGAGCTGCTCGTAGTGCCAGTGAAACCACGGGCCCGCCGGGATCCCCTCGGCCCGCTCGCCGAGCTCGAACCAGCCGATCTGGGGCTTCGGCGCGGTCAGCACCTCACCGCCGAGCGCGATCGAGAGCGCCTGCCCGCCGAAGCAGAGCCCGAGCACCGGCACCTCTGCGGCGATCGCCTCGCGCAGCAACGCGATCTCAGCGGCCACCCACGGGCGCTCGGCGTCCGTCGCCGAGTGCGAGGAGCCGAGCGAGGCGACGAAGTCGTGGTCGCCGAGCGCCGGCACGGGCCCGCGCGCGACGTCGTGGACCTCGTAACGGCAGCCGTGCTCGGTCAGCCACTCGCCGAGCAGCCCGAGCGGGGCCTCGTCGTCGTGGCTGAGGACCAGCCCCAGCGGCGTCGTGGTCGCGCCCACGCCGCCAAGCCTACGGCGCGAGTGCGGCGCGGAGCCGCGCGAGGACATCTGCGCTGCGACGGCCGTCGCGCACGCGCGCGCACTCGAGCAGGCGCAGCGAGCTGGTGAGCAGCACGGCCTCGGCGTTGCCGAGGTCAGCGAGCGTCAGCGGCAGCTCATGGGACGAGATTTCGGCCCGCCCCGCACGCTCGAGCAGCACCGCCCGGGTGACGCCGGGCAGGATCGAGCCGTCGAGCGGCGGCGTCGCGATCACGCCGCCGCGCAGGAGGAACACGTTCGCGCGCGTCGTTTCGAGCAGAGCCCCGCTCGGCGCAACCATGAGCGCGCGCACCCCCTCCCCCGCCGCCGCCTCGATCTGATCGAGCCAGGCGCGGTCGACCAGCTTGTGGGCGCCAAAGCCGCCGGCAACATTGACCGTCGCGAGCTCGCGGTCCTGCTCGGCGAGCACGAGCGCACGCTCGAAGGGCTCGATGCGAATCGCCCCTTCGAGATCCCCGGGCGCGACGTCGACGCGCAGACGAGCAAGCTCGTGGCCGTCGGCGGCGCTCATGAGCCGCTCGTTCAAGGAGACCGGCAGCGACTGGCCGTAGAGCTCGTGGAGGCTCGTCGCGAGCCGCGCGAGGTGGCGTGGGGCCTCGAGCGGGATCCCGTCCACCACGAGCATCGTGTCGAACACGCCGAGCGCGACGTTCGGCTCGGCCGCTGGCGTGAACTCGATCTGGCGCCGCTCGACGCTCACAGCTCGGGATACTCGCGCCGGCGGCGGTCGGACGCGGCCCGACCTGCTGCTGTGCAAGGCTGCCGGGGCGCGCGCTGCGCCGGCCCAGATGACGACGCTACTGATCGACAACCACGACTCGAACACCTTCAACCTCTTCCAGCTGCTCGCCCTGATCGAGGGGCGCGAGCCGGAGGTCGTTCGAAACGATCAGGCCGACTGGTCGCGGCTCGACGTGGAGCGCTTCTCGAAGGTCGTGATCTCGGCGGGTCCCGGGCGACCCGACCGCCCCCGCGACTTCGGGATCTCGAGCAACGCGCTCGCCGCCGCCGAGCTGCCGCTGCTCGGCGTCTGCCTCGGACACCAGGGGCTCGTGCTCGCCCATGGCGGCACCGTCGGACCCGCGCCCCAGCCGATGCACGGCCGCCGCAGCCGCATCCACCACAGCGGGCGGGAGCTCTTCGCGGGTATCCCGCAGGGATTCTTGGCCGTCCGCTACCACTCCCTCGCGGTGCACGAGCCGCTGCCAGACGAGCTCGAGGTAACCGCGCGCACCTCCTCGGGGACCGTGATGGCGGTGCGTCATCGCGAGCGCCCGCACTGGGGCGTCCAGTTTCACCCCGAGTCGGTCGAGACCGAATGGGGGGAGGCGCTGGTTCGCAACTTCTGCCGCCTCGCCGCGGCGCGCCACCAGCCGCCGGCGATGCCGCGAGCGGCCCGTGTCGGCGCGGGAGCGCGGCTGCGCCCACCCGGGCGCGAGCTCGACACGGTGGTCAGGACCGTGCGGAACGCGCCGACCTGCGAGACCGCCTTCGTGGGGCTGTTCAGCGACTCGCCAACCGCGTTCTGGCTCGATAGCTCGAGTCACCGTCTCGGGATGGGGCGCTTCTCATACATGGGCGCCACCGGTGGCGCGCTCTCGCTGCTCGCCACCCACGACGTCGCCACCGGAGTGCTCACGACCCGCGACCCCTCGGGCAAGCTCGAACGCCATCGCACTCCCCTCCTCGACTGGCTCGAGCAACACAACGCCGAATACGCCTGCGAAGGTCGCGACTTCTTCAGCGGCGGATTCGTCGGCTACCTCGGCTACGAGCTCAAGGCCGAGTGCGGCAGCCCGAACCGCCATCGCTCGACGGTCCCGGACGCCGCCCTGCTTTACGCCGACCGTCTGATCGCGTTCGATCACGAAACGGACGAGGCGCATGTCGTCGCCCTCGCCGACGCGCGCGGACGCGGCGAAGCGATCGAGTGGGCCGAGCGCACCGCTGCCCGGTTGCGGGCGCTCGGCAGCGTTGAAGCGGCCATTCCGGCGCTGCCCGGCGAACGGTCCGAGTTCCGCCTGCGCCAGGCGGCCGCCGACTACCTGCGCGACATCGAAACCTGTCAGGCGCACCTGGCTGCGGGCGAGAGCTACGAGATCTGCCTCACCAACGAGTTGGTCGGACCGCCGTGCTCCGACGCGCTGAGCCTGCACAGGGTGCTGCGCCGCATCAACCCCGCACCGTTTGCCGCCTACCTGCGGATGGCGGGGGTCGAGGTCTGCAGCTCCTCGCCCGAGCGGTTCCTCGCGCTCGACCGAGCGCGAGGGCTTGAGGCCAGGCCGATCAAGGGGACGGCGGCGCGCGGCGCCACGCCCGGCGAGGATCGCGAGGCGGCTGCGCGGCTGCGCGCCGGCGCGAAGGACCGCGCCGAGAACCTGATGATCGTCGACGTGCTGCGCAACGATCTCGGCCGCGTGGCCGAGATCGGATCGGTGACGGTGCCGAGCCTGATGGGAGTGGAGAGTTACGCAACAGTGCACCAACTGGTCTCGACGGTGAAGGCGCGCCTGCGCGCCGACGCGACGATCGTCGACTGCCTGCGCGCCTGCTTCCCGGGCGGCTCGATGACCGGGGCACCCAAGCTTCGCACGATGGAGCTTCTCGACGGCCTCGAGACGCGGCCGCGGGGGGTCTACTCCGGGGCGATCGGCTACATCGCGGCGGACGGCAGCGCCGATCTCAGCATCGCGATCCGCACGATCGTCAACTCGAGCGCCGGCCTCACGATCGGCGCCGGCGGCGCGATCACCGTCCAGTCGGACCCCAACGCCGAGTTGCGTGAGCTGCTGCTGAAGGCGCGTGCCCCGCTCGAGGCGGTCGGACTCGCGCTGCACGGCCGTCGCGACGCGGCGCGGGTCCAGGGCGCTGCGGCGCGGCCGCGGCAGCCCGCCGCGCTGGCTCCCGGGGCCTGATGGCCGAAGCGTCGAGTTTCACGACTTTTTCGCCTGGGCCGCGCCGCAACGGTGCTATCGTCGTCGCGAGCTCAATCGCCGTTGGGCTCGACCGAAGGAGGGCGAAGCGATGACCGCCAACAGCTATCTCCGTATGCGCCAGGCATCCGAGGCAGGACTGGTCAGCGAGATCCTGCTGCGGCTCTCCACTGAGGCCAAACGCACACGCGCCGAGTCCGCGCGTCCGATCAGGGCGATCGGGCGCGTCGGCGAAGTCGCGGGTGAGCGCACGCGCAAGGCGTTGCGCGACCTCGAGCGCAGCCGCCGCACCCCCACCCGCGGGGGCTAGCAGCCCCAACGCGCGTGGCCGCTACGCCGGCGGCGCAATCGGGCGCCGGTTGGCGAACGTCTGCTCGTGGCTGTGGGTGAAGATCTCGACGACGTTGCCGAACGGGTCCTCGCAGTAGACGAGCTGGTTAGGAGCATCCTCGAACAGCGTCAGCACCTCACTGCGCAGGCGGCCGCCGCTTTGGACGATCCTCGCGGCCAGAGCGTGGATGTCCGGATCGACGACACAGATGTGGAAGAAGCCTGCGCGCCAGTACTCGAACTCGCCGCCACGCGGCTGCGTCGGCGGCTCGACGAACTCGAACAACTCCAGCGCCACGCCGTTGCCGGCCATCAGCTGCGCCTGCCTGCAACTGCCGAAGCGCTCGCCGTAGATCGCCGCGGCGACGCGTCCGGCGTGGCTGTCGGCCGACAGTTCCACGGGCGGCGCGAGCGCCACGAAGCCGAGCACCGACGTGTACCACGCGACGGCGGCGTGGATGTCCGCCACCACCAGACCCACATGGGTCAGGATACGCGCGTGCTCCGCCATCACGCGGAGCGTGACCAGGGCCTCGGACGGCACGCGTTGCCACTACGATCGTCCGGTGAGCAGCGAGATCAAGGACTCGATCCTCGACACGATCGGCTCGACGCCGCTGGTGCGCCTGCGCCGGCTCGGCGCGGGCGTGAAGCCCGCGCTGCTCGCCAAGGTCGAGATGTTGAACCCGGGTGGGTCGATCAAGGATCGCGTCGCGATGGCGATGATCGACGCCGCCGAGCGCGACGGGGAACTGCGCCCCGGTGGCACGATCGTCGAGCCGACCAGCGGCAATACCGGCGCGGCGCTGGCGATGGCCGCTCGCCTGCGGGGCTATCGCGTCGTCGCCGTGATGCCCGACAAGGTCAGCCGCGAGAAGATCAACCTGCTGCGGGCCTACGGCGCCGAGGTCGTCGTCGCGCCGACCGACGTCGCCCCGGAGTCGCCCGAGTCCTATTACAGCGTCGCCGAGCGACTCTCACGCGAGATCCCGGGGGCGTTCCGCCCCAACCAGTACGCCAACCCGGCCAACGCGCAGGCACACTTCGCGACGACCGGGCCCGAGCTGTGGGAACAGACCGCCGGAGCCATCAGCCATCTCGTCGTCGGCGTGGGCACCGGCGGCACGATCACCGGCACCGCGCGCTACCTGCGCGAGCGCAAGCCGTCGATCGAGGTCATCGGCGTCGATCCCGTCGGCTCGATCTTCACCGCCGCATCCCCCGAGGATGTTCACGGCTACCTGATCGAGGGCGTCGGCGAGGACTTCTGGCCGCAGACGTTCGACCCCTCGGTGATCGACCGCTACATCACCGTGTCCGACCGCGACGCCTTCCTGATGACGCGCCGGCTCGCGCTGGTCGAGGGGATCCTCGCCGGCGGTTCGGGCGGCATGGCGACCTGGGCGGCGCTCGAGGTCGCCCGCGGCCTCGAGGACGCGGACGCGGTGGTCGTCGTGATCCTGCCCGACGGCGGCCGCTCCTACCTCAGCAAGATCTACAACGACGCCTGGATGACCGAGTACGGCTTCATCGAGCGCTCCGGCGAGCGCACCGTCGGCGACGTCCTGCGCAAGCGCACGGCCGGCGGCGAGGTGCCGCCGTTGGTGACGGTCCACACCCAGCAGCTCGTCCGCGACGCCGTCGCGCTGCTGCACGAGCACCGCGTGTCGCAGCTGCCGGTCGTGTCCGAGCACGACCCCGAGGCGATCGTGGGGTCCGTCGCCGAGCGCGGCCTGCTCGCCCACGCCGTCACTGACGCCGCGCTGCTGGATGCGCGGATCGTTGACGTGATGGAGCCGCCGCTGCCGGCCGTCGCGGCCGAGGACCCTGTCAGCGCCGCGGTCGAGGTTCTGGTCGGCGAGCGCCAGGCGCTGATAGTGATCGAGGACGGCCGCCCCGCCGGCATCGTTTCGCGTGCCGACCTGCTCGAGGCGCTGGTGCGCTGATGGAGTTCGCGACGCGCGCGGTCCACGCCGGACTGGACCCTGACCCCACCTATCGGTCGGTCATCCCGGCGATCCACCAGACCTCGACCTACGCCCAGCGGGCGGTCGGGGAGTTCGTCGAGGACTACGACTACGCGCGCTCGGCCAACCCGACCCGCGCCGCGCTCGAGCGCGCGCTCGGCGAGCTCGAGGGTGGCCGTGCCGTTGCCTTCTCGAGCGGCCTCGCCGCCGCCCACGCCGTGATCACCCACGTCTGCCGAGCCGGCGACCACGTCGTGCTGCCGGCCGACCTCTACGGAGGCACCTATCGCCTCGTCGACAAGGTCTTCAAGCGCTGGGGCCTCCGCTACGACCTGGTCGACCAGACCGACCTCGAGGCGCTCGAGCGCTCCGTCGGCGAGCAGACGCGCCTGATCTGGGTGGAGTCGCCGACCAATCCGCTGCTCGGCGTGGTGGACATCGCCGCCGTGATCGCGCGCCGAAGGAGCGCACTCGTCGCGGTCGACAACACCTTCGCGACGCCGGTCAACCAGCGCCCTCTCGAGCTCGGCGCCGACCTCGTCGTGCATTCGACCACGAAGTACCTCGGCGGCCACAGCGACGTCGTCGGCGGGGTTGCGATCGCCAAAGACGCGGAGCTCGCGGACGGGCTGCGCTTCGTCCAGAACGCCGTCGGCGCGGTCCCGGGCCCGTTCGACTGCTTTCTCGTCCACCGCGGGCTGCGCACGCTCGCGCTGCGGATGGAGGCACACGCGCGCGCGGCCGAAGCCGTCAGCGCCGCGCTGCGCGAGCTGCCCGGCGTCAGCGACGTGCGCTGGCCGGGCTTCTCGGGAATGGTGTGCTTCCGCCACGCCGACGCGCGAGGCATCGCCGCGCGCACGCGCCTGTTCACGCTCGCCGAGTCACTCGGCGGCGTCGAGTCGCTGATCGAGGTGCCGCAGGCGATGACGCACCAGTCGGTGGAGGACTCGGCCGCGGCGGTCCCGGCTGACCTGGTGCGGCTCTCCTGCGGGATCGAGGCACCGGTCGACCTGATCGCGGATCTGCGCAGCGCAATCGAGGTATCCGGGCGGGACTGAGCGCCCGGCGCCAACGCTGAGCGCTGTTGGCCGCGCCAGCACATCGAGCCGCGCCGCACGAGCGAGGATCGGGCGTTTTCGCCCTAGGCAGTGAAACGCGCCAGCTCGTCGAGCGCTCGCGCGGCCTCCGGCAGGTAGTCGAAGAGCACGAACGAGTGGACGCTGTCCTCGATCGGGGAGAGCTCGACGTCGACGTGTGCGGCCCTCGCGTGCTCGGCGAGGAG
>DATNHQ010000090.1:0-5037 GCA_035604915.1 Solirubrobacteraceae bacterium
CCCGGCCAGCCGCCGCAGCCGCTCGATCGCCGCGGGCGCATCGTCGAGGCCGATGCCGAACTTCGAGTCCGCCTGCCCGGTCGAGATCTTCTCGTGGGTGTCGCCGCTGACCCCCGGCGTGACGCGCACGAGCACCGGCGCTCGCGTCGACGCGCCCGCCGTCAGCCGCTCGAGGCGGTCAATGTCGTCGTGGCTGTCGATCACGATGTGGCCGACGTGGGCGTCGAGCCCCGCCTGCAGCTCGCCGTCGTCGCGGGCGTTCCCGTGCAACACGAGCTTCGCGGGGTCGAAGCCGGCGCGCAGGGCGAGGTGGAGCTCGCCCGCGGTGGCGACGTCACAGCCGAGGCCCTCCTGTGCGAACAGCGACATCACCGCTGTCGCGGGAAACGCCTTCGACGCGAACAGGACCTCGAAGTCCTCCTGGCCGGCCGCGCGAAAGGCGTCGATGAAGGCGCGCGCGCGGGCGCGCAGGTCGTCCTCGGCGACGACGTACGCAGGCGTGCCGAAGCGCTCGGCCAGCTCGATGGCGTCGCAGCCGCCGATCTGTAGGCGGCCGTTCTCGTCGATGCGGCTGCCGAGCGGGTATACGTGAGAGAGGGTCTGCACAGAGGCCATTGAGGAGCGATTATCGCGGTCGCACGCGGCGTCCGTCGAGCGCCCGCGCGCAGGCGGCCGTGGCGGCCACGGCGTCTGCGACAATCAACGGATGGCCTCCAAGCGCAGCGCATTCGGACGGGACGGCGGGCTCCAGGCCCGGATGGTGTTCACGATGTTCCTGCTCGGCCTGCTCTATGCCGTGCTGGTCGGCGCGCTGATCGCCGCCAGCGCCAGCGCCGTCACGATCGTCGTGATCGCCGTGGCGCTGTTCGGCATCCAGCTGGTCGGCTCCGACAAGATCGCGCTGGCCACGCTTGGCGCGCACGAGGTGTCGGCCTCGGATGAGCCCGAGCTGCACGCCGTGATCGAGCGCCTGTGCATCCAGGCCGACCTGCCCAAGCCGCGTGTCGCCGTGATCGAGGCGCGCATGCCGAACGCCTGCGCGCTCGGGCGCTCGCAGAAGACGGCGACCGTCTGCGCGACCCGCGGTCTGCTGCAGATGCTCGAGCCGGCCGAGCTCGAGAGCGTGATGGCCCACGAGCTGTCGCACGTGATCCACCGCGACGTGATGGTGATGACGATCGCGAGCTTCTTCGCGACGATCGCCGCGCTGATCATCCGCTTCGCGTTCTTCTTCGGCGGCGGCTTCGGCGGCGGCGACCGCAACGAGGCCGAGGCGATCGAGCTCGTGATCCTGGTCTCGGTGCTCGTCTACGCGATCTCCTTCCTGCTGCTGCGGGCGCTGTCGCGCTACCGCGAGTTCGCCGCCGACCGCGGCTCGGCGATCCTCACCGGCCGCCCGAGCGCGCTCGCCTCCGCGCTGCTGAAGATCAGCGGCACGATCGAGCGGATCCCGCGCAACGACCTGCGCACGGCGGAGGGCATGAGCGCCTTCTTCATCGTCCCGGCGCGGGCCAAGAACTCGATGATGAACCTGTTCGCCGACCACCCGCCGCTCGAGCAGCGCCTCGCGGCGCTCTCGCGCCTCGAGGCACAGCTTCAGAGCACCGGTCGCTGAGCCGAGCATGGGCCTGCGCGAGATCCTGGCGGGCCGAAGCACCGTCAAACAGCCGGCGAAGCGCGATCGGCTGTTCGCGCTGTCGACGGCCTACGTGACGCTGGAGAGCTCCTACGAGATCACCTCGGCGGGCGTCGCCGGGATCGTCGTGCAGGCGCTCGCGACCAGCGACTTCCAGGCCGTGCTGAAGGACACCGAGGAGGTCGTCAGGGCGACCGCCGGGGAGTACAAGGCGACCGTGGAGACCAGCGACGACGAGTTCGGCTTCCGCTGGGTGATCATCCGCGACCCGGCCGTCGAGGATCTCGTCGCGACGATCAACGGCGTGTCGAGCTCGATCGAGGCGGGCGGCTACGGCGAGCGCCTGCTGTGCGCGGTGTTCGCCTTCAAGGGGCCATCCGCGTCGGCGATCAACTTCATCTACAACTTCAAGCGCGGCAGCTGGTACCCGTTCGTGCCCGCCCCCGGCGACAAGCAGCGCAACACCGAGCGCGAGCTCCAGCTGAAGGCCCAGATCGGCGAGGAGCTGCCGATCGAGCCGGAGCTCGAGCGCTGGTTCCCGCTCTGGGGCGTCCCCTTCTGATGGCGGCCTGACGGCCGCAGTCGAACTCCGCGGCGCCGCAGCGGCCGCGGCGCGCTAATCCGGCAGCAGCCCCTCGCCGGTGAATTCGGTGCGCGCCTCTTCCAGCGTGATGTCGGCGGGCGGCAGCATCAGGTCGGACGGTTCGAGCTCGTCGTCGGCCAGGCGCTCGCCGTTGGCGTGGATCAGCTCGATCAGCGCGGCGTAGGCCGCCGTGAAGGCGGCCTCGTCGGCCGCGTCGATCGCGGCGACGCTCTTGTTGTCGAGCTCGTGCAGGCGCTCCTGGGCATCCTCGGGAATGCGGTACTGGCCGTCGCTGAAGATGCGGACGATCACTGGGCGCTCTCGCTCTGCTCGCCCTCGGCCGGCTCCTCCGGTGCGCTGGCCGCAGGCTCCGCGTCGGGACCCGCCTCGATCGCCTGCTGCGCGGGGGCGCCCGAGCCGAGCTCCGCCTTCATCTTCGCGAGCTCGTCGTCGACCGCGCCGCCGGCTCCGATCGCCTCGAGCTGGCGGTCGATGTCGTCCTTGCCCGGGCCGAGCTGGGTGAGGTCCTCGAAGGTCCCGGCCGCCTCGAGCTCGCCGACCGCGGAGGCGCGGGCCTTCATGTTCTCGGTCTTGTCGAGCGCGCGCTGCATCGCGAGGCCGACGTCCGCCATCTGCTCGCCGACGCCGGTCGCCGCTTCGGAGATCCGCACCTGCGCCTCAGCGGCGGAGTACTGCGCCTTGATGACCTCCTTCTTGGTGCGGAAGGCCTCGAGCTTGGCCCGCATCGCAGCTTCGGAGTCCACCAGCTTCTGCTGCTGGTCCTCGAGCTCGCCGATCTGCGAGTCGAGTGACTGCAGCTCGGTCTGGACGCTCTGCTTGCGCTCGAGCGCCGTGCGCGCGAGGTCCTCGCGGTTGGCCGCCAGCGCCTGGCGCGCCTGCGTGTCGAGCTTGACGACCTGCTGCTGCATCTGCGCCTCCTGCATCTGCAGCCGCTTCTTCGAGGTGACGACGTCGGCAATGCCCTTCTTGACGTTCTGCAGCAGCTCGAGCTGCTTGGTGTAGCTGTAGTCGAGGGTCTCGGCGGGGTCCTCGGCGCGGTCGAGCACCTTCGAGACCTTCGCCTTGACGATCGTGGACATGCGTCCCGTCAGACCGGGCATTGCTTCCTCCTTTGCGGGTTCTGAGCGCAAGCGTAGTGCACGCCGCAAGCGCTCCGCGACGTTGCGCTCAGAGGCCGGCCGGGTGGCGCGCGGCGAAGCCCGTGTTGGAGCTCAGCAGCGGTCGCCAGCGCGGGCCGTTCTTGCCGGTGGGGTCGCCCGCGCGGCTGGTGTCGAAGCGGATCCCGGCGATGTCCATGTAGGCGTGCGTCGGGTTGGTGAAGACGGTTATCCACGCGCCGTGGCCGGCCAACCCCCACTGCTCGAGCGCGCTCGAGTCCAGCGGCGAAGCCAGCAGGCTGGCGCCGTGCAGCGAGT
The DNA here is from genome assembly GCA_035604915.1 of Solirubrobacteraceae bacterium. Lineage (GTDB taxonomy): Bacteria > Actinomycetota > Thermoleophilia > Solirubrobacterales > Solirubrobacteraceae > Palsa-513. The sequence continues at coordinate 3,656 of DATNHQ010000090.1, forward strand.
AGGAGACGGCGCCCGAGCAGTCGTACCCGTTGGAGATGAAGCTCTTGTGGCCGCCGCCGTAGACATAGGGCTGGCCGATCAGCTGGTTGGCAGCGGCGATCGCCTGCCTGACCGCGAGCGGGGCGTTTGCGGGCGCCTCGGCGAGGCCGTCGGGAAGGATCTTCGCGACCGATCCCGGCGTGGTCGGGCCGCTCGGGCCAGTCGCCCCGCTTGGCCCGCTCGTGCCGGTCGAGCCGCTGGGCGCGGTCGCCCCGCCCGACGCGGTCGTTCCGCTCGAGCCGCTCGCGCCGGTGGGTCCGACGGGGGCGGGTGGGCCGCTGACGCCGGTCGCGCCGGTGTTCGCGCTCGGCGCGTTCACGCTCGCGCTTCCCGTGGTTGCCCGCGTGGCGGCGCCGGTCGAGCTCTTGGCGGAGCCGCCCGGCGCGCTCGCGCCTCCCGCCGAGGTCCCGCCGCTCGCTTCCGTGGTGGCGGTTGTCGTGGTGGTGGCGGTCGGGGGCGGCGTCGAGGCGCCCCCGCCGGCGTAGACGGCGCCGCCGTCCCCCTGCTCGGTGGCCGGCGTCTTCGCCCGCTTGCGCTTATGCGGCTTGGCGCTCTTGGCCTGGCCGGCGTGCTTGACGTGGGTCGCGGCAGCGGCCAGGGCCGGTGCGCCCAGAAGCACGGCCGCACAGAGTGCGAGAACAGCGACGGGTCGCAACGGTATGCGCATTCACCATCGTCGGTCGGCACTTCGGCGCTCGGCCTATCCCCGTGCAACCCGGCTTGCAGCGGGAGGAGATCGCGCTCAGGGGTAGATTTGGACGCCGGCCGAGTCGGTGATGATGATCGCGTCGACCGGGCAGTTCTGGGAAGCCTCGACGATCCGCTCGAGCGAGGCGCCGTCGGGATCGATCACCACCGCCTTGTCGTCCTCGTCGAGGGCGAAGACGCGCGGCGCCGTGTCGACGCAGTCGCCGAAGCCGAAGCAGAGCTCGCGGTCGACCTCGATGCGGATCCCGTTCGCGGTGGTGACGTTGGTCATCGCGGTAGCCAGACTACAAGCCGGCCGCTCGCGCCAGCCGCCGCGCCGCGCCTGCGAGCTAGACTGGCGACGCCCCCATGAGCCAGTCCGAGTCGCCCGCCCGCAGCGCCCCCACCCACGAGGTCACCGTCGAGGACGTGCGCCAGCTGATGGGCGCCTCGACCCCCCACTTCGCGCTGCAGCTGCGCAACCGCATCGCCAAGCTGATCGCCGGCCTTCCCGCCGAGCACCCGGCCCGCACACTCGGCGAGCAGGAGATCCGCCGCCTCGAGCAGCTCAGCGTCAGCGGTGAGACGCGCGGCGCCGGTGCGCAGGACGGCCAGCGCCCGCTGCCGTCGCTCTCGGCCTGAGCGCCGCCGGCGCC